>CAIMVC010000184.1 GCA_903844825.1 uncultured Burkholderiales bacterium | reverse complement strand
TTGGCCAGGATCGCCATGCGCTGGCTGGGGACGCGCTGGCCCGCGATGGTGACCTCACCACGGTAGACATAAACGAAAGCGTTGTGCTCGGCCGGCAGCGTTTGTTCAAAGCGCGCGCCCTGGGGCAGGTGGACATCGAGGTACAGGGGTTGGGTGATCTCACGCGTCACAGCACCCTGCACGCCGTGGCTGGCGCCGGCAATCACGGTGACATCGACGCCCGAGGGGGTTCGCAGCTTGGGCAGTTCGCCGTTTTGAAAGTCGCGGTACCACGGCGTCCGCATTTTTTCGCTGCTGTGCAGGTTCAGCCAGAGCTGAAAGCCTTCCATCAGGCCTTCTTGTTGCTGCGGAATCTCCGAATGGATCACGCCCCTGCCAGCGGTCATCCATTGCACGCCGCCGTTTTCCAGCAGGCCTTCATGGCCGGCGCTGTCACGGTGCAGCATGCGCCCTGCCAGCATGTAGGTGACCGTTTCAAAGCCGCGATGGGGATGGTCCGGGAAGCCTGCGATGTAGTCGTCGGGCTGGTCGCTGCCAAACGCATCGAGCATCAAGAACGGGTCAAGCCGGTGCTGCAGATGGTGCGTGAGCACGCGGGTCAGTTTGACGCCCGCGCCGTCCGATGTCGCCTGCCCGGCGACGAGACGCTCGACGGTGCGGGGCCGGTTGACTGTTGAGGTTTGAATGGCGGTGTTCATTTATTTCTCCTCGGGTTCACATGCGTTTGAATGCAGGACGCTAAACGCCCAGATGCCCCAGCGGCAGGGCCGAGCCAGCCTTGACTTCTCCGAGCGAAAAACTGGTGTGCAGGTCTTTGACGTTGGGCAGGTTCATCAGGCTGTGGCGGGAAAAGCGGCTGAAGCTGTCCAGGTCTTGTGTGACCACCTGCAGCTCGAAAGTGCCGGCGCCGCTGATGTAGTGGCAGCTGATGACTTCGGGCAACTTCCTGATGGCCTCTTCGAGCTGGCGTGTGGCGTCGGCGGTGTTGCGTTCGGCGTCCAGGCGCACAAAGGCCAGCACGCCCAGGCCGATTTTTTGGCGGTTGATCTCGGCGCGGTAGCCGGTGATGAAGCCGGCTTCTTCGAGCGAGCGCACGCGCCGCCAGCAGGGCGCCGCCGACAGACCGACGCGGCTGGCCAGTTCGGCATTGGTGAGCCGGGCCTGGTTTTGCAGCTCTTTCAAGATGGCCAGGTCGAAGCTGTCGAGTGTTTCCATAATCGCCTTTTTTAAGCAAGATTCTTTCAAATATAGCCGGAATTGACGCACAAAACGCAAACACCTATCGGCCGCGCCAGAATACACTTTGCCTCCTGTGGGCACGCCTACCCGGCGCCGCATCGCAGAAATCCACGCATTGCACGCCCGCTCACCCAGCCAGCGTCTTAACCCTCTGGAGTCCGACATGAACGCCCCCCTGCCCGAACATATCCGCCGGTCCCTGCAGGCCGTCACGCTCGACGACAAGTACAGCCTGGACTATGGCTACGCGTTCATGAGCGGGGTGCAAGCCCTGGTCAAGCTGCCGATGCTGCAGCGTCTGCGCGACCAGCTTCAGGGCAAGAACACTGCCGGCTTTATTTCGGGCTACCGCGGCTCGCCGCTAGGCGGCTACGACCAGGCCTTGTGGAAAGCCTCCAAGTACCTCAAGGCGCAGCACATCGTGTTCCAGCCGGGCGTGAACGAGGAACTGGCCGCCACCGCCGTGTGGGGCACCCAGCAGCTGGGCTTTGCGCCACCGGGCACCAACCGCTACGACGGCGTGTTTGGCATCTGGTACGGCAAGGGTCCGGGCGTGGACCGCACGTCGGACGTGTTTAAACACGCCAACATGGCCGGCACCACGGCCTGGGGCGGCGTGCTGGCGGTGGCGGGGGACGACCACGTGGCCAAGAGTTCAACCGCAGCCCACCAGAGCGACCACATCTTCAAGGCCTGCGGACTGCCGGTATTTTTTCCGGCCAGCGTGCAGGAAATTCTCGACCTGGGTTTGCACGCGCTGGCGATGAGTCGCTATGCCGGCGTCTGGGCCAGCATGAAGACGATCCAGGAAATCGTCGAGTCCTCGGCCAGCACGCTGATCGACCCGGAGCGCGTGCAGATCAAGCTGCCGACCGACTTCGCCATGCCCGCCGGCGGCGTGCACATCCGCTGGCCCGACACACCGCTGGAGCAAGAGCAACGCCTGTTTGACTACAAGTGGTACGCCGCGCTGGCCTATATCCGCGCCAACCGGCTGAACTACAACGTGATCGAAGGCCCGAACGATCGCCTGGGCCTGATCGCCAGCGGCAAGGCTTACAACGACACGCGCCAGGCCCTGATCGACCTGGGGCTGGACGACGCCAGCTGCCGGCGCCTGGGCATCCGGCTGCACAAGGTCGGCGTGGTCTGGCCGCTGGAGGCGCAGCTCACGCGCGAATTCGCCGCCGGCCTGCAGGAAATTTTGGTGATCGAGGAAAAGCGCCAGGTCATCGAATACCAGCTCAAGGAAGAGCTCTACAACTGGCGCGCTGACGTGCGGCCCAACGTTCTGGGTAAGTTCAATGAAGTCGAGGGCGACTTCAGCGGCGGCGAGTGGAG
>CAIMVC010000183.1 GCA_903844825.1 uncultured Burkholderiales bacterium | reverse complement strand
GGCTCCACATCGGCAAACACCGGCACCGCCCCAGCATTCACCACACACGAAATCGACGCAATGAAAGTGCGGGGCGTCACCACCACCTCGTCCCCCGGGCCAATGCTCAAAGCTTTGAGCGCCAGATCCAGTGCCAGCGTGCCATTGGCCAGCGCCACAGCATGAGCCGTGCCACACCAAGCGGCAAACTCTTTTTCAAACTCGCGGGTGTCGGTGCCCGTCCAATAGTTCACCTTGTTAGACATCACCACGCGGTGCACTGCGTCGGCTTCTTCGGGGGTGAAACTGGGCCAGGGGGAAAAGGGAGTGTTCAGCATTTGGAGCAACAAAAAAACCCAAAAACGCTACCCACTCGGGACAGCGTTTTCGGGTTTATGGTGATGGATAAGGTGTATCGGACGAATCGTGACCGCTCAGCGCGCCTTCAGCTTGCGAGCCCGCAGAAACGCCTCCCGATCGGGATAAACCTTTTGAACGTAGTCGGAGATCGATTTCTTGTTTTGCCGCAGCAAGTCGATTTCGGATCGCGTCAATTGATCTGAAACCAACAAGGTATCGGGCTTCGTTGGCGGTAAGGGCATCGGGATTGATCCCGAAGATTTCTGTGAATTCATCTTGAAACCGCTCCTTGATTAAACGGACGTATTTGCGCTCGGGAATCAGCGCAGGATTGCGGCCCGCATTGACTAAGACAAGCACACCGGCTACCAGACCACCATGGCACTGAATGTAATTTGCCAATTCTGCCAGAGTCCCCCCCAAATTGGTCACATCGTCAACCAAGACATACTCTGCGTCAGGTTTCACCACCCCCTCAAAGGTTGCCCGACTGGCCATCCGCTCCATGGCATCTGCACCCGTGTGATAAACCCTGTCGGTCTGCACAATTTCCTTATCTACCAAGCCTGAAAACACGGCAGCACAAAGCGTTGACAAGGTCTGAGGAATCGCATTGTCACCGCTCGCCTCTTTGGCATGAGGCGCCACAAAAACGACGCCAGGTTTGAACTTCTCTTCGTGCAGGAAGAGCCAATCACCTGCCAAATCGGAAACCAAAACCAGCGCAGCCTCGGCATCACCCGACTTGGCGGCTTTATAAGAGGGGTGCTCTTTGATCCCGGTGTCACGGTCAAACAACGCCAGTGCACTCAAACCCTGTGGAAAACCAAAGCTTCGCTTCACGGCTCAGCGCTCCAACACCCGCGCCGGATTGCCCACCACCGTAACCCCCGGCGGCACGCTTTTGGTAACCACCGCGCCCATGCCCACCACCGCGCCCCGGCCAATGACCAGCGGCGCGCCGGGCAAGCCCTGTTTGATCACGGCCCCCGTGCCAATGTAGGCATGGTCCTGAACGTGCACATTGCCATTGCACATCACGCCCGGGGCAAAAGTCACATAGTCACCAATCACACAGGCTACCGCGGTGCACGCCGCGTAAAAGCGGGTGCGCCAGGGGCTTGAGGGGGGCTCGGCCGGGGAGCGCTGGTGGCGTGTTGCGCCCCGATCGAAGTTGATCAATCTTAGCGCGGCTGAGCTCTAAAACGGCTTAGGGCTGCAAATATTTACCGATTTGACTGGGGCTTGGTTTGTGGCTTACTTCTCTTTTTTGGCGGCGTTGGGCTTGTTTTGGGCCCTCGCCTGCTTGGTTTCGGGTGGCGATCATCAAAACCTCGTTGGAGTCCACTTCGTACATCAGGAAGTGGTCGAGTTCCGCAAGCTGCACCTCAGGCAACAGTGCAAAAGTGGAAAAGTGCAATGGACTCAGGATTCATCTGTGTCTTGCTCCTCGGTACCGTCACCAGCTTCCAGTAGACGCCGGGCGGTGAGTGCTGACCGCTGCTCAATCAGGGCCACGATCCTGGCCACGATCGACTGGCCCGCAAACGGCGGCGAGGCCTGCAGTTGGCGAGCGGCAGTGGGCAGGTCTTGCGCCAGGCCCAGCACGCGCTTTTTGGTCTGGGCTTTGGACAGCCCTGCGGCCTCTGCAAATTGCGCCCAGTGCCGGGCCTGCACCTCAGAGAATTTGTACTTGCTGCCTAGCTTCATGGCCATCTTGGGCGTGAGGTGCTCGTACACCGCTGTGGACAGCATGTCGTACAGCGGTGCCAGGGTCGGTGTTTTGCCGGCGTAGAGCAAGGCGAAGTTCTTGGCATGGGCGTCATGGTTGCCGATCAAGGCATTGAACACCACGGCGTCCAAGAGCCGCAGCACCTGCGGCGCGCTGGGCCGGGTGGCTTTGCGCAGCAGGCCAAAGCAGGCCTTCAGGTCTGGGCCACCTTCGTTTTGGTACTTCATCTCGGGCACCACGCCCAGGGCCTGGCAGAAGTCTTCTTGATGAATGCGCACCAGCCGACCCTCAGGGTCCTCACGGCGGTCATAGCGGGCGACCAGCAAGACTTGACGATCGTCGACATCGAAGATTTGCGCCTGTGCCGTGGGCATGCCCACCGCCTGCGCCAGCGCCAGGCAAAAGCCCTCGTTGATCACACTGGCCTCCACCGACGCAATGGCGGGCTTGAGGATGTGTGTGCTGGCTTGTCCGCCTTTGGGCAGGCCGATACGCTGCCCATCAAACACCACCGGCAGTTTGTCTTGCGCGCCGGCCAGCGACAGCCGAATGCCGTCACGCCCCGCCAGCATGGGGCGACGCGGCAATTCATCCAGCAAGGCGAGCAGTTGCGTCTCGTCCAGCCACTCGACCGAGGCCTGCTCAGCGGGGGCCATGGGCTGCCCGTCCGGCACAAAGGTGATGGCGCCAGCGCATTCACCACCAATGGCGTTGAGCAATGCAAAGTCGTTTTGGCTGGACACCTGGCACTGCTGGGCAATCAGCCGACGCAGGTTGCCCTCGGGTAACAAGCCGGCAAAGAAGGCGCGGCACTGTTGATCGTCAAAGGGCTCGGTGCCGAGCGGCAAAGACTGCGAGAGAGCCACAGCATGGGGCTGTGCCAGCCAATCAGGGCGGTACTGAAAACTCAAGCGTCCGCCCACCAGCGACAAGGTGCCGACCGGTTGGTCAAACAGCCAGACGCCGATGTCATGCGCCATGGCGATCCTCTTCGGCCTGGGTGGCCGCGGCATCCAATCCGGTGAGTGCCAGTGACCCGCCCAGAGCGTCAACCACCCTCAGCACCTGCTCTAGGCGCACCGTGGGCTTGCCGCCTTCCAGATCGACGATGAAGCGCACACCCACACCGGCGGCCAGCGCCAGGTTTGGCTGGGTTAAGCGCATACGCTTCCTGGCCGAGCGCAGCGCGGCACCCAGGGTTTGGGCGGTGGTGATGGTGGTCATGGGTAAGCGGTTATGTAGTTCCCGTCCGGGAAATTATGAGTACAACGCGAGCAAGCCGCAAGATATATTTACCGTTCGGGAATTTTGGAGAGATCAATCCCGTCAACCCAAAAAATCATCCCGATCGGGAATTAAATAGACGGGGATGCCCCCCAAAATCTGAAGCCAGTCGCTCGCAATACCAGGCGAACTGCGGGGGGCGGGCAAGCGGCGGGCTCGGTCTCGGTCTCGCGGCGATTTGCTGGCTCAATTTTGCGATACTCTGCAGCAACCCCAGGCCGCTGCATCGACCTTCCGGCACACCGAACTCTGTCTTGCAAACACCCTTGTGCCTTTACTCGTTGAAGCCTGAACCTGTGCCCAACCCGCTATCGCTATTCTTCGCCGATTGACCCATGCCTGCGAACGCCAAGCAAACCCTTCTGGACCGCGAGATGCCGAGTCTGCTGGGCAAGGAGTCGCGCTGAGCTGAGGCAAACAGTGCGGCATGCGCGGCCGGGGACAGCTGGACGAGTGCCCATCATCCACATTGACCCCCATCACCGCCTAAAGAAGAATCGCGCCCTGCCCTGGCTAACTAACCATTTATCCCTCTTGACATCATGACCGCCCCTAGCACCACCGAAACCACCGAAACCCCTGAAGCCACCGAAGCCACCGAAGCCACCGAACTCTCCCCCGGACTGAGCGTCAAAAACCTGCCCTCGCCGCTGAATTTGAGCGACTTCAAACTCATCGCTTTCGACATGGACTCGACGCTGATCAATATTGAGTGCGTCGATGAAATTGCCGATGTGGTGGGGCGCAAGGCCGAAGTCGCTGCCATCACCGAGGCGGCTATGCGCGGTGAAATTGCGGATTACAAAGAAAGCTTGCGCCTGCGTGTGGCGCTGCTCAAGGGCGTGAGCGTGACGAGCATGGACGCTGTCTACCGCGAGCGCCTGCGTTTGAACCCGGGCGCAGCCCATCTGGTGGCGGCCTGCAAAAAGGCGGGCATGAAGGTGCTGCTGGTCAGCGGTGGCTTTACGTTTTTTACCGACCGGGTGCGCGATGAACTGGGCATTGACTACACGCGCTCGAACGTGCTCGAAGTCGAGCAAGGCTTGCTCACCGGCCGCATGGTGGACCAGCCCTGGGGCGATATTTGTGACGGCGAAGAGAAAAAGAAAATGCTGCTGCAAACCTGCGCGCAGATGGGTATTCGCCCCGAGCAAGCCATTGCCATGGGCGATGGTGCCAACGACTTGCCGATGATGGGCGCCGCCGGGCTGTCGGTGGCCTACCACGCCAAGCCGCGGGTACGGGCTCAGGCCATGGTGGCGATCCATCAGGGCGGGCTTGATCGCCTGCTGGAAGTCGTGAAGCCCTGAGTGGACCGCCGCTAAAAAGTCGGGGCGGTCAACTCAGTTGGCGCAGGCAGGGCCAGGCCGCGAAAACAGGCGTCCATGTGCGCCAGCAAGGTCTGCCAGTCGGCAGGCAAATGCGCATGCCCGCCGGCTCTGAAACTAATGGCCAGTCGGTCCTCGGCCCCCAACCAGCGGTAAACCTGGCGGGCGGCCTGGTGGGTGTGCCAGCTGCCCGAGGGGTTGGACCAGCTGTCGTGCAGGGCTTCGGTGGTCAGCAAATAACGGGGCGCGATCAGCGCTTTCAAAAAGTGCTGATCAAAGGCCAGCGCCTCCTCACGGCCTTTGAAGTGCTGCAGCGCCGGCGAAAACCAGTGGGCAAAGGCCTGGGCAATGTCGCCCAGTGTTTCGGCCCCGGGGCCCAGCCGCTTGAAACTGCCGGCGCCGCCCGCGCCCGCGCTGTTGGCACTGGTCAGGGCGATTCTTTCGTCGGTAGCACCGGCCAGCAACGCCGCCTTGCCGCCGCGCGAATGGCCCACGATGGCGATGCGGCTGGCGTCAATCTGCGGCATTTGCAGCAAGGCATCAACGCCCCGGTGAAAGCCCCAGGCCCAGGCCGCAATCGCTGCGCCGGTGTAAGCCTGCAGGGCCGGGCAGGTCGAGACTGGGGCTGCAGTGGCTGCCGGCCCCGAGGGGGGTGCTGGGTCAGACATGATCTCGACCCGGTCGAATTCGGCCAGGGCATAGCCACGCGCCAGCACGGCCGCCTTGACGGCATCGCTGGCGTAGTCCCAGCACGCGTCGCCGTACAGCAAGGTGGCAAAGGGCCCCGGCCCGCCATCGGGCAACAGCAGCCGCAAGATAAAAGCAGACTGGCCGTCGGCCACCACGCGGTAGGTGTGCAGGCGCGCGCCGGGGCTGACATGGGCGCGGGCCTCGTGCAAAAGCACCGCACTCAGGTTGCGGGGGGTGGCCGGCAGGTCGCCATAGACCCAGCGCAGCGCCGCCTGGCGCAGTTCCAGCCGGCGCCTGGCCCAGTCGCCCGGGCTGTTGACGCGCTGACCATCGTCAAAGCGCATCAGTTCGGGCATCATTTCGGGCATCAGTTCGGGCAATAACGCTTGTTTGGGGGGCGCGGGTGGCGGGCATGGGGAGTCCGTGGCAAACGCAGGGATGAAAACTGTCCGCAGGCGACCGCATCACGACGGGAGGTCGCACGCGGGCTGGCGAACGGGAGCGGGGCCGGGCCAGCGCGGGGCGTCACTGGTAAAAACCATAAGGAGGCGGCTTTGCCAGCCGCCCTATGATTGGCGAGAAATTTTAATCACCTTTGCTGGAGTCTCCATGGTTTCTCGTTCCTCCTCTTTTGCCTCTTTGCAGAGCTTGCGCCGCGCCGCCACAGTGGCGGCCATCGCCGCCGTGCCCGCCTTGGCACAAGCCGCCGACATCCGGGTCATGTGCTACCAGGACGGCATCGAATGCGAAGTCACCGCCGCGATTGCCAAGCGCTTTGAAGCCGCCAACCCCGGCACCAAGGTGATCGTTGACACCGTGCCCTACAAGACCATCGTCGAGCAGTTGCCCGTGCAACTGGCTGCCGGCCAGGGGCCCGACATTGCCCGCGTGACCGATCTGGGCGGTTTGTCCAAGTACTACCTGGACATTCGGCCGCAGCTGAAAAATGCCGCCTACATTGAAGCGAACTTCGGCTCGACCCTGCCCTGGCTGCGCCCCTCGGCCAGCGACAAGGGCATTTACGGCTTCATGTCGCAGCTGACCATGACCGGCCCTTATGTCAACAAGACCTTGTTTGAACAAGCCAAGGTCGCCATGCCCGGCCCCAAAGCCAGCTGGGACGAGTGGGTCGACGCAGCGCGCAAGGTATCCAAAGCCACCCAGACGCCGGCAGCGCTGGCCTGGGACCGTTCGGGCCACCGCTTTGCGGGCCCTGCCATCAGCTACGGCGCCAAAATCTTTGACGCCAAAGGCGACTTGCAGCTCGACGATGGCTACAAAACCACCGTCAACAAGTTTGTCGGCTGGCACAAAGATGGCGCCATGCTCAAGGAAGTCTGGGGCGGCTCCGGCGGCTCGACCTTTGCGGACTCGATTGGCGAATTTAAAAACGGCCGTGTCGCCATGGTGCTGTCCGGTTCGTGGCAGATCAACCGCCTGCAAAAAGACATTGGCAACGCCTTTGACTGGGTGGCCGTGCCTAACCCCTGTGGCCCTGCGGCCTGCACCGGCATTCCAGGCGGCGCCGCCTGGGTCGCCCTGAAGACCAGCAAGTCGCCCAAAGAAGTTGGCATGTTCCTCGAATTCATGGCGCAAGAAGCCAATTACGCCGAGTTCATCAACAAGACCGACAACATCCCGGCCCACGCCGGGCTGGCCAAAAAAGGCGCGGCTTACCCCACGGCCACACCGGCTGCCCGCGCGGCGCTGGGCGTGTTCAGCTCCGGCGTGGCCAGCTTGTCGCCAGTGGCCTATCAGTTCCAGGGCTATAAGTACAATCGCGCGATCATGCTGCCCACCGTCGCGCGTGTGACGCAAGCCATCGTCGGCGAGATGAGCGTTGACGAAGCTCTGGGCAAGATCGGCGCCGACATGACGGACGCGGTCAAACAGGCTCAGAAATAAGCGGCTCGGCCCTGGGGCCTGGCAAGGCCCTGATCCGTCGAGTCTGAACCCTTCAAATGCGCCGCCTCCCCAGGCGGCGCATTTGTTTTACCGCGAGAGTATTTCCTTGGCGTTCTTTTCACGCTTGCTGGCGTTTTTTTTCAACCTGTTCGAGCCGTTTTTCGGCTGGGGCCAGCGCTTGCTTGGCAACTCGCGTATCG
>CAIMVC010000182.1 GCA_903844825.1 uncultured Burkholderiales bacterium | reverse complement strand
CTTGGAGATGCCGTCGAGCACCCGCTGGCCCTCAGGGTTGCCGTCGGTGTGCTCCACGCTGTTAGGGCAGATCACGCCAGCCCAGCCCTCTTGGTTCGGGTTCGAGATCACCATGCCGTTGTCGGACAGCCAGGCCATCACGTCGTCGCCGCCATCGTCGGCCACACGCACGGGTGAGTAGACGGCCTCGACCGGGCCGGGCGTGACGTTCATGGCAGCGCACAGCTCTTCGAGGGTGTACTCGCGCTCGGGGTTGAACTCGACCAGCACAGCTGCGAAGTTGTCCTTGCCGGGTTTGAGGTTGATCGAGCCGGGCAGGCGGAAGTTGCGCACGGCGTTGATCGCGCCCTTGTCGGTGTAGCCAGCCTCGGCGATCGCCTTGATGGCTGCGGCGAAGTCACCCTTGCGCGGCTGCTCGCTGAAGGCGTAGCCCCACTGAAACGAGCCGGGCGAGGTCTCCATGACCCAAGTCGGGGGCAGGGGGCAGGTGTTGGGCACTTTGTCGGTCCCCACATCGTCCAGCACCATGACCAGCACGTATTCGCAGTTGGCGGCGCTGGCGCTCGGGTGACCGTCCTTGAAGCGGTCGATGATGAAGCTGGCCGTGTTGCCGTAGATGGCCCAGTCGGGCTTGACCTTGGCCGTGGGCAGCATGGCGGGCCAGGTGGCCTTGATGGCCCCATCGGCGTGGAACTGCAACTCGTTGCCGATGGGCTTTTGCCGCACGATCAGCGCGGTCTCGCCCTCAGCAGCCAAGGAGCAGATATAATTCAAGAGCAGATTCATGATTGGTTCCTTTTAGCGCCCGGCTCCCACCGGGCGTTTTTGTTTTTACGAATAGCGGGTAGTGGTCACGCCCTCAGCGCCAAGGGGCAAGCCCTCGGCCCAGACGGGCGGTGTGCACATGATCTGGTGCATCCGGGCGGCCACAGTCTCGGCGTCAGAGGCTGCGCACTCGACCACGATCTCGTCATGGACGTGAGCGACCACGCCATCGAGCTGGCGCAGGGACTCGCGCAAGATGTCGTTGGCCGTTGCCTGCACCACATTCTCACAGGCCAGACCCTTCCAAAGACGGGCGCGTGGCCACTCCTTGGCGTCTGCTGCTGGTTTCCATGCTGCTTTGGTGTAGGTCACGTTGCCCTGCTCGTCGAACTTGGCGTTTGGGTAGCAAAGTACCCGGCCGGACGGGAGAGCATACCAAAGGGTCTGACCGTCGAACAAGTACACAATGCGACCTGCCTTGAATTCATGCCCTTTGTTTCTCATCGCACGCAGGTAGGCGTCCTCGAGCACGTTGCCATGCTGCATGGCCCACGGGTTGGCCTTGCGCCAGCCGTCCACGGCCCGCTGCACTTCGCCGGGCGACAGGTGGATGCCGTAGGCGCGGCCGAACACAGCGAACGCGCCCACGCCGCCGAGAAACCCGAGGGCCAGCTCCTGCACCTTGCCGATCTGCCGCTGGTCGCCTGTCACCTCGGCGTAGTCCACACGGAAGGTGGCCGCAGCGTTGACCTTGTACGGGTCAAGACCCGAGCGGAACACGTCCAGCTTGGCCTCACCGGCCTTGCAGTTGGACAGCCAAGGATGCACGCGGCCCTCGATGGCCGACCAGTCGTAGGCGATCAGGACGTTGCCGGGCGCGGCCACGATGGCGGGGCGCAGCATCGTCTTCAAGACGTCCGTGATCCTGGCCCCGAATTGTGGAACAATTTTGTGGCCTCGAACCATAGCTGTGCGGACGGCGTCGGGGTCTTTTGCGCTCTTACGTGGGAAATTATGGACTTGAGCGCCGTAGGATGAAGCACGCCCTGTTGCACTGCCTCCAGCAAAAACAAGGGCACCTCGGACTCGGTGGTCTTCCTCGTCTGCCAGGCTCGCAAGGCGGCTGAACTTCGCAACCGACGACGCCCAGAGGTCGTCGGCGCACTGTATAACTTCGGCCACATCGGGCGGAACTTCATCTGGGTTCTCCATCGCGAGCAGGTTGGCCCGCACGTTCTTGTCGATCGAATACTTCTCGCCAGTCCACATCAGCTTCTTGGCCTCGTCACCGACGCGGGCCAGCACCCACTCGCGCATCTTGGGCGACCTGACGCTGGTGATCTCGCCATCT
>CAIMVC010000181.1 GCA_903844825.1 uncultured Burkholderiales bacterium | reverse complement strand
GCAAAAAGTTGCTGGGTTTGAGGCTTTGTTCTGTAGGGGTGGGGGCGGGTTTCGACATGGCGCGATTTTAGGCGTGACTGCCTCATGAAAAACGGCGCACCGCCGTAAGCGATGCGCCGTTCATGAGCCAGAGGCTAGTTAGCGATTGCCACCAGTCGCACGGCGGTAGGCATCCCATTCGGTAGCAGAGGTGTCGGCGGCGGTGTCGCGGCCTGCTCTGCGCTGGAACCGGTCATCGTCCAGGCCTGCGCCTGCGACACTGACCACGCGGGCCACCAGCTTGCCGCCTTCGAGGTAGCCGGAAACGCGCACTTGCTTGCTCGCTAGCTCGGCGCTGGTCACGCCGGCGAAGCTGGTGGTGTCGGTCCATTGCACCGTGGTGGCGCTGCCGCGGTTGGGCGTGAGCACAAAGGTCTTGGCGCTGCTGTCCAAGTTCGACACCACCCCGTCTATCGGACGAATCACGGCGGTTGGTGGTGCTTTGCAGCTCAAGCTGGTGGCCAGGACCACTGGCGTGTTGGCTTGTTGCGTGGCGGTGACTTGCACCGTCACGTTGTCGGCCAGGGTCACGCCCGGGCAAGCGGTGGCCGCGTTGATGCCGCTGGCATCCACCGGGATGCCGCGGACCACAAAGCTGGTGGCGTCAACAAAATCGCTGATCACGCCGATGAGTTTGACCTTGGCCAGGTCGCTGTCGGTGTTTTGCGCGCGCACCTGGATGCTGGTGGCGCTGATGCTGCCGTCGCTGCCGACCGTGCCGCTGACCTTGACATACGCGTTGTCGGCGACTGCGGCGCCCGTCGGTGTCACGGTTGTTGCCGAGCCCACGGTGACTTTGACGCCTTGCACCTCGAAGGTGCTGGTGCTGCTGTTGAACAGGCTGACCTGGCCGCCGATCTGGGCGACGGTGTCGGTGGCGGCGCCGTCTTGCAGACGGTTGACCTTGAGGTGGCTGGCGGTCAAGGCGGTGCCGGCCAGGCCCGATGTGGGACCATAGGCGGTGACTTGCATGTCGTCGGCCAGGGTCGCGCCGTTGGGGCGCAGCGTGGCCGTGGCGTAGGCGACGGTCAGGCCGTTGAGAGAGAAGGTCTGCGCCGTGGTGTTGAGCTTGCTGATCTTACCGCCGACTTTCAGGTTGGCGATGGCGGTCACTTTTTGCACGCGGGTGGCGACGACTTTGTAAGACGAAGTCACGCTGTCATACACCGGGCTGCCGTGAACTTCGACCAGGTCGCCGTCGCTGACGTTGGCCATGCTGCTGTAGCCGCCACCCCAGACGGTCAGGGGGCCGGCGGCTGCGTCGGTGTTGATGCTCACACCCTGGCCAGCGACGGTCAGGGTCAGCTTTGCGGCGTCGACGTTCCTGGCATCGCCGATGACGGCGGCGTCGATCAGGACTTTGCTGGCGCTTCCTTTGCCGTCGTGGTTGACGCGCACGCGCTGACCGATTTGCAACACGCTGTTGCGCAGCGAGCCGTCTGCGTTTTCGGTGACCACGCTGGCGTTGACGTCTTCAATTTCCACGCCGTCGACCATGACCGAACCGAAGCCGGTGACCAGACCGTTGGCCAATTGGGGGGAGGACCCAGCGGATGCGCTCGTCGACGAGCCGCCGCCGCAGCCTTGCATCAAAAGGGCAAGGAGCAAGGTCGATGCGCTGGTTTTCCAAAATACGTGCTGTTTCATAAAAACTCCTGGTGAATCAATCGTGGGTTAAAAAATGGTGGTTAATCGGGTTTGACTTTTCTCAGCCGGTTTTCACCGTTGACGGTTTGGTACTCCACCTCAACGCTGCGGTTGAGCCATGTGCTGAGGTTCGGTGGGAGCAGCGTGGTGCTGCTCCAGCTCAGGTTGAGCGTTCCGGTGCGGGTGCTCAATTGCATCGTTTTGTTGGCTTCGCTGAGTTGGCTCAAGGTGCCGGCGACCTCGAGCACGCTGTTGCCCGGAATTTGCTGGGCGCACGACACCTTGGTGGCCTGCAAGGCTTGCCCCTGTCCGAGGCGCTGGGCGGTGATTTCCAAATAAACCTTGTCGTTCGTTTGCTGGCTGCTGCAGTTACTGGCCAATGCCGCGTTGGGCACGTTCACCAAACTGCCGCGCAAGCTTAGCTGGCTCGGGTTGGCCGGCCAGAGCACGCTGCCTTTGAGCTCGACCGTGGAGCCCAGGTCGTTGCCGTTTTGACGCTGACTCAGGGCCACGGCTTTGTAGTCGTTGCCGGTGCGCACAATTTCAAGTTGGACGGTGGAGCCCACTGCTGGCGGTGTGCTGCCCGTGCTGCCCAACTGGACCCGTATGCCTTGCACCCGTATTTCGCCGCGTGCCAGGTCGCGCTCGCTGACCTGTGTGTTGAGCAGCAAGCGCTCGTTGTCGCCAATGCTCGGGCTGGCGTCGATGAGACGTGTCGCCACCCAAGGCGTGCTGCCAAGCGCAGCACGGGGAACCCAGGCGCTGACCAAACCCTGCGCTGCCACGCTGCTGGGCAGGGCGGTGTATTGCAAGCTGAGCGCTTGCGCACTGTCGAGCGTTAAGACGTTGTTGCTGCGTGAGCGAACCATGCCGCTGACCAGTACGGGGTCGGGCGCTGCGCTGAGCTTTTCGACGCGGGTCGCGATCAGCAACGAGTAGTTGCGCGTGCTGTCGAAGACCCAGTTGCCGTGTACTTCGAGTTCATCGCCAGCGGCTACGCTGCTCAGACCGGCCAGCACGGTGGCGGTGTTTTGCGTGTCGTTGGCCGAGATGACTTGCACGGCCTGTCCCAAAAGCTGAAAAACGCCTTGCCCGTCTTGTGCGCTGCTGGCGGTGCCGCGCAGTTGCGGGAGCACTTCAATCGTGTCGGCCACGCCGGCTTTGCTTTGCACGATGCGCACCCGCTGGCCGAGTTTGGCCTCGGTCACCTCGCCCTGGCCTTGGGCGTTTTGCTGCATCACGCTGGCGTTGCTGTCGTCATATTCCACGCCAGCCACAATGACACTGCCAAAGCCGCTGATGGCACCTTCAGCCACGCCAGAGCCGCCACTGCCAACGCCGCCGGCAAAAATGCCGCTTCCGCCGCCGCCGCCGCAAGCGGCCAGCAACAAGCCCAGGGCGACGATCAAGGCCATCTTCTTGTGCCGTGAGCGGGAAATGAAGTTATTCATGACTGAGATCCATCGTTTGTTTTTTTGAATTCTGGGGACGCGAAACTGAACAGCCCCAAGCGAAAGCGCTGGGGGTTGGGGTGCTCGGCGTCTTGCTCGCACAAAGGGGTGGCCGCCTCGACGACCTTGCGCAGCACATAACTCCATAAATCGTTCGCCAGCAGGTTGAGCTGTTGCACCGACTCCGGGCTCAAACCGTCCGCAAAGACGCTTTGCTCGAGGAACTTGCGTGGCGCCTGGCCGTCCGCCGGCTGCGAGCTCAAGTTGTGCACGCCGGCTTGGAGGTGGTCTGCCACGGCCCCGGCGAAGAGTTCGCGGGCTTCTTTGTGGCTGGCGTCGGGCACAAAGGCGTCGCGCAGCAAATACACCCTGCCGTCTTCTTCGCGCACCATGCCCAGGCGCAGCAGCTCTTGCAACACGGTGCGGGGGTGCACGTCTTTGGAGACTGATCGAGCCAGGGTGTCGAAGGAGTTGGCTTCGCCGCTCAGGGGCAAAGCATCGGCCGCGTTGTCCAGACTCAGCCAGCGGGTGGCGACCTGGTTGGCGGCGCTGGGCTTGCCCCAGGCCGAGCCGTCGGCTTGTACCTGGGCCAGGGTGTCTGAGGCGGTTTCGCGAAAGGTGCGCACGTCTTTGCGGTGCAAGCCCGACAACAGGCTGACGGCCGAGTCGGTGGTTTTTTGGCTTTGTCGCTCCAACTCGGCTTGGGCTTGCGCCAGGAACACCGGCTTGAGCGCCGCTGCAAATTCGCTGTGGCCAATGCCGGAGCGAACCAACCAGGTGACCAGCGGCTCAATGATGGCGAGCGCCTCGGGCATCAGGCTGTCAAGGCTTGGGTCAGATGAATTCGTGTCCATTCGTAAATTGTACATGGGAAAATTTCCCATTTAATCGGAATTTTGAAAAGGCGATGCTTTTTTAAGGTGCCAGGTTAAGGTGCCAGGGCTTCGGACCGGTCTCGCTCTAGTCTTTACCGAACAGTTACCTTTTGCGACGGTTTTTCCCTGCGGCTTTTGTCGGCCCAGGCAGCGCTGGCGCGTTCAATGAGCAGGGGGTGGTCAGCTTGGCTGCCTTGTTGCCGGGACTATCGTCATTGGGGGGAAATCGCATGAACCAGTTAGCTTTACTGAAATCAGTCGGTCGCTTGAGTGCCTGGGCTGGCGCCCTGGCGCTGGCAGTAGGCCTGGGCCTGAGCGGCGCTGCGCGAGCTGGGAGCGATGTTTATTGGTCTGTCGGTGTTGCGTCGCCGGGGCTGACGGTTGGCGTCAGCAACGCCTGGCCCCGGGTTGTGGTGCAGGCGCCCGTGCCTGTCTATGTGCAAGCGGCGCCTATCTACATACCGCCATACATACCGCCACGCGTGGTCTATATCCCCAGTGCGCCTGTCTACGTTCAACCGGCCCCCATCTACATCCAGCCCGGTTGGGCCCCTGCCGGACGAGCCCACGGTTGGCACAGAAAGCATGGTCATCATGATCGCGCTGACCGCGATAACCACCATGACCGCAGCGATTGGGACGGCAGAGGTGGGTACAGCAACCGGGGCAATGAATTCCGCCCGAATGCCCATACGCCCAGTGGCGCGCCAACAACTTACGTGCGGCCTGGCTACGGCCAATGGGCTCGCTGAATCGGTCCGTCAGTGCGTAGGGGCACCTGCCGGCTTGCTCTTTTGCCTTGACCCTTAAGCCGGGTTTGATACGCGCCGCGGGCCTGGCCTGCGAGAACTGCAGACTTATCATCCCGAATGCGGCTGAGCAGCGGCCGTGCACTCGGCCGGCGTCTTTCGACCCGTGATTAGCGGCCTCGCATTAAATTTAACCCGGGTAAATTTAATTTTACCCGGCTATAATTTGGCTCATGCCTGATCGTGCCTCCATTCCCCCGTCAACCGATTGCCCGCCTATTCCTGATTTCATTGCCTTTGAGGGCTCCGGCTGCCTGGCCAGGGGCTCGCTGGCAGAGGTCGCCCTGCAGGTCAAGCTTGCCCTGCAGGCGCGGCCTTTGGCGCGCTTCCTGGTGTTTAACGCCAGCAGCAGCGAAACCATTGACATTGACCTGCGGGGCAGCGCCGAGGAGGTGTTGGCCAGGCTCAGTGCGGTTTTGCCCGAGCCCGAAGTTGCCCCCGACCTTGGCCGGCCAACGGACGAGGCCGCAGCGGCCCGGTCCGGCCCGGGTCGGCCCCGGCTCGGTGTGGTTGCCAGAGAAGTCACTTTGCTGCCGCGCCATTGGGCCTGGCTGGGCAGTCAGCCGGGCGGGGCTTCGGTGGCGCTGCGCAAGCTGGTCGAGCAGGCCAGCCGAGCCAGCCAGGGTCAGGACAGGCGGCGCCAGGCGCAGGAGGCAACTTACCGTTTCATGTCGGTCATGGCGGGCAGCTTGCCGGGTTTTGAAGAGGCGGCCCGCGCCCTGTTTGCGGCCGACCGGCTGCGCTGGCAGGGGCTGATCGCCCTATGGCCAAAAGACATTCAAAGTCATTTGCAGCAGTTGGCCCCGGCTGCCATGACCCCCCCTGACGACTTGAATGAACCGGAGTTCCCCCATGCGCGATAAGTTCCGCTCCCGCGAAGCGGCCATGCCCTTCATCATGCTGGCCGTGTTGATCGACATGGCGGCCATCGGCGTGATCATTCCGGTGTTGCCCACTTTGGTCGGCAGTTTTGCCACGACGCCCGCCGATCAGGCCTACTGGTACGGCGTGGTGGCGGTGGCCTTTGGCATGGCTAATTTCTTGGCCGCGCCGGTTCTGGGCGCCTTGTCGGACCGTTTTGGCCGACGGCCTGTGTTGCTGCTGGGCTTCGTGGGTTTGGGGGTGAGCTTTTTCGGCACCGCCATGACCAACTCCCTATGGGGGCTGATTGCAGTGCGCACGGTGGGCGGTGCCATGCAGGCCAATGTGGCCATTGCCAATGCCTACGTGGCCGACATTTCCGAGCCCGAACTGCGGGCCAAACGTTTTGGGCTGTTGGGCGCCATGATGGGCCTGGGCTTCATCATTGGCCCGGTGATGGGTGGCTTGTTGGGCGCTGTCGATCTCCATTTGCCGTTTTACCTGGCGGGTGCGCTGACCCTGCTCAATGGCTTGTATGGCTATTTCGTGCTGCCGGAGTCGCTGCCGCTGGCACAGCGCAAGGCATTTGAGTGGCGCGTGGCTAACCCGGCGTCGTCCCTGCGCAAACTTGGCCAGCTCAAAGGGGTGGGGCCGCTGGTGGGTGTGGTGGCGTTTAGCGGGCTTGCGCAGTTTGTGCTCTATACGGTCTGGGTGCTCTACAACAGCTTCAAATTCGGTTGGGGACCTCGGGAAAATGGTTGGTCGCTGGCGGTGGTGGGGATTGTGGCGGTGCTGGTTCAAGGGGTGCTGATGGGGCGCTTGCTCAAGCGCTTTGCGCCTCAAAAACTGGCCATCATGGGCCTGGTGTCGTCAATCGTGGCCTACGCTTTGTGGGGCGCAGCCACTGAAGGCTGGATGATGTACGCGGTGATCGGCATTAATTTGCTGGGCGGCACGGTGGCCGCGTCGGTGCAGAGCATGATCTCGTCGGCCGCCGACAGCCGCAGCCAGGGTCAGACCATGGGCGCGGTCAGCGCGCTCAATAGCCTGATGGCGGTGGTCGCGCCCATATTGGGTGCGCCGTTGCTGGCCATGGTCTCGCATCTGCCGCAGGGGGACTGGCGCATAGGCGCGCCGTTCTTCTTTTGCGCGGTATTGCAAGTGGTCTCGCTGGCCTTGGCCGTCAGGCACCTTCGGCGCCACCGCAGACGCAGTGCGTCCGCTGGTCTTGCCTGAGACAGCGCAACTTTTGGGCTCATCGGCACGCACCGTCGTCTCGACAGCGGCCGGCTCGTCAGGCGCAGCTCAGGCTACATCGCCTTGAACAAGTGCGCATACAAGCGGCTCACCGACAAGCGTTCGGTCTGACCTTTAAGGCACAGGCTCAGACGCCCTGACTCGTCGCGAGTGACCGATTCGATGGTGCTGGCGCGCACCACGCTGCCGCGGTGGATTTGCCAGAACACCTGCGTGTCCAGCCGCTGCATGAGTTCTTTGAGCGGTGTGCGTAGCAGCACCTCAGCGCCGTCGGCAGTGAACACGCGCACGTATTTGTCGGCCGCTTCCAGACGCAACACATCGGTCACGGGCACCATGCGCAACTGGTTGCCCACGCTGGCTTGCAAGAGTTGCAAGGGCTGCTGGGGGCGGGTGGCTTCGGTGCTGGCGCTGAGCAGCGAACGCAGTTGGCTGAGCACGGGGTCCAGGTTAGCGCTGCCGTGTTGGTTTTGCGCTCGCAAGTGCAGGGCATTTTGCAGCCGTGCGACAGTTTGGGCCAGCCGGTCGGCGCGCACGGGCTTGAGCACGTAGTCCACCGCTTGCGCGTCAAACGCCGCAATGGCGTACTGGTCATAAGCCGTTACAAACACCAGCAGCGGAAAGGGCGTTTCATCAGGCCAGGCGTCGGTCAGCTCGGCTGCGGCTTCAAGCCCGCTTTGGCCCGGCATGCGGATATCAAAAAACAGCACATCAGGTCGGTGTTGCAGCGCCAGTTGCACGGCGCTCAGACCGTCGCCTGCGGTGGCCAGCACGCGCAGCGCGGGCCACAGGGTTGTCAGCTCGCTGTGCAGGGCCTGCGCCAGCAGGGCTTCGTCTTCGGCGATCAGGGCGGTGGCTGCGGTGTTCATGCAGCAGCAGTTTTTTCTAAAGGCAATGCCAGCACCACGCAGGTACCGCCCGAGGGACCGGGGCTGATGTGCATGCCGGCGCGTTCGCCATACAAGGTGTGCAGGCGCTGGCGCACATGGGCCAGGCCCCAGGATGCGGCGGGGCGGCCGGCGGCGGGCGTCAAAGCTCGGTCCGCTTCGGCCAACGCCAGTTCGCTGATGCCGCAGCCGTTGTCGCGCACCGTCAGCAACAGTTGCTTGTTCTCGGTGCGGGCTTGCACCTCAATGCGGCCCCCGTCCACCACCGGTTCCAGCCCGTGGCGAATGGCGTTTTCGACCAGCGGCTGCAAGATGAAGCTGGGCACAGGGGTCGCGGCCAGCGAGTCCGGCAAGTCCAGCTCAAAGACCAGGCGCGGCCCCATGCGGATCGCCATCAGGCTCAGGTAGTCGTGCAGCCGAGACAACTCCTCACCCAGCGGATGCAGCGGTTGACGCGATGCGCGCAGCATGGTGCGCAAATAGTCGTTCAGGTGGTCGAGCATGGCGTGGGCGCGTGCGGTGTCGTGCCCGATCAGCGCCCGCAAATGCGCCAGGGTGTTGAACAGCAT
>CAIMVC010000180.1 GCA_903844825.1 uncultured Burkholderiales bacterium | reverse complement strand
GGGATGTCACAAGGCGAAGGCTCCCCGAAGGCAGATGCGCGGCAAATGCCTCAAGAACCGGCGTCTCAAAAAATGTTCGAACCGGCACTACGCAGGCGTGGCGGCTGACCATGAACGCAGCCACCTGCACGGCCATCAACGAATGCCCGCCCAACTCGAAGAAGTTGTCGTGGCGCCCAACACGCTCCACGCCGAGTACTTCCGCCCAGATCTTGGCCAGCGCCTCTTCCACTTCCCCTTGCGGCGCCTCGTATTCGTGCCCGCTCTCGAACCCCGGCTCCGGCAGCGCCTTGCGGTCCACCTTGCCGTTGGCGTTCAGCGGCAGACTCTCCAGCACCACGATCACGCTCGGCACCATGTAGTCCGGCAACGCCTGGCCCAGCCGCTCCCTCAACTCGCCCACCTCGATCGCCTGCCCGGCCTGCGCCGACACATAGCCCACCAGCCGCGCGCCGCCCGGACCTTCCTTGGCCACCACCACCGCTTCCCTCACTTCGGGCTGCGACAGCAGTTGCGCCTCCACTTCCCCCAGTTCGATCCGGAAACCCCGGATCTTGACCTGATGGTCAATCCGGCCCAGGTACTCCAGTTGCCCCTCACCGTTCCACCGCACCAGGTCGCCCGTGCGGTACAGCCGCCCCCCGTCCCCACCGAACGGGTCCGCTACAAAGCGCTCCGCACTCAACCCCGAGCGGCCAAGGTAGCCGCGCGCCAAGCCGATGCCACCCAGATACAGCTCACCCGCCACGCCGAGGGGCGCCAGGTTCAGGCCTTCGTCGAGCACATGCGTCTGGATGTCACTGATGGGCTGGCCGATCGGCACTTGGCTGCGCCCGTCGTTGCGGCAGGTCCAGTGCGTGACGTCGATGGCCGCTTCGGTGGGGCCGTAGAGGTTGTAGAGCCCGGCTTGCGGCAGGCGCTTGAACACGTCGTTCTGCGCTTCCGCTGACAGTGCTTCGCCGCTGCACACGATGCGTGTGAGGCTGGTGCAAGCTTCGATGCCTTCGTGCGCCAGGAAGGCTTGCATCATCGAGGGTACGAAGTGCAGCGTGGTGACGTGGTGTTGTCGAATCAGTTCAACCAGGCGCTGCGGGTCGCGGTGATCGCCCGGCTTGGCCACCGCCAGTCGGGCACCCGTCATCAGCGGCCAGAAGAACTCCCACACCGACACATCGAAGCTGAAGGGTGTCTTCTGCAGGACCGTGTCCGATTCGGTAAGCCCATAGGCTTGCTGCATCCACTCCAGGCGGTTGTAGAGCGAGCGGTGTCGGTTGGCTGCGCCCTTGGGTCTTCCCGTGGATCCCGACGTATAGATCACGTACGCCAGATTCTCGCCGTGCACCGCCACTTCGGGGTTGTGCGTGGGCTCGTTCGATAGATCGAGCCCGTCGAGCTCCAGCACCGCCAGCTCTTCGTCCGCCGGCAGCCGATCCTTCACCCCACGCTGCGTCAGCAGCAGCCCAATCCCGCTGTCCTCCACCATGTAGGCCAGCCGATCCGCCGGGTACTCCGGGTCCAGCGGCACGTATGCCCCGCCGGCCTTCAGGATCGCCAGTAGTCCCACCACCATCTCGATGGACCGCTCCACCGCAATCCCGACCTTCACCTCCGGACCCACGCCCAGCTTGATCAGCCGGTGCGCCAGACGGTTGGCCTGCGCGTTCAGCTCGGCATATGTCAGGGCCTCGTCGCCGAAGAGCAGTGCCACCGCTTCAGGGTGGACCCGGGCTTGCCGCTCGATCAGCCGGTGCACCGGCTCAGCGTTCGGATAGCGCGTCGCGTTCTCGCCCCAACTCTTGAGTTGCTGCCGCTCAGCATCACTGAGCAGCTCCACATCCCCGACCGCCTGCTCAGGACGCTCGGCCAGCGCTTGCAGTACCGCCACGTAGTGCCCCGCCATCCGCTCGATGGTCTCCGCCTCGAACAGCTCCTCGGCGTAGGTGAAGCTCACACTCACCAGGCCATCAGCGTCTTTGACCGTGTCAACCGTCAGTTCGA
This sequence comes from uncultured Burkholderiales bacterium, assembly GCA_903844825.1. Taxonomy (GTDB): domain Bacteria; phylum Pseudomonadota; class Gammaproteobacteria; order Burkholderiales; family Burkholderiaceae_C; genus Polaromonas. The sequence goes on along the minus strand of CAIMVC010000180.1, from coordinate 111 downwards.
ACTGCGCATGCTCGTTCCCGATAGACATTTCGGACACCGACCAGCCCAACCGCCGCTGCAATGGGGAAAGATCCCTCTGCAAGTGGTTGAACATCACTTCGAAGAGAGGAG
>CAIMVC010000179.1 GCA_903844825.1 uncultured Burkholderiales bacterium | reverse complement strand
GTCGGCATGGGCGAGGCCTATCGCATCGCCAAGGCCGAAATGCACGAAGAAAACAAGCGCATTCGCGCCTTGCACGACCGAATGCTGGCGGGCCTGAAAGACGTCGAAGAGGTGTTTTTGAATGGCCACGCCGACAAGCGCGTGCCGCACAACCTGAACATGAGCTTTAACTACGTCGAAGGCGAGTCGCTCATCATGGGCATCAAGGGCCTGGCGGTGTCAAGCGGCTCGGCTTGTACTTCGGCCAGTCTGGAGCCCAGCTATGTTCTGCGCGCCCTGGGGCGTAGTGACGAGTTGGCGCACAGCAGCCTGCGCATGACGATCGGGCGCTGGAGCACCGAAGAAGAAATCGACTACGCCGTGGCCACCATCAAGGAAAACGTCGCCAAGCTGCGCGAACTCTCGCCGCTGTGGGAGATGTTCAAAGATGGCGTTGACCTGTCCACCATTCAGTGGGCCGCGCACTGAGCGGCAGGCCCGCCTCAGTAGTTCGCGACCGGGCCGGGTGGCCTGGACTCGTCGCAAAGAAACCGAACATTTTTCAGGAGTACATCAATGGCATACAGTGACAAAGTGGTTGACCACTACGAAAATCCCCGCAACGTCGGCTCGTTTGAAAAAGGCGACGAATCAGTTGGCACCGGCATGGTCGGTGCACCAGCCTGCGGCGACGTCATGAAACTGCAGATCAAGGTCAATCCGCAGACCGGCGTCATTGAGGATGCGCGCTTCAAGACCTACGGTTGCGGCTCAGCGATTGCATCGAGCTCGCTGGTCACCGAATGGGTCAAGGGCAAGACGCTGGACGAGGCGGCGAGCATCAAGAACAGCGAGATCGCGCTCGAACTGGCGCTGCCACCGGTGAAGATTCACTGCTCCATTCTGGCCGAAGACGCGATTAAGGCGGCGGTCAATGACTACAAGCAAAAACACGCGCATTAATTGCAGCTGTTTTCTTCCTGTTGAACCCATTTTTGAGTCTTTGACATGTCTGTAACTTTGACCGATGCCGCCGCCCGCCATGTCACGCGCTATATGGCCAAGCGCGGCAAGGGTGTGGGTGTGCGGCTGGGCGTGAGGACCACCGGCTGCTCGGGCCTGGCCTACAAGCTCGAATACGCCGATGACATTGCGCCTGAAGACGTGGTCTTTGAAGACAACGGTGTGAAGGTTCTGGTCGACCCCAAGAGCATGGCCTACATTGACGGTACCCAACTCGACTTTGTGCGCGAAGGCCTCAATGAGGGCTTCAAGTTCATCAACCCCAATGAGCGCGACCGCTGCGGCTGCGGGGAGAGCTTTCGGGTTTGAGACCTCCCTTGAACCGCGAGGTGGCCGCCTTCACGCCCGTGCTGGCGGCCTTTTAATTTTTAAACCGGCATTATCCGCATCACCGGCATGAACCTGCAATCTACTGACTTCGAGCTGTTTGGTTTGCCCGCTCGGTTTGCCCAGGACCGCGCAGCGGTTGACGCACGCTGGAAAGAGCTGCAGCGCCAGGCGCACCCCGACAAGTTTGTGGCTCAGGGAGCGGCAGCGCAGCGCCTGGCCATGCAATGGTCGGTTCGCATCAACGAGGCTTATCAACGGCTGAAGGACCCGCTGGCACGTGCAAGTTATCTGTGCGAGCTACACCAGGCACCGATTCAGGCGCACAGCAACACCGCCATGGCGTCCGGTTTTTTGATGCAGCAAATGCAGTGGCGCGAAGCCCTGGAAGAGGCCGATAAGCCCGAGCAACTGGAGGCCTTGGCCGGCGACACCGCTCAGGCCCGCCAGCAATTGCTTGCGGCCATTGAGGTCAGCCTGGACCAGGACAGGAACTTTGCCCAAGCCGCACAGCAGGTTCGCTCTCTGATGTTCGTTGAGCGTTTCGCGCAAGAGATTGAAGCGCGCCTCGACCGGATGTGTGCCTGAAGCTGACACCGCAGCGACGAACGCCACGCGCCAGTCAGCCAGATAAACCCGCTTTCACAAGCCTTTGAATTTTTACGACGCTTTATGGCCTTACTTCAGATTTCAGAACCCGGTCAAACGCCCGATCCGCACCAGCGCCGCATCGCTGTCGGCATCGACCTGGGCACCACGCATTCGCTGGTCGCCAGCGTGCGCAACGGCGTGGCCGAGTGCCTGCCCGATGAGCAGGGGAGGGTGATTTTGCCCAGCGTGGTTCGCTACCTGGGCGCTGACAGGCGGCAGATCGGTTTTGACGCACTGGCCGCGCAGGTGCAGGATCCGCACAACACCATCGCCTCGGTCAAACGGCTGATGGGCCGCGGCATCGCCGACATTGCCAACGCCGATCAGTTGCCTTTCAAGCTGGTTGACAAGCCGGGCATGGTGGCGCTCGACACGATTGCTGGCGAAAAGAGCCCGGTGGAGGTCAGTGCCGAAATTTTGGCGACGCTGCGCTTTCGGGCCGAAGACACCTTTAATGATGACGTGTTTGGCGCCGTCATCACCGTGCCGGCCTACTTTGACGACGCCCAGCGTCAGGCCACCAAAGACGCCGCGCAACTGGCCGGCCTGAACGTGCTGCGCCTGATCAACGAGCCCACCGCTGCGGCGATTGCTTACGGTCTGGACAACCAGAGCGAAGGCGTGTTTGCTGTCTACGACTTAGGCGGCGGCACCTTTGATATTTCAATCCTTCGGCTCAGCCAGGGCATCTTCGAGGTCGTGGCTACTGGCGGCGATTCAGCGCTGGGTGGTGATGACTACGACCGCGTCGTGGCCAACTGGGCCTTGCAGCAACTCGGCGCCACTGCCGGCACGCCGGGTGCTTCGGAGCAGGCGCAGGTACTGCAGGCGGCGCGCCAGGCCAAGGAAGCGCTCAGCACCCAGCCAGCCGTGCGGCTCAAGCTGGAGATCGCCGGGGTCAGCACCGAGCTGGCCTTGACCGAAGCCGAGTTTGAGCAGATCACCACTGAACTCACCGCCAGAACCATGGCTGCCGTGCGCCGCACGCTACGCGACGCCAGGCTGAGCAAGGACGACATCAAGGGCGTGGTGCTGGTGGGCGGCTCGACCCGCATGCCGCAAATCCGCAAGGCCGTGGCCAGCTTTTTTGGCACCGAGCCGCTGACCAACCTCAATCCCGATGAAGTGGTGGCTCTGGGCGCGGCGATCTCGGCCAACCAGTTGGCTGGAAACCTTGGCGCCGACGAGTTGCTGTTGCTCGACGTGATTCCCCTGTCCCTGGGCATAGAGACCATGGGCGGTCTGGTCGAGCGCATCGTGCCGCGCAACCAGACCATCCCGACTGCCATGGCACAGGACTTCACCACCTACCAGGACGGTCAGACTGCGCTCGCCCTGCATGTGCTGCAAGGCGAGCGCGATCTGGTGGTCGACTGTCGCAGTCTGGCGCGCTTTGAGCTGCGCGGCATTCCGCCCATGGCCGCCGGCGCGGCGCGCATCCGCGTGACGTTCACCGTCGACGCCGACGGCCTGCTCACCGTCAGCGCCAAAGAGCAGGGCAGCGGTGTCGAGTCGCACATTGACGTCAAGCCCTCTTACGGCCTGTCGGACGACGAAATTGCCCGCATGTTGCAAGACAGTTTTTCCACCGCCCAGCAGGACATGCAGGCCAGGGCGCTGGCCGAGGCTCAGGTCGATGCCGACCGAATGATTCTGGCCACCCAAAGCGCTCTGCATGCCGACAGCGACCTGCTCCTTGCGTCCGAACGCGAGCGTATCGAGCAGTTGATGGTGCAGGTGCGCCACGCCCGCCAGCATGGCGACGCTGCGTCCATCGAGGCGGCCAACCAGGCGCTGGCCAAGGGCACCGAAAATTTTGCAGCCGAACGCATGAACCGGGGCATCCAGAAAGCCCTGTCCGGCAAGACCATCGAATCTGTTTAAAAAATCCGCCATGCCCATCATCAAAATCCTGCCCCATCCTGAATACTGCCCCAAGGGCGCCGAAATCAGCGCGCCGTCCGGCACCTCGATCTGCGAAGCGCTGCTGGACAACCACATCAACATCGAACACGCCTGCGACATGAGTTGCGCCTGCACGACCTGCCACGTTATCGTGCGACAAGGCTTTGAGTCCCTCAATGAAATAGACGAAAACGAAGAAGACCTGCTAGACCGCGCCTGGGGGTTGGAGCCCAACTCGCGCTTGAGCTGCCAGGCCTTTTTGGCCCAGAGCGACGTGACGGTTGAAATTCCCAAGTACACCGTCAATCACGCCAAGGAAAACCACTGAGCCGGCCCTATCGGGGCGTCTTGCTGCGACGCGCGTTCCGGACTTTGCCAACAGCGCAGCGATAATCGAGCCATGCGCCAAATCGTTCTTGATACCGAAACCACGGGTCTTTCCGCCGACAACGGCGACCGCATCATTGAAATCGGCTGCGTCGAACTGGTGGCTCGCAAGCTGACCGGCAACAATC
>CAIMVC010000178.1 GCA_903844825.1 uncultured Burkholderiales bacterium | reverse complement strand
GCTGTTGTTTTGCGCCGCCTATGTGTTGCCGGGCTTTGTCGGGCGCGGCCCCTGGAAGAGCGCGGACATCACGACGTTCGGGGTCATGCAAGATCTGCTCGCCGGCACCGCCGGCTGGCTACAACCCCAACTGGCTAGCCAGCATGGTGGTTATGACAGCTTGCTGCCATTTTGGCTGGGCGCACTGAGCATCAAGCTCCTGCCCGTGCTGGACCCGGCCCTGGCCGCACGCCTGCCGTTCATGCTGCTGCTGGTGCTCACGCTGGCAGCCACCTGGTATGCGGTTTATCACCTGGCACGCAGCCCGCAAGCCCAGCCCGTGGCCTTTGCCTTCGGGGGCGAAGCCAGCCCGGCAGACTACGCCCGGGCGATTGCCGATGCCGGGCTGCTGGCTCTGATGGCCTGCCTGGGCCTGGCTCAACTTTCCCATGAAACCACCCCCGCGCTAGCGCAACTGGGATTCACCTCCTTGCTGCTCTACAGCTTGGCCGCAGGGCCTTACCGCCAGGGCCTGTCCACCGGCGTGGCAGCGCTGGGCGTGGTGGCCGGCATGGTTGGACTGGCTCTGAGCGGCGCACCCACTGTGGCGGCCTTGTTCGGCTTGGGGGCGATGGTGCTTGAATGGCTCAACAGTCGCCACAGGCGCTCGGTCGCATCGGCCTTTGAGCCCGAACACGAAGCCTCGCCCATCAAGCCATGGCTGCTGATGCTGCTGCTAACCACGCTAGGCGTGGCTTGGCTGTCTTACGCTCTGCACCTGTGGCACTGGCGAATTGACCTGAGCGGCCTGAGCCGAACGGCCAGCCAGAAGGAAAGTGCCGGCATGGTCAGGCTGCTGCTCTGGTTCGCCTGGCCAGCCTGGCCCCTGGCGTTGTGGACGCTCTGGCGCTGGCGGCGTCAACTCAGCAGCCGGCACGTCGCACTGCCGTTGTGGTTCGCCGCCGTAGCTGTTGGCTCAACGCTGGTGACCAGCGCGTCCGATCGGGCGCTGCTGCTGGCGTTGCCAGCTCTGGCCGCGCTGGCTGCCTTTGCATTGCCCACCTTGCAGCGCAGCGTGGCCTCCTTGATAGACTGGTTCACCCTGCTCTTTTTTACCACCTGCGGCCTGATCATCTGGGTGGTCTGGCTTGCCATGCAAACCGGCATACCCCGTCAGCCGGCAGCCAATGTGGCCCGCCTGGCGCCGGGCTTCGAGCCGAGCTTTTCAATGATCGCGTTCAGCGCCGCCCTGCTGGCCACGCTGGCCTGGGCCTGGCTGGTGAAATGGCGTACCGGCAAGCACCGCTCGGCCATCTGGAAATCGCTGGTTCTGCCGGCCGCCGGTACCACGCTGTGCTGGCTGCTACTGATGACACTCTGGCTGCCCTTGCTGGACTACGCCCGCAGTTACGCGCCTTTGTCGCGGCAGGTGGCGCGTCTGGTCGACCCGCAAGCGTGTGTCGAAACCCATGGGCTAAGCGCAGCGCAGGCTTCGGCCCTGCGCTATCACAGCAAGCTCAGACTGCGCGAAGCCAACCAAACTGCCAGTTGTCCGTATCTGGTGGTCGATACGGATGCCCAGGCCAGCCTGCGGCAACAGGTCGACATGAAAAACTGGAGATACCTGAGCACCGTCAGGCGCCCTACCGACAAGAACGAAGACCTGCTGATCTTCCAGCGCGCCGCGCCGCAAGCACAAAGCCCAGCGGCAGCACCGTGAAAGAACTCCAGATCATGGGCCGGCATGCTGGCACGGTGCTGGTAGGGCAACTGGCCGTGATGGCTTTTGGCGTGGCCGACACCGTCATTGCCGGTCGGCACAGTGACACGGCACTGGCTGCGCTAGCCGTCGGCTCGGCGATCTACATCAGCATTTATGTCGGCCTGATCGGTATCGTCCAGGCGCTGCTGCCCATCTGGGCCGAAATGCGTGGCGGGCGGCGTGACATTGCGTTAGGCCAATCGCTGCGGCAAAGCCTGTACTTGTGCGCACTCATCAGTCTGGCAGGCATCACGGCCTTGCTGTTACCCGGACCCCTGCTGCGCTGGGCGCAAGTACCCGCCAGCATGCTGGCCGAGGTCGAGGAATACCTGGCCGTGCTGGCGCTGGCCTTCGTGCCGGCCGTGCTGTTTCGGCTCTACAGCACCCTCAATCAGTCGCTGGGAAAGCCGCTGCTGATCACCTGGCTGCAAGTCGGCGCGCTCATGCTGAAGATCCCCCTGTCGATCTGGCTGGTCGGCGGTGGCCTGGGCGCGCCGGCGCTGGGCGCTGCTGGCTGCGCCTGGGCCACGCTGCTGGTGAACTATGGTCTGCTGCTCATGGCGCTGTGGCTGCTGCGCAGCAGCGACTTGTACCGTCCCTACAACATCTGGGCACCCATGGAAAAGCCGCAGTGGCGGCAAATCGCTGAATTTCTGCGGATGGGCTTGCCGGGTGGTCTGGCCTATATGGTTGAGGTCACGTCGTTCACGCTGATGGCGGTGTTTATCGCGCGACTTGGCACCGCAGCGGCGGCCAGTCACCAGATCGCGGCCAGCCTGACCGCTGTGCTGTACATGGTGCCCTTGTCGCTTTCAATCGCCTGCAGTGCCAGGGTCTCTTTCTGGATTGGCCGCGGCGACCCTGCTCAGGCCAGGCAACTGGCCTTGACCGGCCTGCGCCTTTCGGCGCTCACCTCGCTAAGCCTTGCTGCTCTGGTTTTGCTGCTGCATCAACAGATACCCGGCTGGTACTCGCGCAACCCGCAAGTGGTCACGGGCGCAGCCTCGCTGCTGGTCTGGGTGGCCCTGTACCACGTGGCTGACTCCATGCAGGCGCTGACTGCGTTCTTGCTGCGTTGCTACCGGGTCACGCTCACGCCGCTGCTCATCTACGGCGTGGTCCTCTGGGGCCTGGGCCTGGCAGGCGGCTACTGGCTGGCCTACGTCGGCAATGACAACCATCCGGCCAGCGCGTCGGCAGCCAGCTTCTGGTCTGCCGCCACGGCGGCCTTGAGCCTGGTGGCGCTGAGCTTCATGGGCCTGCTGTGGCGCGCCATGAAGCTCAGCCCGACAACGCGCCAGGCCTAGCGCCTGACGCCTGAACCTTTGCAAGGCTGAACCGGAACCTGCAAGACTCAGCGAGCCTTCAGGAAGTCAGCAACTTCCAGCAAGATAAGCTCGTTGTCGTCCGCCTTGTTGGGGTCGCGGCTGCTGGAAAACGGCAGGTTGTTGTCATTGCCCACCACGATGTGACGGGCATCCACCACATCCACGTTCTCAATGGTGAAAAACGGAAAAGTCAGGACCCCGTCCGTCAAGGGTTTGCGCGAGAGCTTGTTTGGATCGGCAATGTTCATCAGGTCGATGTAGCCTATTTTTCGAACCGGGCTGTTGACGTTCGACTCGTTCAACTCGATCTTGTAAATCCGCTTGAAACGGGCCAGGTCATGAAAACAGTTGGCCGCCTTCTTGCCTTCAGGGCAGGCCTTGTCAGACGTACCCTCACCGTTGTCGCGCTCAATGATCAAGCCGGTATTGGCATCCACCATATTGAAGTCCCCAATCGCATGGTGATTGGCTTCAAGAACGTACTTCCAGTGGCGACCGGTCCACTTTTGATCCTTCACATCGAATTCAAGAACACGCAGGTACTGCTTGCCGTCCAGCACTTCGGGTGCGTTGGTTTTCTCGTCCCACAGGGCCCCTTCGAGAAGCGGGTAGAGCTTGCTGCCATCGCTGGACACCGCCATACCCTCGTAGCCTTTTGACCGGCGCACCTGGAACTTCATCTCAACGTTAGGCGCTGCAGGCGTGGTCACGCCGGGATGATCTGGCGATCGAACCAGTTTGCCATCAACCAGCGTTTCAAAAACAGCCAGAACCTTGCCCTTGAGATCAGCCTTGATCAGGTAAGGGCCAAACTCGTCGCCAATCCAGAGTGCACCGCCGGCAATTTGAAAACTCTCGGTATCAAAATCCGAACCCGTGAGGTAGCGCTCCCGGCTGCCCTCGTGCACGATGCGAAACGGAACCTTGCCGTCCGGGTCATGCAAAAAAACAGTCTCCAGACGCTTGAACTGGCCGGTCTTGAAGTCCACCGCGTAACGGTTCAAAAACAGCATGAAGTCTGGCGAATTGGCTTTGGAGCCGGCGCCGTTGTCCGTCAGCAACCAGTAGCTTCCGTCGGCCATGC
>CAIMVC010000177.1 GCA_903844825.1 uncultured Burkholderiales bacterium | reverse complement strand
GTGGTTCGCCAGTGGCCGCGGGCTAGGCGGCCGGCGCGCGTCGGTGCTGTCCGTCAGGCTCACCATTTGCGCCTGCGCTGAGCGCACGGCTGACAGGCAGGCCCTGTCAGCCACGTCTGACGCCCTGTCCCCCTGCAGGGGGAGCGCTGGCCTCTGGCTCTGCCTTGGGCGCGCCCTATTCTCTGCCTTCGGAGGCGGGCGAATCCACATGCAAAGACGCGAATTTTCAAGAGCGGTCGCGGCCACCGCCGCGCTCAACCTGGCGCAAGCCTTCGGCACGGACGATCGCGCCGGCCGCCCCGCCCAGGGCAAAGAAAGCCAAAAAAGCGGGCCTGTCGAGCGGCCCCCGGCCATGGGCATGAACCTGTCGGGCATGGAGTGGGCCCGACCGGGCCTGCGCCACAGCCTGAGCAGTTGGCCCAATGTGCACTTCAGCGTGCCGCGCGCCGGCGACGTTGCCTACCTGGCGGCCAACGGTTACACCCGCAACCGCTTGCCCATCCAGTGGGAATTGCTGCAACCCATGCTGCCAGGCAGCGTGGCCAGCGCCAGCGTCAGGGCACTGGTGGGCCAGCCGGGCGAGTTTCACGCGGCCTATGCCGCCTGCATCACCAGCGTACTTGACGCGCATGCCGCCGCGGGCATGGGCTGCATCATCGACCTGCACAACTACGGCCGCTACCAGGACTTTCGCTACCAGGCCGACGGCTCGGTGATCGGCCTGCGCGCGGCCCCCCAGCCGATGCTGCGCCCCTACACCACCGACCCCGGCCAGGTGCAAGAGCGCATCTTTGCGCTGGCCCCCGGCGCCACCCTGACGCCGGCGCATTTCGCTGATGTCTGGCGCCGCGCCGCCCTGCACTGGAAAAATCATCCGGGCCTGGCAGGCTATGGCCTGATGAACGAGCCGCATGACCTGCCGCAAGCCGGCCAGGTCGTGGCCTCCACGAGCCGCGAAGACCTCTTGATCTGGCCCGCCTTCGCGCAGGCCGCCATCGCGGCCATCCGGGCTGTCGAAACCGCACGCCCGATTTACCTGGCGGGCAACGCGTGGAGCTCGGCCATGTCGATCGGCACCCACAATCCGGCCTGGCCGCTGGCTGGCACGGGGCTGATTTACGAAGTGCATCTGTACCTGGACGCGCGCAGCACCGGCCAGGCCTTTGACTACGACACCGAGCTTCTTAAGAGCCGCCAGGGCGGCTCCCGCCCCATCGACGCCGACACCGGCAGGCAGCGCCTGAAAATCGCCACCGACTGGGCGCAGGCCCACGGCGTGAAGCTGGCGCTGACTGAGGTCGGGATGCCGATCGACGATACGCGCTGGGAAGAGATGTTCAGCCGTGCCGCCCGGCACGCGCAGCAAACGGGCTGCGAGCTCTACGGCTGGCTGGGCGGCAACCATTGGCCGATTCGCAGCCACCGGCTGAATCAGCTGCCGGGCTGGCACCAGAGCCGCACGCTTGAGCCAACGGCCTCGGCTCTGCTCAAGGCCGCCGCTGGCATTCATCAGGCCACGCTGTTTGACGAAGGGCCGAGCCTGGGCGCGGCAGATTCGCCCATGACCATCACGGTGCATGCCCGGGGCCATCTGGCTGCGCCGCTGACGCTCACGGTGGCAGCGCAAGGTGGCGGCAGTTTGAACCCAACGCAGCTGACGATTCCGGCTGGCGCCAATAGCCGGGCCAGCTACACCTTCACGCCGGCGGGCAACAGCGTCGCCACCCTGCGCTACAGCGCCAGCGGCGCGCAGGTTCCGCCAGCGCGCAAGGTCTACACCTTGAGCGACCCGGTCGCCCACGCCACGAGCCGCCTGAGCGAGGCTGCCATGGCCATTTTGGCCCGGTACGCGGGCTGCCAATGGCTCATGGCCGACGGCTACACCGACTTCATGCTGGGCCGGCCGGCCGCCGACGGGCAGACCGTGCGGGCGATTGCCGACTCCGGCTTTGGCTCTAGCCTTGGAAACGCCATGGAGATGCTGACCTGGGTCAACGACCAGGGGCCGGCCAGCGGCGGCATGCGACTGGCCGTCATGCGCAGCGCCCGGGGCAAGCCCTACAGCGACCATACCGCGCCCAATACCTGCGGCTTTTGGTGCAAGAAGTCGCTCCCGCTGCCCGGCCTGCAGCCCCAGCCGCGCAACCGCGTGCCTTACCACCTGGAGGGCGAACACTTCGCCATCGCGGTCGTCGGCGTGCCGGGCGGTCAGCACAGCGGCGTCATTTTTCAGGCCTCAAGCGCTGAACATGCCTATTACGCCGAGCTGAGCCTGATGAACAACCAGCCCGCAGCGCGCTTTCGGGACGCCAGGGGTCAAACGCTGCAACTCATCAGCCCCGAGAAGCTGCGGCCCCAGCAGCCGGTGGTGCTGAGCCTGACCTGCGCGCCAGGGGCTCAGCGCCTGCGGATCAACGCCCGCCACGTGGCCGGCGGCAGCGTTGTTTTTGCGCCCAGCGCGTTTTCACAGTTTCTGATCGCTGGCGGCTTTCTGGATTACAGCCCCAGGAACGGCTTTGCGGGCCATGTCTACGCCGTGATCACGGGCCAAGGCGCGCCCACCACGAGCGAGCTGGCGGTTCTCGAGCGACACCTCGCCAGCCAGGCGGGCTTGAGCGTTTAGCTCGGACAAACCGGCGCCTCGGCACGCACCTTGGCACGCACCTCGGCACGCACCTCGGCACGCGCCATGTAATGCCGGACCGCGGGACAGCGCCCACAGCGCCAGGCGTTAAGAGGGATGGCGCCGCGCTGAGGCTCCCGCCTTGGGATGCCTGGGCGGCGGCTTGCGGGCGGGTCGCTCAAGTTCCAGCGGGACCTCCACGTCGGGCGCCTCAATGGGCAGATCTTCGTCGGGGCTCACCGTGTGCTCATGCTCCGGGTTGCTGGCGGGCAGACGGTGAATCTGGTGCGAGGGAGAGGGGTGGTGCGCGTTCATGGCAGAACTCCAGTGCGGGGTCAGGAATTTTCGAAAAGGGGGTCCCGCCACTGGCGACCACGGGCGAGCACCAGCGGCAACAAGGTCCATCAGACAAACTTGGTGCTCAATTTTGGCTCGCACGCGCTTCGCGCGGCCTTAGTCCTCAAGGCCTGCAGGGCGTCAGCGCCGACCGACGCGGCAGGTGGTCCGAGCGGCCTGCCGCCTGCGCTGATGCCCCGCCCGAGCGCGCGGATGCAGGCCGCTTAAAATGCGTCTCCCTGCAACCCGAGGGGCCGAACCACGCCAGGCCGTGCGGTCGCCCGGGAATTTTTCTCTGTCCTCCTGACCCGGCTCCGCCCATGTCCCTCCAAGTTACTGAAGCCCAGACCGGCGAGAACCCGGTTGCCACCATCATCATCTTGCATGGCCTGGGCGCCGATGGCGGCGATTTCGTGCCTATTGCCCGCGAGCTCGACCTGTCGCCGGTGGGCCCGGTGCGCTATGTGTTTCCCAGTGCGCCCGTGATGCCCGTGACCATCAACGGCGGCTACGAGATGCCCGCCTGGTACGACATTTTGGGCGCCGACCTGACACAGCGGCAAGACGAGGTCGGCCTGCGGCGCTCGCAAGCGTCCGTCGAAGCCTTGATCGAACGTGAAAAATCGCGCGGCATCCCCGCCCGCCGCATCGTGGTCGCCGGCTTTTCACAAGGCTGCGCCATGGCCCTGATGACCGGGCTGCGCCACCGCGAGCGTCTGGCCGGTATTTTGGGCATGTCGGGCTATTTGCCGTTGGCAGACAAGGCGGCGGCTGAGCGCAGCGCCGCCAATGCCGATGTGCCGATCTTTCTGGCGCATGGCACGCGCGACCCGGTGGTGGCGCTGGAGCGCGCCACCGCCTCACGCGACGCCTTGCGGGCTTTAGGCTACACGGTCGAGTGGCATGACTACCTGATGGAGCACTCGGTCTGCGCCGAAGAAATCGCCGACATGCAAACCTGGCTGCGCAACGTTCTGGCCTGAGCCCTAGGAACCGACAGGCGATCTGGCCAGGCGCAGCACCGCTGAATGGCGGGGCCCGACGGCTGCCCGAGCGCAATCGGCCGGCCTGTGATAGCGTGCAGTCCGACAACAAAAAAGAAAGATTTCACTTTGATGACCAAACCGCCGTCCAGCCAGGCTGCGCTGCAGCAACGCCTGCAAGCGCTCAGCCATGAGCGTTTGCAGGGCATGCGCCGGGGGGTTGAAAAAGAAAGCCTACGTGCCCGACCCGATGGCGCACTGTCGCTGACGCCGCACCCCGCCGCGCTGGGCTCGGCCCTGACCCATCCCCACATCACCACTGACTTCAGCGAATCCCAGGTTGAGCTGGTCACTGGCGTGCATGCCAGTGCCGAAGCGGTGCTCGACGAGCTGACCGAGCTGCACCAGTTCACCTACCGGGCCATGCACGACGAAGGCGACGACATGCTGTGGGTCTCCAGCATGCCCTGCGGCCTGCCGACCGACGAGACCATACCGATTGGCCGCTACGGCTCGTCCAATGTCGGCCGCGCCAAGAGCGTGTACCGCATGGGCCTGAGCCACCGCTACGGCAGGCGCATGCAGACCATCTCGGGCATTCATTACAACTGGTCGCTGCCCGGCGTGAGCAGCGAGCAGTACTTCGCCCTGATCCGCAATTTCCGCCGTCACGCTTTCTTATTGCTGTATCTTTTCGGGGCCTCACCGGCGGTCTGTTCGACCTTTGTGGCCGGCCGCCAGCACGAGTTGCAACAGCTCGCCGGCAGCACCATGTACATGCCGCACGGCACCTCGCTGCGCATGGGGCGGCTGGGCTACCAGAGCGATGCACAGGCCTCGCTGGCCGTGAGCTACAACAGCCTGGAGGGCTACGCCGCTTCGCTGCAGGACGCGCTGACGCGGCCTTACCCCGCCTATGAGAAGGTGGGTATCCGCAACCCGGGTGGCGACTACAACCAGCTGGCTACGAGCTTGCTGCAGATTGAAAACGAGTTTTACGGCACTATCCGCCCCAAGCGCGTGATCTTCCCGGGCGAGCGACCCCTGCACGCGCTGCGCGAGCGAGGCGTTGAATACATCGAGGTGCGCCTGATGGACCTCGATCCTTTTGTTCCCGTGGGCATCACGGCCGAGACCATGCGCTTTCTGGATGTGTTTTTGCTGCACTGCCTGCTCAGCGACAGCCCGATCGACTCGCCCGACGAAATCGCTGCGCTGGCTCGCAACCAGCACCGCACGGCGGCCCGTGGTCGCGAGCCTGGCTTGGTACTCGAACGCAACGGCCAGGACATCAGCCTCAGCGATTGGGGGCTGGAGCTGGTCACGGCCTGCCAGCCGATTGCGCAGGCGCTGGACCGGGCGCAAGGCGGCAACGCCCATGCAGAGGCGGTGGCCGCCGCCACCCAGAGCCTGCTGCATCCCCAAACCCTGCCGTCGGCACGCGTTCTGCAGGTCATGGCCCAGGATTTCGACCATTCGTTTGTGGCTTTCGCCCGCAGCCAGTCCAGCCGCACCAAGACCTTGCTGCAAGACTTGCCCTGGTCGAGCGCGCAGCAAGCCCGGCTGGCGGCGATGAGCCTGGCGTCCATCGAAGAGCAGCGCCGGATTGAGGCCGCTGACACCCTGCCCTTTGAAATTTATCGTCAGCAGTACACCGCCCCCGAGCGGCTGGGCCGACCAACGGCAGCCCCGGCTCCGCTCGGCGCAGTGGTCACAGCCTGAGCACCTGAGGCGCGCCAGCCGGGACGGTCAGGGCCGACGCACGGTTGCGGGCGCACGATGGGCCGCCGTCTGCGGGCGACTCGGGGTCGGGTCTGACCCGCGGCGCGGCCTGAAGCCCGCAAGCTCCTTGACATCGCAGCACACGCTGCGCGGGACACAGGAGCTCGGCATGAGTCAGGCAGCGTCAGGTGAAGGTCGTCGTATCTTGGTCATTCAAGGTCATCCGGACGCCTTCGCACCGGATTTTTGTCACGCCCTGCAGGGCGCCTACGAGCAAGGCGCGGCCGCCGGAGGGCACCACATCAGAAGCGTCAACGTGGCCCAACTGGACTTTCCCATCCTGCGCAGCCAGCAGGCCTGGGAAGCAGGCGAGCTGCCGCCGGCCTTGACGGGTGTGCAAACCGATCTGACCTGGGCCGAGCATGTGGTGATCTTTTTTCCGCTCTGGCTGGGCGATATGCCGGCCTTGCTAAAAGCCTTTCTCGAGCAGGTGGCCAGGCCAGGCTTTGCCTTCAAGGGTGACGCCGACAACCCGTTCGCCGAAAAGCCCCTGACCGGACGCTCAGCACGCGTGGTGGTCACCATGGGCATGCCGGCGCTGGTCTACCGCTGGTACTTTCGCGCCCACGGGGTGAAATCGCTAGAGCGCAACATCCTGCGTTTTGTCGGCATGTCCCCGGTGCACGAAACCCTGATCGGCTCGGTCGGCAAGCCCGGTGCCGGGTTTGATGAAGCGGGCAGGACTTGGCTTGAGACCCTGCGCAAGATGGGCGCGACGGGCGACTGAGCCTGCATCCGGCCGTTGGGCGCGCCTGAGCGTGGCCGGCCGCGGTTGGCGGGCTGAGGCAGCGTTCTTGGCGTGACAATCAGGTCATGTCCCCTGGCGAACTCAAACCCCTGCTCACCACCCTGGCCCTGCCGCCAGCGCTGCCGCTGCTACTGATCTTCGCCGGCGTCTGGCTAGGTATCCGCCACGGCTCAGCCCGGCGATACGGCTGGGCTCTGGTGCTGGCGGGTGCCGGCGCGCTGTGGTGGCTCAGTTGCCACGGCACGGCCGTCTGGCTCGCGCAGCGGATCATTCCCCAGGTGGCTGCACTTGAGCCGGCCCGAGTCGCCGGGCTCGGCGCCGCCGGGGTACAGGCGGTGGTGGTGCTGGGCGGTGGTGCCTTGCCCAGCGCTGCCGAATATGGCCGGGCGCAGCCCAGTGCAGCCACGGCAGCGCGCTTGCGTTATGGCTTTTTCCTGGCGCGCGGCTCCGGCCTGCCGCTGGCCTTTGCCGGTGGCGTGGGTTGGGCTGCGGCGGGCTCGAACACGGCAACAGAAGCCAGCACGGCACAAGACATGGCGCAGGCGCATGGGCTGGCGCTGCGCTGGGTCGATGCCGATTCGCGCGATACCGCCGAAAACGCCGCACAGCTCAAGGCCTTGATGCAAAGCCCGGACGGATCGCGCGCACCGGGCACCGTGTCCATCGCGCTGGTCACCCACGCCTGGCACATGCCGCGCAGCCAGCGGCTCTTTGAGCAGGCGGGGTTTACCGTGCTGCCCGCACCCATGGGTTTGGTGGTGCCGCAAGAAAGACCGCTGCTGCAGTGGCTGCCCTCGGCTCACGGGCTGAGCGCTTCCCGGCAGGTGCTGCGCGAATGGCTGGCGCTGCGGCTGAGCTGAGGCGGCTTGACCTGCCCCGAACCAACGACTACATTACTAACCAGTCAGTCATTAGTTATCCATGTTCCCCTCCCACTTACCTGCAGACACGCATCAAGCGCTGGCGCACAAACGCGAGCGTCGCAAAGAGGCGCGGCCCGGCGAATTGCTGGACGCGGCACTGGATCTGTTCGTGGAAAAAGGCTTTGTCGCCACGCGCATGGAAGAAGTTGCCGCGCGGGCAGGCGTGTCCAAGGGCACGGTTTTTCTGTATTTCCCGAGCAAGGAAGAGTTGCTCAAGGCGGTCGTGCGGGAAAACATCGCCGGACGATTTGTCGAATGGAATGCCGAGCTGCTGAACTTTCAGGGCTCCACCTCCGAGGCACTGAAATACTGCATGCTGGCGTGGTGGGACCGCGTCGGCGCCACCCGGGCCTCGGGCATCAGCAAGCTGATGGTCAGCGAAGGTCGCAACTTCCCGGACATCGCGGCCTTTTATCAGCATGAGGTGATCGAGCCGGGCCACCTGCTGATCCGGCGGGTGCTGCAGCGCGGCATCGACCGTGGCGAGTTCCGTGCCGTGGACCTGGACCATGCCGTCTACGGCGTGGTGGCTTGCATGATGTTCTTGATACTTTCCAAGCATTCCATGGGGATGTGCCTGAAGCAGGACATGAACCTGGATCCGCACGCCTACATCGCCTCGCAGGCCGATATTTTTTTACGTGGCCTGTGTAGCGCCGGGCCCGTGGCCGACATGCCCGCGTGCTCACCTCAAAACCCCGGAGCAACTCCCGCATGAAGCGTTTCGCGAAATGGGCCGTGGCGGCTCTGGTTGTGTTGGCCATTGCCCTGGCGCTGGGCCGGGCCTATCAGGCGCGCAAGACGGTACCGCTCCAGGCTGATCGAAGCCAGGCGGTGTCGACGATTGAGCTGGCCGAGACGGACGTGGTGCCGGTTCAGATGCGCGACATCACCCAGGGCCTGGCCGTCTCGGGCACGCTCAAGGCGGTCAACTCGGCCATCGTCAAGGCACGCGTTGCGGGCGAGTTGCAGGCCTTGACCGTGCGCGAAGGGGACGTGGTCACGGCCGGCCAGGTGCTGGCCAGAATCGACGACACCGAATACCGCGCACGCCTGCAGCAGGCGCAGTTGCAAGCTGACGCCTCCAAAGCGCAAGTCGACATCGCGCAGCGCCAGTACAACAACAACAAGGCGCTGGTGGACCAGGGCTTTATTTCACCGACCTCGCTGGACACCTCGCTTGGCAATCTGCAGGCCGCGCAGGCCACCTACCGCGCCGCACTGGCCGGCGCCGATGTCGCTGGCAAGGCACTGGCCGACGCCGTGCTCAGGGCGCCCTTGTCTGGCCAGGTCTCCCAGCGCCTGGCGCAGCCGGGCGAGCGCATGGCCATCGACGCCCGCATTTTGGAGATCGTCGACCTGAGCCGGCTGGAGCTCGAAGCGAGCCTGGCAGCGTCGGAGTCGCTGGCGCTCAAGCCGGGACAAAGCGCTGAGTTGCGCGTCGAAGGTGCCAGCCAGGTCATCAACGCACGGCTGGCGCGCATCAACCCCAGCACCCAGTCGGGCAGCCGCAGCGTGCTGATTTACCTGAGCATTGACAACCCGCCCGGGCGCCAATTGCCGCTGAGGCAAGGCCTGTTTGCCGAAGGCACGCTGGGCACCGGACGCAGCCGTGCGCTGGCTGTGCCCCTGCAGTCCGTGCGCACCGACAAGGTTCAACCCTACGTGCAGATAGTCAGCCAGGGCCGCCTCGTGCATCAAAGCGTCGAAATGGGCCAGACTGGTCAGGGTCAGGGTCAGGCCGGTGACGAGGTGATCGTGGCCGTCAAAGGTCTGCCCGAGGGGGCTTTGGTCGTGCGTGCTTCGGTCGGCCTGTTGCGTGATGGCAGCCTAGTGCGCTTTACCCCGCGCAATGTCGGCCAGCCTACGGCCAGCCCGGCCGCCGCACCGGTTGCAGCCGGCGCCAAGAACGCGCCCTGAGCGGACCGATCATGTGGTTTACCCGCGTCAGTCTGCAAAACCCGGTCTTCGCCACCATGGTCATGCTGGCCATCGTGGTGCTTGGACTTTTCTCCTACCAGCGCCTGCGCGTTGACCAGTTTCCTGCGATCGACTTTCCGGTGGTGGTGGTGACCACCGAGTACCCTGGCGCTTCGCCCGAAATTGTCGAGAGCGAAGTCACCAAAAAAATTGAGGAAGGCGTCAACGCCATCGCCGGCATCAACACCCTGAGCTCGCGCAGCTATGAGGGACAGTCGGTGGTGATCATCGCTTTTCAGCTGCACGTCGATGGCCGCAAGGGAGCCGAGGACGTGCGCGAAAAAATCGCTTCCTTGCGCCCGCTGCTCAGAACCGAGGTCAAGGAGCCGCGGGTGCTGCGCTTTGACCCCTCAAGCCGGCCGATCTGGTCGGTGGCCGTGCTGCCCGACGACAGCTCTGGCAAAGACGCCGTCGGGGCGACGGCCCATCAGGCGGTGGCGATGACCAACTGGGCCGACCAGGTGCTGAAGAAGCGTCTTGAAAACGTCCGTGGCGTCGGCTCCATCACGCTGGTGGGTGGCACCAAACGCGAAATCAACATCTACCTGAACCCCAAAGCCATGGAGTCGCTGGGCGTCAGCGCCGAGCAGGTGGCCAACGCCGTGCGCGCCGAGAACCAGGACTTGCCGTTGGGGGCGATCCGCTCGCTGGCGCAAGAGCGCACGGTCAAGATCGACGCGCGCATCAAACGACCCGAAGACTTTGGCAAGATCATCGTGACGCGCCGCAATGGCGTGGCCATCACGGTCGATCAAGTCGCGCGCGTGAGCGACGGCGCACAGGAAATCGACAGCCTGGCGCTGCGCAACGGCCAGCGCACCTTGCTGCTGAACGTGCAAAAAGCGCAGGACGAAAACACCATCGAAGTCGTCGACGGCCTGAACAAGACACTCAAAGAGCTCAAGACCTCGCTGCCACCGGGCGTCCGGCTCGAGCCGGTCATCGACAGCTCGCGGCCGATCCGCGTGGCCGTCGAGAACGTGCGCCGCACCCTGATCGAGGGCGCGCTGCTGTCCGTGCTGATCGTGTTTTTGTTCCTCAACTCATGGCGATCGACCATCATCACCGGCCTGACGCTGCCGATTTCCATCATCGGCACCTTTTTGTTCATGAACATCTTCGGCTTCACCATCAACATGGTGACCATGATGGCGCTGAGCTTGTGTGTGGGTCTGCTGATTGACGATGCCATCGTGGTGCGCGAGAACATCGTGCGTCACGTTCAGATGGGCAAAAGCGCCTTCAAGGCCTCTTTGGAGGGCACCAGCGAGATCGGACTGGCGGTGCTGGCCACCACCTTCTCCATCGTGGCGGTGTTCTTGCCCATCGGCTTCATGGGCGGCATCATCGGAAAATTCTTTCACGAGTTTGGCGTGACCATTGTGGCGGCCGTGCTGATTTCGATGTTCGTGAGCTTCACGTTGGACCCCATGCTGTCGTCCATCTGGCATGACCCGAGCATTGCCACGCACGGCAAGCCGCGGCCGGCGGGTGCCAGGCGCGGCCTGTATGACCGCACGCTGGGACGGGTGACGGGCTGGTTTGACGATGCGACTCAGTCGCTGGTGGACGCCTACCAGCAAATTTTGCGCTGGGCGCTGCTGCACAAACTGACCACACTGGCGATGGCTTTGGTGATTTTTGTCTCCAGCCTGTTCATGGTGCCGTTGCTGGGCACCGAGTTTGTGCCCAAGGCCGATTTCTCGGAGACCTCCATCAGCTTCTACACGCCGGTGGGCTCATCCCTGGAGACCACTGAAGCCAAAGCGCGGCAGGTCGATGCCATCGTGCGCGAGTTGCCCGAGGTGAGCTACACCGTGGCCACCCTCAACAGCGGCAATGCGCTCGGCAAGATGTACGCCAGCGTTTATGTGCGACTGGTCGACCGCAAGAGTCGGCAACGCAGCGTAGACGATCTAGGCGCCGCACTGCGGGAGCGGCTCAAGCAGGTGCCCGGCATCACCGTCACCCATGTCGGCCAGCTCGAAACCGTCGGTGGCACCAAGCAGGTGGAGTTTTCGCTGCAAGGCCCTGACCTGAAGGAGCTGGAACGGCTGTCGCGCCTGGTCACACAGCGCCTGGCCGGCATTCCCGGGTTGGTGGACCTGGACTCCAGCGTCAAGCCCGACAAGCCCACGCTGGAAATCGAAGTCAAGCGCGAAGTGGCCTCTGACCTGGGCTTTTCGGTCAACCAGGTGGCAACCGCCCTCAGGACGCTGGTGGCGGGCCAGACCGTGGGCAATTGGCGCGCCCCGGACGACCAGACCTACGACGTCAACGTGCGCCTGGCGCCCGATGCGCGCAACGCCGCGGCCGACCTGGAGCGCCTGCCCTTCCTGAGCACAACAACGGGCGCGGGCGCTGACGCCATCCGGCCGGTGCGGTTGAACCAGCTGGCCAGCCTCAAGGAGTCGGTGGGCCCGAACCAGATCAACCGCAGCGACCTGACCCGGGAAGTCGCCATCAGCGCCAACGTCTACCGCCGCGCGGCCGGCGAGGTGTCGGCCGACATCAAGAAAGCTCTGGACGCCATGGAGTTTGCACCGGGCTACCGCTACCGCTTCGGCGGCTCAACCAAGGACATGGCCGAGTCGTTTGGCTACGCCATCACTTCGCTGGTCCTGGCCGTTTTGTTCATCTACATGATTCTGGCCAGCCAGTTCAAGAGCTTCATGCAGCCGCTGGCATTGATGACCTCCCTGCCCCTGACGCTCATTGGCGTGGTGCTGGCGCTGCTGATGTTTCGCTCGACGCTGTCGATGTTCTCAATGATCGGCGTGGTGATGCTAATGGGCCTGGTCACCAAGAACGCGATTTTGCTGGTCGATTTCGCGATCCGCATGCGAGCAGAGCACACCGATGACCAGGGGCAGCGGGTGCCGGGTCTGGGCCGCAACGAAGCCTTGCTGCTGGCGGCCAAAGTGCGCCTGCGGCCGATTTTGATGACCACCCTGGCCATGATTTTTGGCATGATCCCGCTGGCTTTTGCCCTGACCGAGGGCTCGGAACAGCGCGCGCCGATGGGCCAGGCGGTCATTGGCGGCGTCATCACCTCATCACTGCTGACCCTGGTGGTGGTGCCCGTGGCCTACTGCTACCTAGACGACCTGGCGCAGTGGGCCGGACGCCTCCTGGGTGTCCGCCCGGCCCTGCCCGCCGGCGAGACAGGCCGCCCTCGCTAAAATCCTTAGCTCCGTTACTTTCATTCACGATCGCGTCCAGCCCACCATGAACTTCGAACAAGCCCGCTTCAACATGATCGAGCAGCAAATCCGCCCCTGGGAAGTGCTGGACAGCCAGATTCTTTCGCTGCTGGCCGTTGTCAAACGGGAGGACTTTGTGCCACTGGCGCACAAATCCCTGGCTTTTGCCGACATGGAGATCCCCTTGCCACCGCATGCCAACCCGGGCCAGTGCATGCTAGCTCCCAAGGTAGAGGCGCGGATTCTGCAGGACCTGGCCGTCCAGAAACACGAGAATGTGCTCGAGATCGGCGCGGGCTCCGGCTACATGGCGGCTCTGCTGGCGCACCGCGCCCAGCGCGTGGTGTCACTGGAAATAGAGCCCTCTTTGGCGCACATGGCGCGCCAGAACCTGCAACGGGCGGGCATCTACAACGCTGAAGTGCTAGAGCGCGACGCATCGGTTGAGTTCGCCGCAGCGCCGGCTCGGGACGGTCTGGCAGGCCCTTTCGACGTGATCGTGATCAGCGGCTCGGTGGCAGAAGTCCCCGCCTGGTTACTGTCCATGCTCAAACCCGGTGGCCGCCTGAGCGCCATTGTGGGCAGCGAGCCAGTGATGTGCGCCACGCTGATTTCCCGCGTCGCGGACCAGGCCTGGCGCACAACGACTGCCTGGGATACGGTGGCACCGCGTTTGCTCAACTTCCCCGAGCCGTCCAAATTTCATTTCTAGACTCAATTTCTCGACCCCAGACCCGAGCACCCTCATGATTGAGCAACTCCCCGCCTCCGAATTTTCCGCCTGGCTCCGGCGCCACGCCCCAAGCGGCACCTCCTCCGAAATGCGGGCAGGCACACCCGTGGTCCTGGACGTGCGTGAACCGTGGGAGCTGCAAACAGCGTCGGTCAAGGCGCAGGGTTTCGAGTTGGTCGCCATCCCCATGCGCGAAGTCCCTGCACGCCTGGCCGAACTTGATGCCGGGCGGCCGATCGCCTGCTTGTGCCACCACGGCATGCGCAGCCAGCAGGTGGCCAACTACCTGCAGCAGCAAGGCTTTACCCAGGTTGTCAACCTGGCTGGCGGCATTGACGCCTGGTCCAGCGCGATTGACCCCGACGTGCCGCGCTACTAATGCAAAGCGCTGAGCCCCCAGGCTTTCCAGAATAACCAGAGCCCTTCAGGACCCCTATGACCCCCTCCTTCTCAGCGCGCCGATTTTTAACGACTCATCGGCTCGGGATGCTCACCCTGGCCCTGGCTGCAGCCGCTGCCCTGCCGACGGCGCGGGCCCAGTCGCTGGTCGAGCTTTATGAGTCGGCCCGGGCCTTTGACGCCGGCTATCTGTCTGCCCGGCTGCAGTACGAGGCCAATCTGGCCCGGGCAGAGCAAGGCAAGGCCAATCTGTTACCGAGCGCCGGCGCGTCCGCAGCCGCCAGCTGGACCGACCTGACCATCACGCCTGCGCCCAACGCGGCCCTGAACCGCACACTGAGCAACCAGAACGTCACGCTCAATGCCTCGCAGCCGCTTTACCGGCCGGCCAACTGGGCGAGCTACGAGCAAAGCAACAAGCTGCGGGGCCTGGCCCAGGCCCAGCTCGACGCCGCCGAACAGGACCTGATTGTGCGCACCAGCCAGGCCTATTTCGATGTGCTGGCAGCGCAAGATACGCTGAACTTTGTCAAGGCCCAGAAAGCCGCCGTCGAGGAACAACTGGCATCAGCCAAGCGCAACTTTGAGGTCGGCACCTCCACCATCACGGACACCCGGGAGGCGCAGGCCCGGTTCGACCTGGTGCTGGCGCAGGAAATCGCCGCCGATAACGACCTGCATGTCAAGAAAATTGCGCTGGATCAACTCGTCGGTAGGACCGGCACACAGCCGCGGGGCTTGAGCGTGCCGCTGGCTCTGCCCGCATTGCTGCCAGCCGACGCCAACGCCTGGGTGCTGCAGTCGCAAACCAGCCACCCTGGCATCCGCCAGGCACAAAGCAACCTCGATATCGCCCGCCTTGAAGTCACCAAAGCCGAAGCCGGGCACAGGCCCACGCTGGACCTGACGGCGAGCTACAACATCAACAAAAACCCCTCCGGTGCCGTGACGGCCAGCAACACCAATTCGTCGCGAACCAACAGCGCCACGATGGGACTGGCCTTCAACGTTCCCTTGTTCGCCGGTTACTCGACTCAAAACCGCATCCGCGAAACCCTGGCGCTGGGCGACAAGGCCAAAAGCGATCTCGAGGGCGCGCGGCGCAACGTGGCGCAAAGTACGCGTACCGCCTATTTTGGCGTGCTGTCCGGTCAAGGCCAGGTCAAGGCGCTGGAAGCGGCCGAGTTGTCGAGCCAGAGCGCGCTGGACGCCAACCGCCTGGGCTACCAGGTTGGCGTGCGCATCAACATCGACGTGCTCAACTCGCAAAGCCAGCTGTTCCAAACCAAGCGCGACCTGGCCAAGGCCCGCTACGACGTACTGGTCGGCGGTCTGAAGCTACGGCAGGCCAACGGCACGCTGTCGGCGCAGGATCTGCAGCAAATCAACAGTTTGCTGGCCAAGCCCTGAAGGGCCTAAATGGCATAAATGGGCTGAAGGCCAGCCGCACCCTCCGATACGGCCTGAATGGCTGAATGGCTGGCAGCCTGACTTGGCCAGGGTTGGTACCGTGAACGGGGCGGCCACCCGCCTGACGCAAATGGCCCCAGCTCCGGCCGCACGACCGACTTCACAACAGACTGCAATACCGACCTGCACGACGAGCCAGGACGCGGCTGCAGCCCTGTCAGCCTCGGCCCTGGCTCCAGCGCATCAGGCCGGCGACCGTCTGGTCGGCTGCGCCACGGTGGCGGGCCGCAAAACCCAGGCCGGCTGCGGCCATCGCCAGGTGCTCCTGGTCACGTTCCAACAACTGACCGGCGCTGTCAAGCGCAGCGGCCAGGTCGTGCACGCGCACAGCAGCTCCCTCTGACTGTGCCTGCTCAGCGGCTTGCGAAAAATTAAAGGTGTGCGGACCCATGACGACCGGGCAGCCGCAAGCCGCCGGCTCGATCAGGTTTTGTCCACCCAGGGGCGCAAAACTGCCGCCCAGCAGCGCGACCCGACTCAGGCTGTAGTACAGCGCCATCTCGCCCAGCGAATCGCCTAGCCAGACATCTGCGCTCAAAGCCGCCGCATTCGGCGGACCCAGCTGCCAGCTCGAGCGACGCGACACACGGAAGCCCCGCGCCTCGATCAAACGCTGCACCTCATCGAAACGCTGCGGATGGCGCGGCACGATCAGCGGCTGGAAACGGCGAATGTCCGACGGCGGAAGTCGCTGCAATTGGTCCAGAAACTGCGCCTCCTCGCCTTCCCGCGAGCTGGCCAGCATGAGGACTGGCCAGGGCAGACTCTCACGCCAGCGCGCCGCCTGCGTCTGCTGCAGCGGATCGGGCGTGGCATCGAACTTCAGGTTGCCGCTGACGGTTGCCAGCGGTGCGCCTAGCTGGCGCAAGCGCTGCGCATCGGCCTCGGTCTGCGCGTAGACCGCCGCCAGTGCGCCGTAGGCCGGCAAGGCAAGCGCAGGCAAGCGCAGCGCCTGGGACAGCGATTTGACCGACATGCGTGCATTGATCAGCACCACTGGCAGCGCCCGTTGTCGCGCCACAGCCATCAGGTTGGGCCAGACCTCGGTTTCGAGCAGCACCCCCAGACTCGGCTTGAAATGACCCAGAAATCGCTCGACGGCCACACGGCTGTCCCAAGGCTGCCAGACCTGAATATCGCCATCGCGCAGCAAGTCCTGCCCCTCGGCGCGGCCCGTCGCGGTGCCGTGGGTGAGCAAAATGCGAAGCCCGGGTTGCTGCTCGCGCCAGCGCTTGAGCAAGATGGCCGCAGTGCGCGTCTCGCCCAGGGAGACCGCATGAACCCAGACCAGCGCAGAGCCGCTTGGCTCCGGCTGTGTGTAAAACCCAAAACGCTCAGGAACAGCCTGGGCATAACCCGGCTCGGCCAAGGCCCTGCGCGCCAGTTTGCGACGCAGCAGCGGCTGCGCCAGCCAGGTCAGGGCTCGGTACAACTGCAACTGCCAGCGGCGCTTGAATTCAGACATCAGGCAGCCGGCCGGGGGACGGGTTGCGCCACAGCGGCGTGCGTTGCGGAAACCGAGCGCCAGGCCGCCAGCACCGCAGCCAGGCTTGGCGTGGGAGCGGCATAAACGCTTTGCTGCCGAGCCGCCGATTGCGCCTGCGCCTGCGCTGGCGCCGGCCCGGTGCGCCAGGCCGTCTCGAAGTTGTAGAGTTGCACGTGCGGCAGATCCAGTGCCACGGCCAGATGACTCAAACCGCTGTCCACGCCGATCACGCCACAACAGGCGGCCATGCGCTGCGTCAACGCGTCCAGCGGTAAGCGCGGCCAGACCCTGGCGACCTGCCCGCCGGCTGCGGCATTGATACCCGCCGCCAAGGCCTCGCTGGTCGCCAGTTCGGCAGCGTTGCCGTGCGGCAGCGCCAGGTCGTAGCCATCGCCAGCGAGCTGCTGGCCCAACGAAATCCAGTGGGGCGCGGGCCACTCCTTGTCGCTGCGGGAGGTGCCGTGAACGAGCAGCAAAAAGGGTCTGCCCCCCACGCTCCCCACTTCGTGTACTTCGCCGCCCCCCGAGGGGGCGCTGTCTTCCTTGGGGCTGCCCTGCGCTGGCGATGTGGCCCCCACGCTCCCCACTTCGTGTACTTCGCTGCCCCCCGAGGGGGCGCTGTTTTCCTTGGGGCTGCCCTGCGC
The DNA here is from genome assembly GCA_903844825.1 of uncultured Burkholderiales bacterium. Classification (GTDB taxonomy): domain Bacteria; phylum Pseudomonadota; class Gammaproteobacteria; order Burkholderiales; family Burkholderiaceae_C; genus Polaromonas. The sequence continues at coordinate 30 of CAIMVC010000177.1, read as the reverse complement.
TGGCGATGTGGCCCCCACGCTCCCCACTTC
>CAIMVC010000176.1 GCA_903844825.1 uncultured Burkholderiales bacterium | reverse complement strand
GCTGTTTAACAACGGTGTGGGGTTTGTCACCACTTCCAACTTTGAGCCTGATGCGCTTTACCTCAACGGGATGCACAGAGACCGCATCTTGCCGGCCATTGAATTGCTCAAGGCCAATTTGGACGTGATCAGCGTGGACAACGGCACCGATTACCGCTCCATCACCTTGGAGCAGCTCCAGCTTTACCACATGCCATTGGGTCAGACGGCCGACGATGCCATGACAGACGCTTTCACGCGTCTGGCAGAAACACGCGACGAAGACCCTGTGCTGAACATTGAGTCGCGGCAGATCCGGGCCCGGCGTAAAGCCGGCGGTGTGGTCTGGTTTGACTTCAAGACCTTGTGCGGTGGTCCACGCTCGCAAAATGACTACCTGGAAATGGCCAGCCAGTTCCATACCGTGCTGCTCAGCGACGTGCCGCACATGCCGGTTCGCATGGCGTCTGAAGCCCGTCGCTTTACCTGGTTGGTCGATGTGTTGTACGACCGCCGCGTCAAGCTCATCATGAGTGCGCAGACAGCGCCCGAGGCGCTTTACACCGAAGGCCCGCTGGCCCATGAGTTTCCCCGCACGGCCTCGCGCCTGAGTGAAATGCAGTCGGCCGAGTTCCTGGCGCTGGAGCGCCGCACTGTCGACACCGGGCTGACCTGATGGCCTTTGACTGGCCGCTAGGCCCACGGCAGGGCAGGGCCATTGCGCTCGGGATCGCGCTGGCCACTTGGGTTAGCGTGCTCATGGCGCAAGCCGATGTGGTGATCCAGACCTCGCCGGATGGGCTGGAACGCCAGCGCATTGCGCAAGAACGCAGCGACTTGCAACGGCGCTTTGCGCAAGATGAGCAGGCTTGTCGCACGGCTATTTTCGAGAAGGCTTGCCTGGCGCAGCTCTTGCCTCAACAGCGCTCTCAGATGGCCGCGCTCAAGCGCCAGGAGCAGTTGCTCGACGCCGCCGAACGCCAGCGCCGCGCCGGTGAGCAGTTGCAAAAGAGCGAACAAAAGCGTGCCGCCCGACAGGCGTTGCTCGCGTCCGAAGCGCCGGCTGAGTCGGCAGAGTCAAGACGCGACGCCGCCGCCGCCAAAGCGGTTCAGGCCGCAGAACGCGACGAGCAGGCGACACAGGCCCGGCGCAAAGCCGATGCCAGACTGGAGCAGTCGCAGGCCCGGGCGCAGCAGCAAACCGAGCGCGACGCGGCTGCGGATGCACAGGCGGGCAAGTTCAAGAAGCGACTCGAGCAGGCGGCGCAGCGCCAGCATGCGCACGATCAGCGGCAAACGGAGGCGGGCGCTGCAGCGGTTGTGCCACTGCCGACGCCGCGGTCGGTACCGGTGACGCCCTAACGCCTGCGCTGGTCCGCTACGTGAGCTTTGTCGAGTATGAGCGGGCATGAGCGAGCTTGAGCAACGTATGATCCAGACTGCTTCTTCACGGTCTGACTGACTTACTTTGGACTTCAATTTACATTCCGCCGAACGTCAACTCATTGAGTTGAAGATGGAGCATGCCGACCTTGATGCGCTGGTCGATCTGTCGGCTCACGCAATTCCTCTGGATCAACTGCTGGTCAGGCGGCTTAAAAAGCGCCGACTGGCTTTGCGCGATCACATTTCACGCCTTGAGCAGGCCTTGAATCCGGCCGAGCCCGCGTGATGACCCTGCAAGACCAGGTTCTCAAGGCTTTTGGGCCCGACGGCGTGCTGTCCCGGGCGGCCGAGCAGTTCCTGCCCCGCAGCGGACAAACCGAGATGGCACTGGCCGTGGCCCGCGCCATCGAAGGCGCGCACGCTCTGGTGGTTGAGGCCAGCACGGGGGTTGGCAAGACCTTCTCCTATCTGGTGCCGGCGCTGTTGAGCGGTGAACGCGTGTTGCTGTCGACGGCTACCAAAGCGCTGCAGGACCAGCTGTACGGCCGCGATTTGCCCCGACTGGTCCAGGCCCTGGGTCTGCCCATCTCGACGGCTCTTTTGAAGGGGCGTGGCAGCTATTTGTGTCTGCATCGGATGGAGCAGGCCCGGCAGACGGTCAACTTGCCGGACCGGGTCGCGGCTGCATCCCTGGCGCGGATCGAGGAGTGGTCGCTGACCACTCGCCACGGTGACCTAGCCGAGCTGCCAGGTCTTGATGAGCGCTCGCCCCTGATTCCCCTGATCACCTCCACCCGCGAAAATTGCCTGGGCTCGGCGTGCCCGCGCTTTCGGGCCTGTCACGTGAACCTGGCCCGACGCGAAGCCTTGGCCGCAGACGTGGTGGTCATCAACCATCACCTGTTTTTTGCCGACCTGGCGGTGCGCGAATCGGGCGTAGCCGAACTGCTGCCGACCGTGCGCATTGCCATTTTTGACGAGGCGCATCAGCTCAACGAGACGGGAGTGCAGTTCCTGGGGAAAAACGTGGGCACCTCCCAGTTGCTCGACTTCACCCGCGACGTGCTGGCAACCGGCTTGCAGCTCGCCCGCGGTCTGGTCGACTGGTCCAGCGTGGCCGGGCGGCTCGAGCGGGCGGCGCGGGAACTTCGCTTGTGCGTTGGCAAGGCTTACCCGGGGACCAAACTGCGCTGGACCGAGGCCTGCCCTGAGGGCCTGGACAGCCAGGCCTGGGGCTTGGCGGTGCTCGAAGCCGCCCAGGCGTGTCTGGCAGCGGCTGAGGCGATCGATACGGTGACTGAACTGGCGCCCGACTTCAACCGCTTGCAAGAGCGTGCGCTCGACTACGCCGAGCGCCTGAAGCATTTTGCGGGGCCATGCCAGACCGGGTCGGTGCGCTGGCTGGACGTTGGCACCCAGCTCAGCCTGGTCGAGTCGCCGCTGGACATTGCCGTGGCGGTGCAAAACCGTATGCTCGGGCCAGCCGACGCCGCCGCCAAGACTTGGGTATTTACCTCTGCCACCCTGGGCGACGATGACAAGCTGAGCTGGTTCACCGAGCCCTGCGGGCTGGGGCAGGCCGAACTGCTGCGGGTCGGCAGCCCGTTTGACTATCCGACTCAGGCGGCCCTTTATGTGCCGCGTGATTTCCCCAAACCTTCTGATCCGGCGCACGTGACGCGGGTGGCCGAGTCGGCTGCTGTCTGGGCGCGTCAGCTAGGCGGTCGAACGATGGTGCTGACCACGACCTTGCGCGCCTTGCGCGCAATCGCCGAGGTCTTGCAGGCGAAGTTTCAGGGCTCGGGCGAGCTGGAAATTCTGGTTCAGGGCGCGCTGCCCAAACGCGTGTTGATCGAGCGCTTTCGCCGTGGCGACTCGCTTGGCGAGCCTGGCTGCATTTTGGTGGCCTCGGCCTCCTTTTGGGAGGGCATTGACGTGGCTGGCGACGCGCTGCAACTGGTCATCATCGACAAACTGCCGTTTCCGCCACCCAATGACCCCATGGCCGAGGCGCGCTCGCGGCACCTCGAAGCGCAGGGGCGAAGCTCTTTTAATGATTACTTTTTGCCCGAGGCGGCGGTGGCGCTCAAACAGGGCGCCGGCCGGCTGATCCGGCGCGAGACCGATCAGGGGGTGCTGGTGGTGTGTGACACCCGGCTGGCCCTGATGGGTTACGGCAAGCGTTTGCTCAAGGCCTTGCCGCCCATGCAGCGGCTGTCCAGCGAGTCAGAGTTGATAGCGCGTCTAGCGGGGCTTACCAGAACCGGTACCACGCACGCTCAGGGCCGCTGACGCCCTTGCCCAAAAAGCTGCTCTGCGGGTAGCTTTTTTCCATTACGCGGCGCGCGTCGTCGCGCAAGTCAGCCATCCCCAGCGCGTCGTAGGAGCGGTACAGGATGAACATGGCTTCCTCGATGGCCGGTACATCGCGAAATTCGATGATGGCGCTCTGGGCCCGGTTGATCGCAGCCACATAGGCGCCCCGCGAGTAGTAAAAGCGGGCCACGTTGACTTCCGACTTGGCCAGCGAATTGACGATGTAACTCATGCGCTGCCGGGCGTCAGGTGTGTAGCGCGACTCCGGGTAGCGTGAGGACAACTGCCGAAATGACTCAAACGATTCCTTGGCCGCCTTTTGGTCGCTGTCTGACAAGTCTTTGCGTATCAGGTTGCCAAGCAGGCCGAGGTTGTCGTTGAAATTGATCAGGCCCTTGAGGTACAACGCATAGTCCTGAGCCGGGCTGGCCGGGTGCAGTTTGATGAATCTGTCCAGCGTGGCGATGGCTTGCGCGTGGTCCCCGTTCTTGTACTGGGCGTAGGCTTTTTCCAGTTGGGCTTGCTGGGCCAGTGGCGTGCCGGCGGCGCGGCCTTCCAGTTTTTCAAAAAGCGGAATGGCCTTTTCGTAGGCGCCGATGCTGGCATCTTCGCGCGCCTGGGTGTAGATCTTGTCGGTGCTCCAGCCTGCCGTCGGGTCTTTGGCTGTTCCGGCGCAACCGGCAGCGAGGATAGCGGCCAGCACAAGTGCTGCAGCACCCAGCGAGGAGGGGCGTTGGCGCTTAGCCGATAATTTGGAATGAATCATGCAATCGACCTTGTGATGACTGAGCCCGGGCGCAGTCCAATAATTATATCGGGGGCCCCTCTGGGTCACGCGCTCCCAGACGAGTCTCAGGACGATCCCGACGCAGGCGGCGAGGTCGAGTGGCGGCAAGCCCAGGTGCCAGCGGCCAGTCACGGTGACCGGCTGGACCGCGCCCTCGCCGGAATTGTGCCCGAGTTTTCCCGCACTTATTTGCAGCAACTGATCGAGGCCGGCTCGGTCAAACACAATGCGCAGGTGGTGCTCAAAACCTCGGCCAAGGTCAAGGCTGGCGACACCCTGGTGATCGAGTTGCGGCCCACGCCCCAGAGTCAAGCCTTCAAGGCCGAACCGATGGCGCTGGCCGTGGTGTACGAAGACGATCACCTGCTGGTGGTCAACAAGCCCGCCGGTCTGGTGGTGCACCCGGCACCTGGCAATTGGCGTGGTACCTTGCTCAACGGTTTGCTGGCGCACCACACCGGCGCCCGGTTTTTGCCGCGTGCCGGCATTGTTCACCGCCTTGACAAGGACACCAGCGGCCTGATGGTGGTCGCCAAAACCCGCGAGGTGATGGACAAACTGGTGGCGATGATTGCCGAGCGCAGCGTCAGCCGCGAATACCTGGCGCTGGCCCATGGCGAGTGGGAAGGCTCCAGGCAGCGCCAGGTCAATCAGCCGATCGGGCGCGATCCGCGCAACCGCATCCGCATGGCGGTGGTGGACCTGGACCGGCATCCGGGCAAGCTGGCGGTGACCGATATTTCGATGCTCGCCAATGCCGACGATGGCAAGACCTGCCTGGTCCGCTGCAAGCTGCAGACCGGGCGCACGCACCAGATTCGGGTTCACATGGCGTTTCTTGAGCACCCGCTGCTGTCTGACGAGCTGTATGGCGGCAAGCCCGCGGCCGGTCTTGAGCGGCAGGCCTTGCACGCCTGGCGACTGGTTTTTGCGCATCCGGTCAGCGGCCAACCCCAGGTCTTCATGGCACCGCCCGCAGCCGACCTGCTTGCGGCCATGGCGGCTTTGGGACTGAGCTACAATGAAAGCTCGTAGCCTGACTGGCTACTGAGTCGAATGCAGCGCTTTTTCCTGCAATTTTGGCGATCATCCCCGTCGGCACCGCCAAGCTTTTCAGTCTTGTCCCTCGGGCGTGCCGCCTACGTACTTTCTTCGTGATCCCTGCCCTTTTTCTGAACTGACACCCATGAATACGACGGATGCCAAGCGCGTCCTCGAGACGGCCCTCATCTGCGCGTCGCAGGCCTTGCCGCTGCGCGAGATGGAGGTGTTGTTCGACGGCGGCCTGTCCAGTGACACCCTTAAATTGCTGCTGCAGGAATTGCAGGACGATTGGGTGGGCCGAGGCGTCGAGCTGGTGCATGTGGCTTCGGGCTGGCGCTTTCAGAGCCGCCCGGCCATGCGCGAATACCTGGACCGCCTGCACCCGGAAAAGCCGCCCAGGTACACACGGGCCACGCTAGAGACCCTGGCCATCATTGCCTATCGTCAGCCGGTCACGCGCGGCGATATGGAAGACATTCGCGGCGTCACGATCAACAGTTTGCTGCTCAAGCAGTTGGAGGACCGCGGCTGGGTCGAGGTCATCGGTCACCGGGAAACGGTCGGCCGCCCGGCGCTGTTCGCGACCACCCGCCAGTTTCTCGATGACCTGGGCGTAGAGTCGCTTGACCAGCTGCCCGCCATGGGGCAGGCCGGAGGTGAAGCCGCCATGCTCGAGCAGATCGAATTTGGCCTGTCCGAGGGCCAGCCGGGCGCGTTGCCGGTGTCTGCTGATGTCGTTGATGTCGCCGACGTCGCCGACGTCGCGGATACACCGGATACCGTGGTCGCCCCCGAATCGAACGGCTCCGCCGAGCCTGTCCAGGGTGTGGCTAACGATGACCCCACCGCCGCCGGCCCGGCTGATGCCGGGTCAGCCGCGTCCGAGTCTGTTGAACCTGCGCCAGACGCGCCTTCCAGGTAGAAAAAAATGAACCCACAAGACAACACCTCTGCAGCGCTGCCCGCAGGCCCGGACGACCTGAGCGCCGCAGCCTCGGTGCCCGTTCTGGCTGATGCCGCCGGCGATGCTCCGAGCGCTGCAGACGACCGAGATACCCAAGACGGGCAAGCCGCTCAACAGCCCGTTGCCAGGGATGCGGGAAAAACTCCTCCGCGTGGCCGCCGCGAAGCACCGCGCGCTGCGCCGTCGGCTGCGGCCTACCGTTTCGAAGACGTGGTGGCCGGTCAGCTCGACGCCGACGAAGAAGATGAGGCGCTGCAGCTACCCAAGAGGGTACTGGCGCCACAGCCCGAGAGCCCCAAGTTGCACAAGGTGCTGGCCCAGGCCGGTCTGGGCTCCCGGCTGGAGATGGAGCAGCTTATTTTGGAGGGCCGGATTTCGGTCAATGCCGAGCCGGCGCATATTGGCCAGCGCATCCAGTTCGGCGATGCCGTCAAGGTCAACGGCAAGCCGATTCGCGTGCGCATTGACCCGCCGCCGCCTCGCGTCATTGCCTATCACAAGCCGGCCGGCGAGGTGGTCACCCATGACGACCCGCAGAACCGGCCGACGGTGTTTCGCCGTTTGCCCAAGCTGTTCCAGGGCAAGTGGCAATCGGTGGGGCGGCTGGACTTGAATACCGAGGGTTTGTTGTTGCTGACCAGTTCAGGCGAGTTGGCCAATCAGTTGATGCATCCGCGCTTTGGCCTGGAGCGTGAATACGCTGTACGCGTCCTGGGGGCACTCAATAACGAGGAAAAAAAGCGCCTTTTGGAGGGCGTGACGCTGGACGACGGTGTGGCTCAGTTCGGCTCAATCGAAGCCGGTGGTGGCGAGGGCGCCAATTGCTGGTACCGGGTGACGATTTCTGAAGGGCGTAACCGGGAAGTGCGACGAATGTTCGAAGCCGTCGGACATGCGGTCAGCCGCCTGATCCGCATTCGTTATGGCGCCTTCATGTTGCCGCGCGGTCTCAAGCGCGGCGCTTTTGTCGAACTCGATGAGCGCGATATTGACGCGCTGACCGAGGTGCTGCGGCGTTCGCAGGGTCGCTCGGCAGAGCGCAACGAGGCTCGCCGTGCTCCGGGCAACCCGCCGGGAGCCGGCCGTGGTGCCCGCGGGCCTCGGCGCGAGCGCCCAGCCGGTGCCCGCCCGCAGCCCGCGGGGGGGGCATCCCAGCTTGCGGCGCAGACGCCAGCGCGCGATGAGGATGATTTTGGCGGGGAGGGTGCACCAGGGCCTTACGAGTTTCAGCCGCCGCCCAACCGCAACGAAGCGGGGCGGGACTTGAGTCGCCGCGCTGGTCAGCCGCGCGCGCGCGGTCCCGGCGGCGGTCAGGGCGGTGCAGGCAAGTTCGGCGGGGCGCCCCGTTCGGGGCAGCCTGCTGGCAATTTCGGTGGTGTCCAGGGTAAAAAGCGCCGTGATGACCGGGGCGCCCGCGCCGATGGCCTGCCGGGTGGCGCTCAGCCAGACCCCATGAAAACATCGTTTGGCTACATCGGTGCCGATACCTTCACGCGTCAGCGGCAGGCAGGGCCCGGTGGCCCACGCCGCAGTGGCGGCGGTGGCGGCGGTGGCGGTGGTGGCGGTGGTGGTGGTGGTGGTGGGCCACGGCGTGGCGGCGGTGGTGGCAATCGCGGCGGTAACCGCTGATTTGGCAAGGTCTTTCGGCCTTGCTCCTGGGCTTGTGCTGCACCTGCTCAGGCTAAAATAGTGGGCTTTGTTCAACCGAACAATCTCTTCATCAAAGGTTAAGGAACACCCATGGCGATCGAACGCACTCTTTCCATCATCAAGCCCGACGCAGTTGCAAAAAACGTGATCGGTCAGATTTACGCCCGCTTTGAAGCTGCTGGCCTGAAAATCGTTGCCGCCAGGTTCGCTCACCTCTCGCGTGGCGAAGCCGAAGCTTTTTACGCCGTGCACAAAGAGCGTCCCTTCTTCAAGGATCTGGTCGACTTCATGATCTCCGGCCCCGTGATGATCACGGCCTTGCAGGGTGAAAACGCCATTCTCAAGCACCGCGACCTGATGGGTGCTACCGACCCCAAGAAGGCCGCCGCCGGCACCATCCGCGCCGACTTCGCCGAGAGCATTGATGCCAACGCCGTGCACGGCTCGGACGCGGCTGAAACTGCCCAGCAGGAGATCAGTTTCTTCTTTGCAGGCATGAACATTTACGCACGCTGACATGTCCCGCCCCTGCGTCCGGCCGTGCCCCTTGAGGGGACATGGCTTGCCTGGGGGCTGCTGTCAAGACCGGCCCGCCAGCGGGCCGGTTTGCATTTGTGCAGACCCTTTCGGATCCGCCACATTTTTTCTGAGTCTGACCGCCAGCGCACCATGACCACCAACTTGCTTGACTTCGACCTGGACGGTCTGGCTGCCTTTTGCGAGCGGTTGGGGGAAAAGCGTTTTCGTGCGACGCAGCTGTTTCGCTGGATTCACCAGCGTGGCGCGCATGACTTCAGCCAGATGACTGACCTGGCCAAGGCGTTGCGTGAAAAGCTGGCCGGCACGGCCCATGTGCAGCCTTTGAGGGTGGTGTCTCGCCACGACTCGGCTGACGGGACGGTTAAATGGTTGTTTGACGTGGGCGCGGGCGACGTCATCGAGACGGTTTTTATTCCCGAAGCGGATCGCGGCACGCTGTGCATTTCTTCGCAAGCGGGCTGCGCCGTGGGCTGCCGTTTTTGCTCCACGGGTCACCAGGGTTTTAGCCGCAACCTCACCACCGCCGAAATCATCGCCCAGCTTTGGTTTGCCGAACATTTCCTGCGTCAACATCTGGGCAAGTCCGAGCGGGTAATCTCCAATGTGGTGATGATGGGCATGGGTGAGCCGCTGCAGAACTACGCTCAGCTGGTGCCGGCCCTGCGTGTCATGCTGGACGACCACGCCTACGGCCTGTCGCGCCGCCGCGTCACGGTCTCTACCTCGGGGGTGGTGCCCATGATGGATCGACTCGGGCAGGACTGCCCGGTGGCGCTGGCGGTGTCGCTGCACGCACCGGTCGACGTGTTGCGTGACAACCTGGTGCCTTTGAACCGCAAATACCGGATTGCCGAGTTGCTGCAGGCCTGCGCCCGTTACCAGGCTTTCGCGCCGCGCGATTTCATCACCTTCGAATACTGCATGCTCGATGGCGTGAACGACCAAAGCGAGCATGCCCTGCAACTGGTGGCGCTGATGCGTGAGCATCAGAGCGCTGGCCTGTCCTGCAAATTCAACCTGATTCCGTTCAACCCCTTCCCGGCGTCCGGCCTGAAGCGTTCGCCCATGCCGCAGGTACTGGCCTTTGCGCGCATCCTCATGGATGCCGGCCTGGTGACCACGGTGCGTAAGACGCGCGGTGACGACATTGATGCCGCCTGCGGCCAGCTCGCCGGCGATGTGCAGGATCGCACCGGCGTTGAGCAGCGCATCGCCAGCCAGCGCCAAAGCATGCTCGGCGGTGTCAAGGTGGTGAGCGTTGCGGGGACTACTCGATGACTGTGCGGGTACCCGGTCGGGCGGGTAGACCCCGCTCGAGCGCCGCGTCAGTGACCGTCTTCACGATCTTGGTCTTGCTGGTGCTCGGCTTGTACGGCTGCGCCCGGCTGCCCGCGGGCCCCGACGCCGGGCTTGCGACCGTCCGCGCTGGGGTGGTGACCGAGTCCGACGAGCCGCTGGTCCGCAAACGCGCCCGCATTCGAACGGAGTTGGCCAGCGCCTATTTTCAGCAGGACCAGACCTTGGTGGCGCTCGACGAAGTCAAGCAGGCCTTGTTGATCGACCCTGATTTCGCCGCCGCCCTGAGCCTGCGCGGCCTGATTTATTTTCGCCTTAACGAAGCCGTCCTGGCTGAGGAGAGCTTTCGGCGTGCGTTGTTGCTCAACCCACGCGACGCCGATGCGGCCCATAATTTGGGCTGGTTGCTTTGCACTCAGTCGCGCCATGACGAGGCTCAGTCGCTTTTCGCACGCGCCCTGGCGGTGCCGGGCTATGCCGCCCAGGCCAAGACCTGGATGGCGCAGGGTTTGTGCCAGATTCAGGCCGGGCAGCGTTCTGCGGGGCAGCAAAGCCTCGCACGTGCCCTTGAAATTGACCCGGACAACGCCCCCGCGGCCTACAACCTGGCCTTGCTGCTTTACGATCGTGGTGAGTTGGCGCCGGCCCGCGTGCTCTTGATGCGACTCAACGATGGCGCGGCTGTCAGCGCCCAGAGCCTGTGGCTGGCGGTCCAGGTCGAGCGCAAGTTGGATAATTCGCAGGCGGCGGCGCATTGGGGTCAGCGCCTGCGCGCACAATTTGGACAATCCCGTGAGGCCATGGCCTTCGACAAAGGTGCTTTGAATGACTGAATTTCTCGATCAGGGCCCGACTCCGGCGCAGAAGGCGCCAGCGGGGGCCAGTGCTGGTGCCGTGTTGCGGCAGGCGCGCGAGGCGGCGGGGCTGCATATCGCGATGCTGGCGGCCTCGCTGAAAGTGCCCGTGAGCCGGCTCGAAGCGCTGGAGGCTGACCGTTATGACGAATTGCTCGACACCGTGTTTGCGCGCGCCTTGGCCGGCAGTGTTTGCCGTAGCCTCAAGCTCGATATCCGCGACATATTGCCCTTGCTGCCCAACACCGGCATGCCTCGACTGGCTACGCGCGATAGCAGTATCAACGCGCCTTTTCGCACGTCTGCTAGCGGACATCGTCAGACCTTCAGAAGTCAGGTATCGCGTCCTGCCATCGTGGCCGGCCTGCTGTTTCTGGTGATCGCGGCCTTGCTGTTTTTCGTTCCCAAGCTTGATCTGCCTTTCTCGGCCGAGCAGGCTATTGCGCCGCCAGTCATCACGACCCCGGTCGTTGTGGTGGCGCCGGCCGAGCCTCAGATCGTGCCTCTTTCCGAGCCTGCCGTTGCCCCTTCGGTTGCTCAGCCGCGGCCGTCAGCAGCGCCGACTCCCGGGGCAGCGCCGACCAGGGCTGCTGGTGCTGGTGTGCGTTGATCTTTTCTGGAATTTGACATGATGCAAGACTGTTTGCCTATCGAGTCCGCCGCGCCGCGCGCCCGGCAGTCGGCCCAGGCCCGCGTGGTATGGGGTTCGCGTGTGGTCACTGTGGGCGGTGACGCCCCGGTGCGTGTGCAGTCCATGACCAACACCGACACCGTCGACGCCATCGGCACGGCTATTCAGGTCAAGGAACTGGCGCTGGCCGGCTCGGAGATGGTGCGCATCACCGTCAACACGCCCGAAGCGGCCCAGGCCGTGCCGCACGTGCGTGACCAACTCGACCGCATGGGCATTGACGTGCCCCTGGTCGGT
>CAIMVC010000175.1 GCA_903844825.1 uncultured Burkholderiales bacterium | reverse complement strand
TGGGTGCATGGTTCATGCTCCAGATGATGCAAGGATGTCGATGCCCAGACGTGCGCAGAGTTGCTGCTGTGCTTCGCCGCGCGCGTAGAAGTCGGGAGCCTGGGTAGCGTCCTTCAGGTAGGCTACCGCCTGCGCCAGCTGCATTACACCGAGGTCCTCGCCATCACGGGTGCGCACTGCGATGGTGCGGGCATCGCGCTCTTTGCCGCCAGCGACCAGCAGAAATGGCACCCGCTGAAGCGTCTGCTCGCGGATCTTGTAGCCGATCTTTTCGTTGCGGACGTCGCATTCAGCACGCAGACCAGCACCCCGCAATAGCTGGGTCACGTCCTGCACATAGGCAGCGTGTTCCTCGGTAATCGACAGCACCACGGCCTGCACAGGAGCCAACCAAGAGGGCAACTTTCCAGCGTGATGCTCGATCAGGATGCCGGTGAAGCGCTCCAGCGATCCGAACAGCGCACGGTGCAGCATGACCGGGCGCTTGCGCTGCCCATCCTCGTCCACGTAGTCAATGCCGAAGCGTTCGGGAAGGTTCATGTCCACCTGCAGGGTGCCGCATTGCCAGTCGCGACCGATCGCGTCGCGCAGAACGAACTCCAGTTTGGGACCGTAGAAAGCACCTTCGCCGGGGTTGAGCTTGTACGGCAAACCCATGCCCTCCAGCGCCTGCACCAGCGCGCCTTCGAGCAGATCCCAGGTGGCATCGTCACCCATGCGGTTCTGCGGGCGGGTGGACAACTTGATACGCACGTCCTCGAAGCCAAACTGCCGGTAGATGTCCAGCACCAGCGCCACCACATCGCGGCACTCGGCGTCCATCTGCTGCGGCGTGCAGTACACGTGGGCATCGTCCTGGGTGAAGTGGCGTACGCGCAGCAATCCGTGCAGGGCGCCGGAAGGCTCGTAGCGGTGCACCTTGCCGAACTCGCCCATTCGGATCGGCAGGTCGCGGTAGCTCTTGAGTCCATGGCGGTACAGCAGCACACTGCCGGGGCAGTTCATGGGCTTGAGCGCCAACGCGCGGCCGTCCTCGGTCTCGGTGGTGAACATGTGGTCGCGGTAGTTCTGCCAGTGGCCGGAAATCTCCCATAGGCTGCGGTCCATCACATCGGGTGAATTCACCTCCACATAGCCCGCGTCCTGCTGGCGGCGTCGCATATAAGCGATCAACTCCTGAAAAACGATCCAACCGCGTGGGTGCCAAAACACTGCGCCCAGCGCATCTTCCTGAAAGTGGAACAGGTCTAGCTCTCGACCCAGTTTGCGGTGGTCGCGTTTCTCAGCTTCTTCGATTCGCAGCAGGTAAGCATCGAGCTGCTTCTTGTCAGCCCAAGCCGTGCCGTAGATTCGCTGAAGCTGCTCGTTCTTTGCATCGCCTCGCCAGTAAGCACCAGAGAGCTTGGTCAGCTTGAAGTGCTTGAGAAAGCGTGTGTTGGGCACATGGGGGCCGCGACACATGTCAACGTATTCCTCGTGGAAGTACATGCCCATGCTTTGTTCGTTCGGCATGTCCTCGATAAGGCGCAGTTTGAAGACTTCGCCACGTTCGCTGAACAGTCGGATCACTTCCTCTCGCGACAGAACGCGCTTGACGACGTCGTAGTCCTTTGCGATCAGCTCGCGCATGCGTTGCTCGATGGCAGCAACGTCCTCGGGCGTGAAGGGGCGCTCGTAGGCGATGTCGTAGTAAAAGCCTTCGTCAATCACCGGGCCAATGACCATCTTGGCCGTTGGGTACAGTTGCTTGACTGCATGACCGACCAAGTGCGCGCAAGAGTGACGGATGATCTCCAGTCCCTCGTCGTCCTTCGGCGTGATGATCTGTACCGCTGCATCGTGGGCGATGAGCTCGCAGGCATCCACAGGACGACCGTCGATCCTTCCGGCCACCGTTTGTTTAGCAAGACTTGCTCCAATATCGGTCGCAAGCATCGCAACGGAGACAGGATGCTCGAAACGGCGCTGGCTGCCGTCAGGCAAAGTGAGGGTGATGCCGATGTCGGCGCAAGAATCGCTCATGTTCAAAACTCGTTCTGGATTTGCTTGTATCCCAGCACCAACTCATTGTTGGTACGGGCCACGTCTTCGGAAAACTCACTGGCTGCGACCGAAACCTGCGGCAGCGCAGCGAGGTCGGTA
>CAIMVC010000174.1 GCA_903844825.1 uncultured Burkholderiales bacterium | reverse complement strand
TGCGCTGGCGCGAACGCTCGAATATTTCAGGATTCCACGCAACGTGCTGACCATCTGCCTGGGCAAAAGCACCTACGCGCGTTGCGGCATCATCGTCAACGTGACCCCCTTTGAGCCCGAGTGGGAGGGTTATGTGACGCTGGAGTTTTCCAACACCACGCCCTTGCCCGCCCGCATCTACGCAGGCGAGGGCTGCGCGCAGGTGCTGTTTTTCGAAAGTGATGAAGTCTGCGAAACCTCGTACAAGGACCGGGGCGGCAAGTACCAGGGGCAAATTGGCGTGACCTTGCCAAAAGCGTGACGGCGTCTCGTGGGGCCGGCGGGCAGGCGCTGGCGACGTGCATGCACAAATGGTAAACAAATGTGCTTTTTAAAAATGCTCGTCAATACGATAAAATTCCCCATGGCCTCCCCGACCATCGCCCTATTTCGGGTTGCATCGGCCGGATGCCTCAATGGCAAAAATCCTCGCGATTTTTGCTTCATTGCTTGATGGATTCTTCATGACGATGACGCCCGCAGAACCCGAGCACGCCGATCCAGCCAGCCCCTGGTACCTGGTTTTCACCAAACCGCGCCAGGAGTACGTGGCCCAGTTCAACCTGGTCCAGCAAGGCTTTGAGGTGTATTTGCCGCTGTTCAAGACCTGGCCGACCGGGCGCAAGGCGCAGGCTGGCTTGCCAGCTGGCGCTGCTGCCGGGGATCAGGCGGTGTTTGAGCCGCTGTTTGCGCGTTATGTTTTTTTCAAGCCGGGCAACGCCCGCCAATCCATCGCAGCGGCTCGCTCCACCCGAGGCGTAAGCTCTCTGGTGTCTTTTGGCTTCGAGCCGGCGCTGGTTCAACCCGACACCATGGCCTTGATCCGGGCCAGCGAGCAGGAGCGCAATCAGCTCGACTTGGCGCAAATCAGCCCGTTCCAACCCGGCGCCTCTGTGCGTTTGCGCGGCGAGGGCCTGAACGGCTTGCAGGGGCTGGTTCAGTCGGTATCGGCCAAGCGGGTGACCCTGCTGCTCGAACTGCTGGGGCGTGAGCAGGTGCTGAGCGTCGAGCACCATCAGATCGAAATGAACTGAGTCGGTGCTTTGCGTATGAATGCTTCGGATTCTTCCTGGCTTGCCGAGCCTGCCGCCGTCCCGGCCCATGTGGCCGTCATCATGGATGGCAACGGTCGCTGGGCCAAACAACGCGGCTTGCCCCGCACCTTCGGCCACACCAGCGGCGCGCGCCAGGTGCGCGCGATGGTGGAGCACTGCCAGCAGTGCGGTATAGGTTATATCACCATTTTTGCCTTCAGCTCCGAGAACTGGAAGCGACCCGACGACGAGGTCTCCAGCCTGATGGCTTTGTTCGTCCTCTATCTCGAAAAAGAAGTTGGCGCCATGAGCGCCCGGGGCGTTCGTCTCAAAGTCGTTGGCGACCTCACCCGCTTTGACGCGCGTCTGCAAAGACTGATTCGGGAAACCGAAGAAAAAACCGCTGGCAACAGCGGCATCACGCTCACCGTGGCCGCCAATTACGGCGGACGCTGGGACATGCTGCAGGCGGTGCGCCTCTGGCAGGCGGCGCATCCGGGCGAGTCGGTGCAAGCCCTGGGCGAAGAGGATCTGGCCCCGTTTTTGAGCATGGCTTATGCCCCCGACCCTGATTTGCTGATCCGCACGGGCGGCGAATCCAGGGTCAGCAATTTTTTGCTTTGGCAAATCGCTTATGCTGAGATGTTTTTCACCGATGTGCTCTGGCCCGACTTTTCCGTCAAGGAACTGGCGCACGCGCTGAGCTGGTACGCCAGCAAAGACCGTCGCTTTGGCGCGGTCTCCGAGCGCGTCGCCACCTGAGTTCCTGGGGCTCGGGCGGCCCGTGCCGGGTGTTACCTTGCTTGTTCCTCTTCTTTTTTCTGTTTGCTGATCTGCTATGCCCACGTTGCAATTTCGACGCACCTTTTCACTCCCACTCCTCTGGATGGCCTTCGCCGCCAGTGGTGTTCAGGCCCAGCAGTTTGGCGTCGGGCCGGCTGCCGCAGGCGCTGCGGCACCCGCAGTGCAGCAGGCGGCGCCTGGCTTTGGCATGGGTGGCGCCAGGGCTGGCGCTGAAGGCGCCTCAAGCCTGGTCAATTTGAATGCCCTGACCGATGCCGGCAAAAAAGGCGCTACTGCCGAGGCGGAGCGGCCTGCCGCAGACGCGGGTCCGCGGGAACTGGTCGGCCGCCCGGGCGCGGTCAAGCCCGACCCGTCGAGCCAGTTCCAGCGCTTTGTGCAAGAGTCCACCGGCCGCTTGCTACCGGTGTTTGGCAGCGAACTCTTCCTGGGCCAGCAGGCCTATGCCTCGGACAACTCTTTGCCAGTGCCAGCCGAGTACGTGCTGGGCGTTGGCGATGAGGTGCGGGTGCAGGTCTGGGGCACGGTCGACTACGCGGCCAGCCATGTGATTGACCGCAACGGCCAGATCAGCCTGCCCAAGGTCGGCGTGATGACGCTCGCTGGCGTGCCGATGCGCGACCTGGAGTCGGTGCTCAAGGCGCAGTTGGGCAAGGTCTTTACCAACTTCAGCCTCAATGCGAGTCTGGGCCGTTTGCGGGCGATTCAGGTCTATGTGGTCGGTCAGGCGCGCCAACCCGGCACGTTTCAGCTGTCAAGCCTGAGCACACTGATCAATGCGGTGTTCGCCAGCGGCGGTCCCAACGGGAATGGCTCGATGCGCAACATCCAGCTCAAGCGCGCCGGGCAGACGGTCACCACCATCGACCTGTACGACTTCATTGCCAAGGGTGACAAGGGCCGTGACGTGCCGCTGCGTGCGGGTGATGTGATCGTGATTCCCTCGGTCGGCCCCCGCGTGGCGGTCACTGGGGCGCTGGACCAGGCGGCCATTTACGAGCTCAAGTCCGGCGCCACCAGCGTGGCCGATATCCTGAGCCTCAGTGGCGGCGTGCCCGCCCTGGCCAGCACGGGCAGGGCGATGATTGAGCGCATCGCGCCGGCGCTGACGCCACCGCGCCAGGTGCAGGATATTGCCCTGGACAGCGAAGGTCTCAAGCAAACCCTCAGCGACGGTGACGTGCTGACCATCTTCTCCATCAGCCCGGCCTTTGCCAACGCCGTTACCCTGCAGGGCGCCGTAGCTGCGCCGCTGCGCTACCGCTGGTTTGAGGGCATGAAAATCCTGGACCTGATTCCGTCCCGCGACGCGCTGATTTCGTCGGATTACTACAACCGCAAAAATTCACTGGTGCAAAGACCCAAACCGGTCGCCAGCGGCATGGTTGAACAGATCAACTGGGAATACGCGGTGATCGAGCGCCTGAATGCGCAAAAGCTCAGCACCGAATTGCTGTCCTTCAACCTGGGTCGGGCGGTGTTGCAAAAAGACCCGGCGCACAACCTGACCTTGTTGCCCGGCGACATCGTCACCATCCTCAGCGCCAACGATGTGCGTCTGCCTCTGAATCAGCAGCTCAACGTCGTTCGCCTCGAAGGCGAAGTCGCCGCCCCCGGTGTCTACCAGGCCCTGCCTGGCGAGACCTTGCCCCAGCTGCTCGAGCGCGCCGGCGGTCTGACGCCGCAGGCTTATCTTTTTGGCGCCGAATTGACGCGTCAGTCGGTGCGCAGTCGCCAGCAGGACAACCTCGACGTGCTGATCCGGCGCTTAGAGGCGCAGGGCCAGGCCCAGGCCTCGACGCTGGTGTCCAACCAGTCGGCTGACCGGGCTGCACAGGCCGGTGCCGTGCAGGCCCAGCAGCAGGCGCAACTCAAGGCGCAGATTGACCGGCTCCGGACCATGAAAAGCAGCGGCCGCCTGTCGCTCGAACTGGACCCGCAGGCCAGGACGCTGGCGGCGTTGCCCCGATTGCCGCTGGAAGATGGTGACCGGATCTTGATCCCCTCCACGCCTGGTTTTGTAGCGGCTGTGGGCTCGGTGAACAACGAGAACGTGTTCATTCACAAGGCTGGCAAAACCGTGGGCGATATCATTCGCACCGCCGGTCTGACCGAAGAAGCCGAGCCGGCGCAGGCCTTCTTGCTGCGCGCTGACGGCAGCATTGTGTCCCGTCGTGACAGCGGTGGCTTGTTCAGTTTTGGGGGTAATTTCGAGTCGACCCAGGTCATGCCCGGCGACACCGTGATCGTGCCGGCCATGATGGACCGCGAGAGCCGCTACAACTTCGTGATTCGCGCCGCCAAGGACTGGACGCAGATTCTGTCGAATTTCGGCATCGGCGTGGCAGCACTCAAAACGCTGCGTAACTAGGCCAACCGTCTTTTTTGATCTGGCCTGGCGGCCCGCCTTTTTTCTCTTTTTTTGTTTTGAACCCTAACGCGTCTGTGCGCCCTTCATGACCGAGCTCAAATCCAATTCCTCCACCAGCGCTGTGGCTCCGGCCGATGACGAAGACGAGATCAGCCTGCTCGACCTGCTGCAGGTCGTGGCTGACAATTTGCGACTGCTCGTGCTGGCCCCCCTGGTCGCCGGCGTGCTGGCCCTGGGTTACAGCTTTACCATCGCGCCGACCTACACCGCCAGCGTCCGGTTCCTGCCGCCGCAGCAGCAGCAAAGTGCGGCTGCCAGCATGCTGGCCAGCCTCGGCGCCCTGGGTGGCCTGGCAGGGGCGGCCTCGGGCCTGAAAAGTCCTTCGGACCAGTACCTGGCCTTTATCAAGAGCCGCAGTGTGCAGGACGCGCTGATTGAGCGCTTCAAACTCGGCGAGCGCTATGAGTCAAAGTTTCGCGAAGACGCCCGCAAGGCGCTTGAAGGCCGGGCCCGCGCCAGTGCCGGCGCCAAGGACGGCCTGATCACCGTCGAGGTCGACGACAAAGACCCGAAATTCGCGGCCGAACTGGCCAACGCCCATGTCGACGAGTTGCAAAAGCTGCTGGCGCGTCTGGCTGTGACCGAAGCCCAGCAGCGCCGTGTCTTCTTTGAAAAACAGCTTGCCAATGCCAGGGACAACCTGACACGCGCCGATCTGGCCCTCAAGTCCAGTGGTGTGAACAGCAGCGCGCTCAAGGCCAGTCCGCAGGCGGCGGTGGAAGGCCTGGCCAGGCTCAAGGCCGGCATCACGGCCCAAGAGATCAAGCTGGCCAGCATGCGTGGCTACCTCAGCGAAAACGCGCCGGACTTCAAACAGGCACAGACCGAACTGGCAGCGCTGCGCAGCCAGCTGTCTCGCGCCGAAAAAGAAGAACCCGCTGCCGGGCCGGGCCAGAGCGACTATGTCGCCAAGTACCGCGACTACAAGTACTACGAGACCTTGTTCGAGTTGTTTGCCAAACAGTATGAAATTGCACGGGTGGACGAAAGCCGCGAGGGCGCCGTCATTCAGGTGCTGGACGCGGCGCAGGCGCCCGACCACAAGTCCAAGCCCAAGAAAGCCCTGATCGCCATGGTGACCACGCTGGCCGTCGGTTTCCTGATCTTGCTGCTGGTGTTTGTGCGTCAGGCCCTGCGCAGTGCGGGGCGCGACCAGGCCTCGGCCGAGAAACTGCAAAAGCTCAAAGCGTCCTTGGGGCGGGCGGTCGGCGCTGGGCGCAGCTGAGCTGTTGACCGCGCCCCTGCCACGGACGCCCCGGGCCGACTGTCTGCCCGGTAAAGCCCTGGCGACGCTGCTTTAGCTCATTGTGAAGTGCTGGATCGGGCCGAGCATCCCGAGTTGGCAGCGCGATCGTGTTCGGCGGCCCAGTCGGTCGTGCGCTAGCAGGTGTTTTAGTCGCAGCTGACTGCGGGCCGCCCGAGGGTGGCCGCAGTGAGCGCCTTACACCAGGCCCTGGGTGCGTGCCAGGTGGCTGGCTTGCGATCGGCTCTTGACGTTCAGGCGGCGGAACAGGCGCCAGAGGTGCACTTTGACGGTGTGCTCGCTGATTTGCAATTCTTCGGCGATATCGCGGTTGCTCAGGCCCTTGTCGAGCATCACCAGCAACTGCTTTTGGCGCTTGGAGAGTTTTTCAGGCGGCGCACCCGGCTCACCGTCTTCGTCGAGCAAGAAGGCGCGCAGGGCATTCGAAATTTCGGCAGCACCCGCTGACTTCTGGACATAGGCGTCAGCACCGGCTTCCATGGCCAGGTCTTCATAGTCCTGGGCAGAGGCGGCTGACAAGACGATCAGGGGCACGTCGGGCAACTGGTGCTTGAGCTCGCGCACGCCTGAGACGCCATGCGTGTCCGGCAGTTTCAGGTCCAGGCAGATGAGCTCGGGTTTGCCATGCGCGACTATGGCCGGCGTGACGGCTGCCACCCGGTCGAGTTCCACCACGGTGGCCTTGCTCTTGAGTCGACGAATCAGCATGACCACGGCTTCGCGCATCAGGGGATGGTCATCTACTACAAATATTTGCATGGCGTTAATCGTTCTTAATTATGAAATAGTCGGGCATTGACCTTGGAGGGTGAATTGCAGTCTCTGCGCTGCGCCCTACTTTTTGAAGAATTGTTCCGGTTTATCTCAAAAAGTTACCAACAATTTACATTGTTAAAATCCCAGGCAGGGATTGTGCCCCGAGTCTTGACCACCAGGCCCGAATATTCGTGCCGTGCATTGACCTTACCCGTTGAGACTTTTGAATCCGATTTAACTCAGACCGTCTCTATTTTGGACCAGATGACGCGATTTTCCTAGTTTTTTTCCTGTTTAATGGAGTCTTTCCGTCTACTCAAGACGATTCGGACACGCGTAAGGCGCGCAGGGCGACGCCGATCTCCTCTGGTGAGACCTCCGAAATGGGCTCCAGATGCTCTGCAAATTCTTGTGCAACAAAGTCACTTATTTGTTGCAATCTTGTAACAATTTCAGCCGCCGTCCTGGGTAAATCGAAGCCACGGCTCTGTAACAGCTGCCGCCCTGTTGCATCGACCAGCTTGAAATAGAACTTCCCGTCTTTCTCCCGGTACTGCTTGAAGACGGGCTGGCTGGGCCTGGCTGTTTTTTTGGCACTGGCCGCTGGGCCCGGGCCAGCGGCCAGCGGCCGCAAGCCCACGCTGCGCCGCAAGCTTGCCATGAAGGGCGTGGCCAGCCGTCTGGCCTTGACGGCGCCGGCCTGCAGGATGCTTTCGATGCGGGCCGGATCGCTCATCAGGCTGTCGTAGGCCTGACGCATGGGTGCGACCTCACGGTCAATGCGTTCGAACAGTATTTCTTTGGCCTGGCTCCAGGCAATGCCTTCGGCAAAAGCCGTCCGCAAGGCGGCCGTCTCTTCAGCGCTGGCAAAGGCCTGGTAAATCTCGAACAGTGCAGAGCCTTCGGTGCTCTTGGGCTCGCCCGGGGCTTTGGAGTCGGTCACGATGCCCGCGATTTGCTTGCGCAAGACCTCACGCGGGGCAAACAAGGCCATGGTGTTGTCGTAGCTCTTGCTCATCTTGCGCCCGTCCAGGCCCGGCAAGGTGGCAACAGACGCCTCGATCAGCGCCTGCGGCAGCACCAGCTGCTCGCCATACAAGTGGTTAAAGCTCTGGGCGATGTCGCGCGCCATTTCAATGTGCTGGATCTGGTCGCGCCCCACCGGCACCTGGTGCGCCTTGAACATCAAGATGTCGGCCGCCATCAGGACCGGGTACATGAACAGGCCTGCCGTGACGTCGGCGTCGGGGTCGTTGCTGCTGGCCAGGTTTTTGTCGACCGAGGCCTTGTAGGCATGGGCCCGGTTGAGCAGGCCCTTGCCTGTGACGCAGGTCAGCAGCCAGGTGAGTTCCGGAATTTCCGGGATGTCGGACTGACGGTAAAAAGTCACGCGCTCCGGCTCCAGGCCCGCAGCCAGCCAGGTGGCCGCAATTTCAAGGGTGGACTGCTGGATCCGCGCTGGCTCGCCAACCTTGATCAAGGCGTGGTAATCGGCCAGGAAGTAAAAGCTCTCGACGCCGGCAGCCAGGCTGGCGCGCACGGCTGGTCGGATCGCGCCCACGTAGTTGCCCAGGTGGGGGGTGCCGGAGGTGGTGATACCGGTCAGAACGCGCAGTTCGCTCATGGCTATGACAAATTCCGTAAAGAGGCTGCAGGACAGCGTTGGCGTAAAAAATAAATGCGGAAAGCCCGGGCCTGGCCTCAGTGAGGCAGGCCAAAAACAGCCGCCAGCGGGGTCAGCAGGGCTCGCAAGGCCTGGTAGGTCAGCGTCATCAGGGGCTGCATCCACAGGCTGTTGACCACGCCGGTGAGCACCAGCGCCATGACGATGAAAAAGCCCCAGGGCTCGACCCGCGCCACCAGCTGTGCCTGGCGCCAGGGCAGCAGCCCCACCAAGATGCGGCCACCGTCTAGCGGTGGCAGGGGAAACAGGTTGAAGACAAACATGACGACATTGACCAGCATGCCGGCCCGGCACATTTCCAGAAAGAATTTTTCGGTCAAGCCCAGACCGTTGAGGGCGTAAAACGCAACGCCCCAGAGGACCGCTTGAACGAAGTTGGCGCCCGGGCCGGCCAGGGCCACCCAGATCATGTGCTGCTTGGGCTTGCGCAACTGCCCAAAGTTCACCGGCACTGGCTTGGCATAGCCAAACAAAAAGGTACCAGCCGTTGCCAGGTACAGCACCAGCGGCATCACGATGGTGCCCACCAGGTCGATGTGCTTGAAGGGGTTGAGCGTGACGCGGCCCAGGCGCCATGCCGTGTTGTCGCCAAAATGGCGCGCCACGTAACCGTGCGCGGCTTCGTGGACGGTGATGGCAAACAGCACGGGCAGCGCGTAAACAGCAACAGTCTTGATCAGGTGGGCGAAGTCCATGGCGCGATTGTCTCAGACCCACCGTTGCCCGCGCCTGGCGGGTGCCGGCCCGGCTGCTGGTTCAGAGCCCCAGAGCGGACAGCTCGCCCCGGCCTTGCCGGATGACGACGGCCTCGCCGCCCTGGCCCATGGCGGTCAGGTCAATCACCGTGGTCGGCGCCAGCGGGCAGGCCCCGGCGTCGATAACCGCCGCCAGCTCATGCTCGAGTAACTGGCGGATCTCGTGGGCATCATTGAGCGGCTCGGTGCTGCCGCGCGCAATCAGCGTGGTGGCCAGCAGCGGTGCGCCGTGCACCTCGAGCAGGGCCTGCAGGCATTTGTGGTCGGGCACCCGCAGCCCGATGGTTTTGCGCGATGGGTGGCTCAGCCGGCGTGGCACTTCCTTGCTGGCCTCCAGAATGAAGGTGTAGGGCCCGGGCGTGGCCGCCTTGATCAGGCGGAACTGGCGGTTGTCAACGCGCGCGTAGCTGGCCAGCTCGCTCAGGTCACGGCATAGCAGCGTCAGGTGGTGCTTGTCGTCCACGCCTCGGATGCGGCGCAGCTGATCGGCCGCAGCCTTGTCGTCCAGATGGCAGACCAGGGCATAGCTAGAGTCGGTAGGCACGGCAGCCACGCCGCCGCTGGCCAGCAGTTTGGCCGCTTGCCGCAGCAAACGGACCTGCGGCGTGTCGGGATGAACTTCAAACAGT
This sequence comes from uncultured Burkholderiales bacterium, assembly GCA_903844825.1. Classification (GTDB taxonomy): domain Bacteria; phylum Pseudomonadota; class Gammaproteobacteria; order Burkholderiales; family Burkholderiaceae_C; genus Polaromonas. The sequence continues at coordinate 28,453 of CAIMVC010000174.1, read as the reverse complement.
TGGGCCATGCATCATTGACAAAAGAAGTGCGCGTGAACGCCGGTTCCGGCTCAGGACTCCACGGGCCGCACCGGCACGTCGCGCCAGACGCGACTCTCGCGGGCAGTCAGCCAGGCGCCGGCGACGCCACACAGCGCAATCATGCCCATGCCGATGAGCGACCAGCGGTCAGGCACGTGCGAAAACATCAGCCAGCCACCGAGCATGGCAAACCCTATCTGGGCGTAAAGGTAGGGCGTGAGGGTCGCCGCCGGCGCACGGGTGTAGGCCAGGATCAGTAAAAAGTGCCCGATGGTTGCCATCGCGCCCATCAGCAGCAAGTGGGCCCATAGCGACCAGCTCAGTTGCGTCCAGACGAAAGGCAGTATCAAGGAGGCCACCAGCGTGCCGACCCAGCCGGTGTACAGATGCATGGTGATCGGGTCTTCCGTCTTGACCAGCCGGCTGGTGAGCACCTGAAACCACGAATAAGTGCCGACCATCACCAGCGGAATCAGCATGGCCCAGCTGTAGTTGTCGCTGCCCGGGCGAATGATCACGAGGGCGCCGGCAAAACCGCCCAGCACCAGCGCCCAGCGCAACGGCGACACCCGCTCGCCCACCACCGTGGCTGCCAGCAAGGTGATGGTCAGCGGGACCAGTGCCCCCATGGCCGTGAACTCGGCCACCGGTAAAAACGTCAGGCAGATAAAGGCCAGCAAACTGCTGATCAGCAGCAGCAGGCCGCGCAGTAACTGGAACCGGGGGTGCGCGGTCTTGAGCACGCCCCAGCCGCGCCGAGGCAACACGGTGGCCGTTGTCACCACCGCCTGAAAACAGTAGCGAAACCACAGCGCCATCAGCAAGGGAACACTGCCGCTGACCAGCTTGGTGGTGGTGTCGAGCGTTGCAAAGCAGGCGACAGCGGCAACCACCAGGGCAATCCCCGTCAGAGCCGATGCCCTCGGGCCTGCACCCGGGCTGCTCACTGGATGCGATCTTCCAGAAGTTCCCAGACGGGTTGCAGACCCCCTGGCAAAAAGGGCAGGGTGCCCAGATCGGTGTGGCTTTCGTCGGGGCTGTGAAAGTCGCTGCCGCGCGAGGCAGCCAGACCAAATTCCCTGGCCGTTTCGGCGTACTGCACATACTCTTGCGTGCTGTGGCTGCCGGTCACCACCTCCACGCCCAGGCCGCCGTGCGCCTTGAATTCTGAAAACAAGGCGTATTCCTCGTTGGGCGTGAACTTGTAGCGGGCGGGGTGCGCGATCACCGCCACGCCGCCAGCCCCCGTGATCCAGCTCACCGCGTTTTGCAGACTGGCCCAGCGGTGCGGTACGTAGCCGGGCTTGCCTTCGGTGAGGTACTTACGAAAGACCTCGTTGGTGTCTTTGCAGACGCCGGTCTCGACCAAAAAGCGCGCAAAGTGGGTGCGTGACACCAGCTCGGGGTTGCCCACGAAGGTCAAAGCGCCTTCGTAAGCGCCACGGATTCCCACGGCGGCCAGGCCGTCGGACATCTCCATGGCGCGTTGACCACGGCCACCGCGCGTGGCCATCAAGCCCTGGTGCATGGCCGGGTTGCTGGCGTCGAAACCCAGCCCGACGATGTGCACCGTCTGGCCTGCAAAAGTCACTGAAATTTCGGTGCCCGTGAGGTAGCGCATGCCGTGCGATCTGGCGGCTGCGGCGGCGCGCGCCTGGCCGCCAATTTCGTCATGGTCAGTCAGGGCCCAGAGTTCAACGCCGTTGAGGCTGGCGCGCTCGGCCAGCGCCTCGGGTGTCAGGGTGCCGTCGGAGACGACCGAGTGGCAATGCAGATCGGCATTAAGGATGTTTTTCGGACTCACGCGCTGATTTTAGGCTTTATGACGGGCCGCTGATGTAGCGGGTGTTTTCAGGGTCTGGCAGCGGCCTTGCCCGGGCGCAGGACGGCTACAGTTCTGCACCTTCGATCAAGAACCGCACCCGGCGCACCCCCTGCCACTCGTCAGCGTCCAGCCGAAAGGCCAGCTTGACGCGGGCCGGCAAGGGTTCGGTGCGACCAAACCAGATGCCGTCCACGGGCTGGCCCTGGTGCCTGAGCTTGAGCGATAAATGTTTCTCGCCCACCAGTCGCTGCGACAGCACTTCCACCTCCTCGCTGAAAGTGGGTGCCGCAAAGCCCTGACCCCAGACCTCCTTGTGCAGCGTGTCGACCACATCGGTGCGGCGGTACTCGGGCGCCAGCGGGCCGTCGCTGTCCAGTCGGCGGGTGAGGGTGGCAGCGTCGAGCCACTCGTGGGCTACCTGCTGCAGGGCCGCCTCGAAGGTGTCGAAGTTTTCTTCCAGCAAGGTGCAACCCGCCGCCATGGCGTGACCGCCAAAGCGCAGCAAGACGCCGGGGTAGCGCTTGGCTACCAGGTCGAGTGCGTCGCGCAAATGAAAACCGGGAATCGAGCGGCCCGAGCCCTTGAGTTCGTGCTCCTTGCCCGGCGCCTGGCTGGCTGCAAAGACGAAGGTCGGACGGTGCATTTTTTCCTTGATGCGCGAGGCGACGATGCCGACCACGCCTTCATGAAAGTCGGGATCAAAGATGGCCAGCGCTGGCGGCGGCTCCTCGTCCTCGTCAATCATGGCGTCGGCCGCCAACTCGGCTTGTTCGCGCATGCCTGCCTCAATGTCGCGCCGCTCGCGGTTGATGCCGTCGAGGGTGCGGGCCAGCTCGTCGGCGCGCGTGCGGTCGTCGGTGAGCAGGCATTCAATGCCCAGGGTCATGTCCGACAGGCGGCCGGCCGCGTTGATGCGCGGGCCCAGCGCAAAGCCAAAGTCAAAAGCCGTGGCCGCATCCGCCTGCCGCCCTGCCGCCAAAAACAAGCCGCTGATGCCGGCCTGCAGCGCGCCCGCGCGAATGCGCTTGAGCCCTTGCGCCACCAGGCGGCGGTTGTTCGGGTCGAGCTTGACCACGTCGGCCACCGTGCCCAGCGCCACCAGCGGCAGCAGGGCGTCCAGCTTGGGCTGGCTGGCGGCGTCAAACACGCCGCGCTGGCGCAACTCGGCGCGCAGCGCCAGCAGCACATAAAACATCACGCCCACGCCAGCGATCGACTTGCTTTCAAAGCCGCAGGCCGGCTGGTTCGGGTTGACGATCACGTCGGCCGCGGGCAAGGTGACCTGGCCATTGACCAGCGCCGGCAGGTGGTGGTCGGTCACCAGCACCTGCAGGCCCAGCGCCTTGGCGCGCGCCACACCCTCCAGGCTGGCAATGCCGTTGTCTACGGTCACCAGCACATCGGCGCCGCTGGCCTTGACGCGCTCGGCGATGCTGGCGGTCAGACCGTAGCCGTCAACCACCCGGTCGGGCACCAGGTAAGAGACGTTTGAAAAATTCAGCGCGGCGCCCAGCAGCTTGAGGCCGCGCACGCCCACGGCGCAGGCGGTGGCACCGTCGCAGTCGTAATCGGCCACGATGCAGATGCGCCGCCCGGCTGCCATGCTGTCGGCCAGCAACACCGCCGCCTCGGCCGTGCCATGCATGCCCGAGGGCGGGAGCAAGTGCGCCAAATTGGCGTCCAGCTCGCTGGGGTGATGTACTCCGCGCGCGGCATACAGCTGTGCCAGCAGGGGGTGAACGCCGGCCTGCTGCAAGGCCCAGACGCTGCGCGGTGGCGCATCTCTGACGGTGATTTTCATAGCGTGGGTCGGGGCTCCGGGGTTTTGAGTTGGGGCTCTGTCGAGGGTTTGAACAGGACTTCTACAGGGTCTCCAGCCAGCTCAGCAGCGGCCGGGGCCGGCGCCACGCGGCCAGGCGTGTGCGCCAGCTCACAGGCGCACTCTCAAAGCTTTGGGCGCTGCGCTCACCGCACAACGTCAGCCGCAGCATTTCGCCGGCTGCCTGCCGCGCCAGCAGATCGTGCGCCAGGGTGTCAAGCTCGGCCCAGGCTGCAGCGTAGGCCTGCCAGTCAGCTCGCAAAGCCGCATCGGCCAGGGTGCGTGGGGCGGTCACGTGGGTCGCTGGGGGGGGGCTGCTGGCATCGCGTGCGGGCAAGTTGCCGGTGCCGCTGAACCAGATCGAATTAACCGGCAATTGGCGCTGGCCGGTGCGCGCTTCGTTGATCGGATGCGTGTAAAGCAGCATCTGCATTTCATTTTGCAATCGCCGCAAGGTCTTGCCCGCCGGGGACGAGCCGCTGTGGGTGCTCGCTGGCAGCCAGGGGTCCACGCTGCGGCCCAGCGCGCGGTCCGGCGAGGCCGTCGGCAGAGCGCGAAACAGCTCGCCCGCCGCCAGCCAGTGCTGCGGCGCCGCCTCATGCAGCGTGATGCCGTCCTCTTCAAAGTAGCCCTGCATGGCCGCCATCAGCGTGCGCGAATCGGCGGGGCTCAAACCCAGCGCTGCGGGGTCGGTCAGCGTGGCGTGTTCGCGGCCCATGGCCCAGTGGCAGGGTGTGACGATGGCCCAGGCCTGGTCGCTGGCGGGCTCGCCGACCGGTTGGGTTTGCGCGTGTTCCCAAGCCGCCCAGGGAATCAAGCCGTCGGAAAAATTCCCCGTCACCAGCGCCTGCGCGCGCGCCAAAGCCCGCTCATGCGGCGGTGAAAGCGATTGAGCGCCGGCCGTGTCCAGCGCCAGCGGCCGCATGCCCTGCAGCAGCCGCGCCAGCTGCAGCGTCTGCCCGGCCGGCAAGGCCTTCATCGTGGCCAGCCAGCCGGCGTCGGCGCAGGCGGCAAAAGGCAGGATCAGGTGAGCGCTTGCCTGGCGGGCGTTGGGAGCTTGCATGGCCTCTATTGTCCGGCACGCCGTGGCGGCGGGGCAGCCCGGGGTGTTGCCCGGGGAAAAAGTGACCTGCCAGGCGATCCTTAAAACGCCAGCCGTGCACAACCTGCCGTAGCAGGCGATCCGCGACCTGTGCGCACGTGATGGCCGAGTCGGAATCTGGCGCTGTCTCAATGCCACAATGCCAGCCATGCAGATTCCCTACGAGCTGATCCTGGGCTGGCGTTACACGCGGGCGGGCCGTGCCACGCGGCGCAATGGCTTTATTTCATTCATCTCCGGCGTGTCCATGCTGGGCATTGCGCTGGGGGTGGCGGCGCTCATCATTGTGCTGAGCGTGATGTATGGTTTTCACAAAGAGGTGCGCGACCGCATGCTGGGCGTGATCGCGCACATTGAAGTGTTCGCGCCAGGTGGCGCGGCGCTGCCCGATGTGGCTAAGACGCTGGCCGAGGTACGCAAGCACCCGCAGGTGGGGGGCGCAGCGCCTTTTATTGCGGCGCAGGCGCTGCTGGCGCGTGGCGAAGACATGAAGGGGGCGCTGGTGCGCGGCATCGACCCGTCCCTCGAAGGCGGTGTCACCGATCTGGCTGCGCAGCTCAAGGACACGGTGTTTCCCAAGCTGGTCAGTGGTGAGTTTGGTGTGGTGTTGGGCGGCGAGCTGGCGCGGTCGCTGGGGGTGCGCGCGGGTGACCGTGTCACGCTGATCGCCCCCAGCGGGCAGGTCACGCCAGCGGGGGTGGTGCCGCGCCTCAAGCAAATGACGGTGGTCGGGCTGTTCGACTCAGGCCATTTTGAATACGACTCGGCGCTGGTGCTGATGCACCAGGACGATGCCGCGCGGATCTTCAGGCTCGAGGGACCCACCGGCATTCGCGTCAAGCTGCGCGACCTGCACCAGGCGCGCGAGGTGGCCTCGCAACTGGCGGCCACGCTCAGCGGCGACTTGCTGGTGCGCGACTGGACGCGGCAAAATCGCACCTGGTTTGCCGCCGTTCAGCTCGAAAAGCGAATGATGTTCATCATCCTCACGCTGATCGTGGCAGTGGCCGCGTTTAACCTGGTCAGCACGCTGGTGATGACGGTGACCGACAAGCGCGCCGACATTGCCATCTTGCGCACCCAGGGCGCAAGCCCGCCCAGCATCATGGGCATAGTCATGGTTCAGGGCGCGATGGTGGGCGTGATCGGCACGCTTTCGGGCCTGCTGCTGGGCCTGGGCGTGGCCTTTAACATTGATGTGATCGTGCCGGCGCTGGAGCGCTTGCTCAATGCCAGCTTTTTGCCGCGCGATATCTACCTGATCAGCCGCATGCCGAGCGAGCCACAGTACGCCGACATCATGCCGATTGCCGTGATCTCGCTGGTGCTGGCTTTTCTCGCGACGATTTACCCCAGCTGGCACGCCAGCCGCGTCAACCCGGCCGAGGCTTTGCGCTATGAATGATGCGATTTTCAAGGATGCGGCGGCGGCCGCTGTGCCGGCCGATACCGTTCTGAACGCCCAGGGCCTGAGTAAACGATTTCAAGAAGGCCCCCTTGATGTTGAGGTGCTGAAGGGCGTGGACTTGCAGGTGCGCCGCGGTGACACGCTGGCCATCGTTGGCGCCTCGGGTTCGGGCAAAAGCACGCTGCTGCACCTGCTGGGCGGGCTTGATGCGCCCAGCAGCGGGCGGGTTGAGCTCAAGGGGCAGGACCTGTCGAGCCTGAGCGCGACCGAGCAGGGCCGTCTGCGCAATCTGCACCTGGGTTTTGTCTATCAGTTTCATCATTTGCTGCCCGAGTTCAGTGCGCTGGACAACGTGGCCATGCCGCTGTGGATTCGGCGCCAGAGCCGCACACAGGCCGCAGCCACGGCCGCGGCCATGCTGGCTGCGGTGGGCTTGTCGGACCGGCTGCAGCACCGGCCGGCCGAGCTGTCGGGGGGTGAGCGCCAGCGCGTAGCCATGGCGCGCGCCTTGGTCACACAGCCCGCTTGCGTGCTGGCCGATGAACCCACTGGCAACCTGGACCGCGCCAGTGCCGACGTGGTGTTTGAGCTGATGCTCCAACTGGCCCGCGACCAGGGCACGGCGTTTGTGGTGGTCACGCACGATGCTTCGCTGGCGGCGCGCTGCGCCCGGCAGTTGCGCCTGGTGGGCGGCGTGCTGCAGACCTGAGCTGGCTGCGCTGCGCCATGTTGCGGGCGGTGGCCGCCGGCTCAGCGCGCCGGGACGGCGTCAATGCGGGTGCCGTCCTTGATCCGGTCGTCGGGTTGCACCACCACTTGCTGGCGCAGTTGCAGCCCCGCCAGAATTTCCACTGCCAGCGCCGAGCGCGCCCCCAGCTGGACGGGCGTGAGCCTGGCGGTCTTGCCGTCGAGCCGGTAGACCGCCCAGCCTGCATCGGCGCGAAACAGCGCGCTGGCGGGGATTTGCAAGACCTCGCTGTCCTGACGCACGATGAACTCGACCTCGACCCGAAAGCCATCGCCGAGCGCGGCCCACTGCCGACGCGGCGATCGCAAGTCCAGAATGACCCGGGTTCGCTGCTCCTGCACGCCGAGCGCCGAGACCTGCGTAAAGCCACCCGGCTCGATACGTGCGACGCTGGCGTCAAGCACGTCGTCGCCACCCCAGCGCAGCACGCGGGCCCGCATGCCCGGCTGCAGGCGCACAGCATCGGTGGACAGGGCCTGCACCTCGATCTCCAGTGCGGCAGGGTCGCCCAGCTCCATCAGCGGCTGCCCTGCGGGCACTGTCATGGCGCTGTCGACCAGTCGCTTGAGGATCACGCCGTCGACCGGAGCGACCACGCGCAGCACCTTGCCGCGGCCGGCCCGCCCTTCCTCGGCCAGCGCGGCCTGCGCCGCTTGCAGGCGGCGCCTGGCGATCTGTTCATCGGCCGCGGCCACGCCCACGTCGGCACTGGCCATGGCGGCTTGCGAGCGGGCGGCGTCGAGCTGCGATTCGGTCACCACCCCGGCGGCCCTGAGCTGGCGCAGACGCTGCCATTCCCTTTGCGCCACCTCGTCGGCAGTGCCAGCGGCGGCGCTGCGCTGACGGGCCGCCAGGGCGGCGCTTTCGGCATTGCTGATGTCCGCCAGCGCCTGTGCGCGGGCGCGCGGGTCGAGCAGGGCGCTGCTGACCGGATCGATTTCGGCCAGCAACTGCCCGGTGCGCACTGCATCCCCGGCTTGCAGCTCAATGCGCCTGACCATGCCCGCCACGGGCGCGCTGAGCAGGTAGCGCTGCTTGATGCGGGTTTTGCCTTCTTCCACAAAACTTTGTTCAAGCGGCGCGCGCACCACACGAGCGACGCTGGCCAGTTGCGAGGGCTCGCGCCGTGCCAGCCAGGTCAGCGCCAGCAGCGCGGCGGCGGCCAGCAGCCAGAGCGCGGTTTTCCTGGACATCGTCAAGGTCTTGAGCATCGTCGGTCCTTGTCTTGTGCGTGAGGCTTCATTCGCGTGTCTTGAGCACAGCGATCAGGTCCAGGCCGCGGATGCGCCAGCGCAAGGCCCCGGCCGACAGCAGCGCCGAGACCAGCGTGGTCAGTGCGGTGAAAGCGCAGGCCGAGGCGGGAATATGCACCGGCACGCGGTAGAGGTCAGACTGAAGTTCGTGTGCCATGTACCAGGACAGGCTGTAGCCGACGACAAAACTCAGCGGAATCGACAGCAGCACCAGCAGCGCCAGCTCACCCAGCAGGATGTAGCTGACTTCGCCCTGTGTGAAGCCGAGCACGCGCAGGCTGGCCAGCTCGCGTCCGCGTTCGGCCAGTGCAATGCGCGCCGAGTTGTAGACCACGCCGAAGTTGATGATCGAGCCCATCACCACGGCAATCCAGGTGAAGACGCCGGTCATTTCGCCAATGCTTTTGGCCACCGCCCGCACCGCGGCCAGACGAGATTCGGCACTGATCACGCCCGGGCGTCTGTCCAGTGCCTTGAACACTGCGGCCTCGGCCCCGTCGTCCACCGTCATGAGCACGCCGCTGATCACAGGGCCGTCACCCAGGGCGCGGTTCAGGGCGTCCAGGTGCATATAGGCCTGCAGGCCCACGTACTCGTGCACCAGCAAGGTGACCGGTAGCTGCAGCTTTTTTTGATGGCCTTCGAGCACGTCGACCCATAGCGTGTCGCCAACGCGCACGCCCAGGCGTGCCGCCAGATATTCGTTGATGACCAGGCCGTCGGCGGGCAAGGTCACGCGGCGCAGCCGGTCGTTGATCGGCAGGCGCAGGTGCCCGTCGGGCAGCAGGCCGTTCAGGCTGGTCTGGTAGCTGCGGTTGTCGTGGCGCAGGCGCACGGGTACCACGCGAAAGCCTTCCACCAGGTTCACGCCGGGCAGGGCGCGCAACTCATGAACCGCGCGGCGCGGCGTGACCTCGATGAAGGTGGCCACCAGATCATGCTGCTGCGACAGGCGGTACTGCAGGTCCACCATGAAGTTGATGGCGCTGTCCTGAAAGCGCGCCATCATCATGATGGCTCCGGCAAAGGCCAGACCGAGCACCGTCATGAAGGCCTTCAGCGGCCGGCGCTCGATCTGCCGCAGAATGATCCGGTGCGGCTGCGAGAGCCGGGCCGCCAGCCCCACCCGCTCGGCCAGGGTGCGCCGATAGCGCTCGGGCGAGGGCGGCCGCATGGCCTGAGCCACGGGCTCGCCGGCTGCGCTGTACACCGCCCGGCCGGTGCCCAGCAAGGCCGCCAGCAGACTGACCGCCACGCCGCTGAGCCAGACCCCGGTGCTCAGGTGAAAGTCCAAAAATGGGAAACGAAAATAGCGCTGGTAGACACCGGCCAGTCCGTTGCCCAGCCAGACCCCGCCGGCCACACCCAGCACCGAACCCAGCAAGCAGATCAGCACAACGATCAGGCCGTAATGCAGCGCCACCGCACGGGTGCTGTAGCCCAAGGCCTTGAGGATGGCGACCTGATCGCGCTGCGTGTTCACCAGCCGCGTGAACACCACGTTAAGCAAGAAGGCCGCCACTGCCAGAAAGATGGTGGGAAACACCCGGGTCATGGTCGCCAGCTGGTTGAATTCCTCGTGCAAAAACCGGTACGACAACTGGTTCATGCGGCCATAAGCGCCGCGCCCGCCGAAGGCGCCGAGCAGCCGGTCAATGGCCTCAATGACCTGGTCTTCGCTGGCACCGGGCGCGAGCCGGACCACCAGCTGGTTGAAGGCCCCGTCCATGTCCAGTGCGGCTTCCAGCGCGCGGCGGTTCATCCACAGCACGGCAAAGCGTTCGTAGTCCGGAAACATGGCACCGGGCTTGATCTGGTAGATGTATTCGGGTGACACCGCGATGCCGGTCACCACGAACCACTGCGTGCGGCCGTGGACCGTGGCGCGCAAGCGGTCCCCGGGCTTGAGCCGGTGCGCCTTGGCAAAGGCCTCGCTGACGATCACCTCGTCATGGCTGAAGGGCGTGAGCAGGCTGCCGCTGCGCAAGTGCAGGCGGTTTTGCTCGGGCTGGCCCTGATCGGGAACCGACTGCACCACGGCCTCGATCGGATCGCTAAAGCCGGGCAGCTCGACCTTGGCGCCAGCCAGCAGGCGCGCCTCGACCGCGTCCACGCCCGGCAGCGCCGCCACGCGCTGTGCCATCCCCAGCGGCGCGCGTTTGACCTGCGCCCAGAGGTGGGAAAAGCGGTAGTCCTTGTAGAGCCGGTCGCGTGTTTCCTGCAGCGAGTTCAGCGTGGCTTGCGACATCACCAGCATGGCCACCCCAGCGGCCAGTACCATGGCAATGGCCAGCGCCTGGCTGCGCAAATGCCACAGGTCGCGCCAGGCTTTGCGTTGCAGCGCCCTCACCAGTGCAACTCCCCGGCCGGCAGGCGCTCGGCGTTGAGTTGCTCGCGCACGATCCGACCATCGGCCATGTGCAGCACCCGGTGTGCCATGCGGGCAATGTCGACGTTGTGCGTGATGACCACCGTGGTGGTGTTGAGCTCGGCGCTGACCTGCTCGAGTGCCTGCAGCACACGGACCCCGGTGGCCGAGTCCAGCGCCCCGGTGGGCTCGTCGCACAGCAGCACCACCGGCCGTTTGGCAATGGCGCGGGCAATCGCCACGCGCTGCTGCTCGCCGCCCGAGAGCTGCGCCGGAAAATGATCCAGCCGCTGCGTCAGGCCGACCCGGGCCAGGGCTTCTTCGGGCGCCATGGGCTGGCTGGCGATGTCGGTGACGATGGCCACGTTCTCACGCGCCGTCAGGCTGGGGATCAGGTTGTAGAACTGAAACACAAAGCCCACATGCTCACGCCGAAAGCGGGTCAGCTGGGCGTCGTTGGCGCGGGTCAGGTCTTCCCCGTGGTACCAGACGTGGCCGCTGCTCGGTACATCAAGCCCGCCGAGGATATTGAGCAGCGTGCTTTTGCCGCTGCCTGAAGGCCCGAGCATGACGACGAACTCTCCCGCGCGCAACTGCAGGTCGACGCCGCGCAGCGCATGGACTTCAACATCGCCCATGCGGTAGATCTTGGTCAGCGCTTCAGCCTTGAAGATGACCTCGCGTTCACTCGCCTGCATCCGGCCATCCTAAGGTCGGTGGCCCTGAAAAATACAGCCCGACCGGGCCGATTTTTCAGCGCAGGGGCGGGTCGGCGCGGCGCTGCCGCGCTACAAGATGCGGTTAAACCACAGCAGTGACAAGCCACCCGACAGCAGCGCCAGCAGGGCCGCTACGAGCGCCAGCAGACCCGAAACTTCAGTTTCTCTTTTCTCCATCGTCAGCCGCGAACTGAGCGTGGTGTAGACCTTCTTGAGGTCGGCCGCCGTGCCGGCGTAGAAGTATTCAGCCTGTGTCTTGGTGGCAATTGCCTTGAGCGTTTCCTCGTCGAGCTTGACGCGCATCGACCAGCCCTCAAAGCCAATGGTCTCGCCGGTGACGGTGCCAATGCCCACGGTGTAGACGCGCACCCCGTGGTCGGCTGCAAGCTTGGCCGCTTCCAGCGGGTCGACGCCGGTGGTGCGCTGACCGTCGGTGAGCAAGATGATCGCGCCCGAGGTGTAGGAGCCAGGCGCGACGGGTACATGCTCTTTGGGCGGTGCCTTGGGTTTGCTGCCCAGGCTGCTACCCTGGGCGCGGTCGCGGCCGTACATCATCTTGCTCAGATCGATGCCGGCTTCGGGCAGCAGCTCGGCCAGCGAGACCACGATGCCATTGCCGATGGCGGTGGCCCGCTGCATCTGAAATTTGTCAATCGCAGCGACCAGGTCTTCGCGGCTGAGCGTGGCCGGTTGCACCACTGACGCGGTGCCGGCAAAAGCGACGATGCCCACGCGCACGTTGCGCGGCAGATCGGCCAGAAAAGCCTTGGCTGCGTTTTGCGCAGCGACCATGCGGGTGGGCTCCACATCGGTGGCGCGCATGCTGCCCGAGACATCCATGGCCAGCATGATGGTTTCTTGCTGTGACGGCAGTCGCACCACGGCAAACGGTCTGGACGAGGCCAGCAGCATGGCCGCCAGCGACAGCAGAAAGAGCACTGGGGGTACGTGGCGCCGCAAGCCCGGGCCACGGCCCATCGCCTCCTTGACCATGGTCAGGCTGGCGTAGCGAACTGCGAGTTTTTTCTTGCGTGACAACAGCCACAGGTACAGCAGCACCAACAGCGGCAAGAGCAACAACAGCCAGAGAAATTGGGGCCAGGCAAAGGTCATTTTTTCTTTCCTGAGGTGACGGCTCTCGGGGGGGCAAGACGGCTGGCTTCGCAGCGCCTCTGACCACTGTTCTGAGACATTTTTTCAATAGTGCATTGACGACTGGAGGGCATGGGTGGGTGCCTTTTCAGGTCGTGGCTGTCAGGTGCGAGGGCAGTGCGCCGCGGCCACGCGTCTGGGGACCGCGCATGCTGCGTTTCCTCAAATCGGTGAAACGGATCAGGGCGTCGATCATGGTGTCATCGGTCGCCAGCTCCAGGGTGTCGACGCCGGCGCGCATCAGGGCTTGCCGCAGATCGGTTTCGCGCTGAGCGGCGATGCTTGCAAAACGTTGCCGAAAGCCCTTGTCGTGGGTGTCGACCAGCAGGTACTCGCCGGTCTCCGCATCGCGCAGCTCAATCAGGCCCAGGTCAGGCAGGGCCATCTCCAGCGGGTCAAGCAGGCGTACGGCCACCACTTCGTGGCGCTGGGCGATCAGTCCCAGGGCTTTATCCCAGCCGGGCTCGCTGATGAAGTCGGACACCACAAACACCGTTGAGCGGCGTTTGAGCGTGTGTGCGGCCGAGTCGAGCAGGTCGTGCAGACGGGTGGCGACAGGGGCGGAAGGTGGCTTGCGGTTTTGCAGGCTGTGTAGCAGGCGCAGCACCTGCTGACGGCCACCGCGCGCGGGCAGAACGGTATCCACGCCCGAGCCGTAGAGCATGGCCCCGACGCGGTTGCCGTGGCCGGTGAGCAGGCGCGCCATGATGGCGACGAACTCAGCCGAGATGTCGCGCTTGCGCCTCTCACCCGAGCCGAAATCCATCGACTCGCTCATGTCGAGCAAGAACCAGGCGCTCATTTCCCGATCCTCGGTGAAGACGCGCACATGCGGCTGCGCCAGCCGCGCCGTCACGTTCCAGTCGATGTGCCGCACGTCGTCATGGTGCTGGTATTCGCGCAGGTCGGCCAGATCCATGCCGGTGCCGCGCATGAAGGTGCGGTAGTCCCCCTGCAGCAAGCCGTCGAGGCGGCGCAGCACCGTCCATTCCAGCCGGCGCAGCAAATGCTCGGCGCTCTCCGGTGTGCCCGGTGTAGTTGGCGTTGCTTCAGGAATTGCCATGTTCCAGCGGCTTGGGCGGAGGCGGGATTTTGGCGCTGATCCGGGCGATCACGGCGTCGCTGTCCAGGCCTTCAGACAGGGCCTCGTACGACAACACCAGCCGGTGCCGCAGCACGTCGGGCACCAGGTCGGTCATGTCCTCGGGCAGGGCGTAGCTGCGGCCGCGCAGCATGGCCAGGGCGCGGGCGCCTTCGGTCAGGTTGATGGTGGCGCGGGGGCTGGCGCCGAAGGTGATGTAGCGCTGCAGATCGGCGAGGCCATGGCGCCCGGGCTGGCGCGTGGCCGACACCAGCTTGACGGCGTAATGCACCAGCGATGGATCGACATAGACCTTTCGGCACTGCATTTGCAGCGCGGCCAGTTGCTCGGTGGTGGCCACGGCCGAGACGGTGACGGCCGGGCCGGTGACGCGCTCGACGATCACGTACTCTTCTTCATCGGTGGGGTAGTCGACCATGACCTTCATCATGAAACGGTCGACCTGGGCTTCCGGCAAGGGATAAGTCCCTTCGGTCTCGATCGGGTTTTGCGTGGCCATCACCAAGAAGGGCTGCGGCACCGTGTGGGTCTGCCCGGCGATCGTGACCTGGCGTTCCTGCATGACTTCAAGCAGCGCGCTTTGTACTTTGGCGGGCGCCCGGTTGATCTCGTCGGCCAGCAGCAAATTGGTGAAAACCGGCCCGAGCGAGGTGCTGAAGTCGCCAGTCTTCTGGTTGTAGATGCGCGTGCCGATCAGGTCGGCAGGCACCAGGTCGGGGGTGAACTGGATGCGCTTGAACTGGCCGTGCAAGGTGGTGGCCAGGGTCTTGATGGTGAGCGTTTTGGCCAGGCCGGGAACGCCCTCGACCAGCAGGTGGCCCTGCGCCAGCATGGCGACCATGACGCGCTCGAGAAATCGGTCCTGACCCACCACCACCCGCTTGACCTCGTAGAGGATTTTCTCCATCAGCTGGGCGGTCTCGCCAGCCAGCGGTTGCAAGGGGCCTGGGTGCGAACTGCCTGAATTCATGCATTCTCCTGCGTCGTGAGGGGTCGGGGGTGGGGTGATGACTTAAAAAGGTGGCAGGCCGACGGCCGCGGCGGCGTTTTCGATCGGCACGGCAAAGCCGATGCCGACAAAGGTGCGCTGGCTCGAAGGGTTGTAGATGGCGGTGACGATGCCCACCACCTGCCCATCCATGGTGACCAGCGGCCCGCCGGAGTTGCCGGGGTTGGCGGCGGCGTCGAACTGGATCAGGTTGCTCATTTGCTGCTGGCCTTCGGGAGACCGGAAGGCGCGTTTGAGCCCCGAGATCACGCCGGTCGATGCCGACGGGCCAATGCCAAAGGGAAAGCCCACAGCCAGCACTTCGTCACCCGGCTGCAGGTCTTGTGTGGAACGCATGGTCGCGGCAATCATGTCGTCGGGGATCTTGTGCGCCTGCAGCACGGCCAGGTCGTTCTCGCTTTGCACGCTGACCACGCTGGCGGTGCTTTCGAGTCCGTCCGAAAATTCGATCTTGATGGTCTCTGCGCCCTGGACCACGTGCAGGTTGGTCAGGATCAGGCCTTTGTCAACGATCACCACACCGGTGCCGACGCCGCGCTGCACGTCTTGCTTGGTTTTCTTGTCCTGCACGTAGCTGGTGACCCGCACCACTGACGGTCGGATGGCTTCGTAGGCTTTGGAGGCGGCCGAGGGCAGTTGCGTGGTCTCCAGAGTCTTCAGGACGGCCGCGTCAATGTCTTTTTGCGTCAGTACACGGGGGGTGTTGCTCAGGCTCAGGGCCAGCAGGCTGCTCATCATGAGCGCCATCAGGCCAATCACCGCCCACAGCAAGCGCGGGTCTTGCCAGGAGACTCGCCAACGCTTGAACCAGGGTCGGCGATCTGCGCTGATGTCGGCAGTTGCCGACGTTTCCAGCGCGTCCGCCGGGGGCGAATACGCGGAGGGGGAATACGCGGAGTGTGAATCCGCGGCGGGTTGTCGGCCGGATTGTCTGGAATTGCTGTAGAGGGCAGGCCGTCGCATCTGATCACCTTGGGGGTAAAAAGCCGGCCTGACCCACTGGCGAGTTTCCAGGTTTGCAGGTTCCCGGACACCGGGCGCAGCCGTCTTCGCACGGTATCACGTCTGCCGGGCTTTTGCACGGGGGCGCACTTCATGTCGGCCGATCAGGCTATGGCATGAGGCATCATGGCGACATGACTTCCTGGATTGACACGCATTGCCATCTGGACGCGTCCGAGCTGGCGCCAGACCGGCTGGCGGTCCGGCAGCGCGCCTGGACCGCCGGCGTGGCGCACTGCGTTATTCCTGCGGTTGAGCCGGCTAATTTTGCGGCGGTGACTGCGTTGGCGCACCATTTTGGTGACAGCTACGCGCTGGGCATTCATCCGCTGTGTGTCGAGCGTGCGGACGAGACGCATCTGACGGTGCTCGATGCGGCGCTGGCGGCGCAAGCGGCTGACCCGCGGCTGGTGGCGGTGGGCGAGATCGGACTGGACTTTTTTGTGCCGGCACTCAAGCAGGGCCTGCCGCTGCAGCGGCAGGAGCATTTTTACCGTGAGCAACTCAAGCTGGCGCGCGCGCATGGCTTGCCGGTCATCTTGCATGTGCGGCGTTCGGCCGATCGCCTGCTTAAATTTTTGCGGGCGCTGGCGCCTGCGGGTGGCTGGCTGGGCATTGCGCACGCCTTTAACGGCAGCGAGCAGCAGGCGCAGGCGTTCATTGAACTGGGTTTCAAGCTTGGCTTTGGGGGGGCTGTGACCTTTGTGCCGGCGCGCCAGCTGCGGCATCTGGTCAGTACCTTGCCCTTGCAGGCCCTGGTGCTGGAAACCGACGCGCCGGACATCCCGCCCTGGTGGCTCTACAAGACGGCCAGCGAGCGCCAGCAGGGCCAGGCGCAGGGCCGTAATGAGCCGGCCGAGTTGGTGCGCATTGCTGCCGCGGTGGCTCGCCTGCGCGGCATCAGCACCGACGAATTGGCCCGCGCCTGCCTTGAAAATGCCCTGGCTGCGCTGCCCCGGCTGCGCCGCCTGTTGCCATCGCCTGACGCTGCAGAACCCTCGACGCCCGGGCTCCTATAAGCTCGCAGCTCTTTCCTGCCAAAGGCTCGAACTTTGCCAACGGCGTCCTCCTCCTTGAATCAACAGATGGCCCTGAAAACCAAATCCATTTCTGCGACCCCTTCCTCCCGCCCAAAAGCGGCCGCACCCACGCTGCCCGAAGTCAATTTTTCCGACTATGGTGACGTTCGGTACCTGCACTTGGGAACCCCCTGGATTCAGGGCTCGATGCTGATGGATGCACCCTTTGACATCGAGCTCGAATATGTCCAGCGCATGATGGCCTGGCTGCTGTTTTTTGATGCTGCCGAGGTGCCTCGTCTGCACGCCATGCAACTGGGGCTGGGGTCGGCCGCGCTGACCAAGTTTTGCTACAAGAAACTGCGCATGAAAACCACGGCGGTCGAGCTCAATGGGCAGGTGATTTCAGCCTGCCGCTTGTGGTTCAAGTTGCCGGCTGATGACAGCCGACTCACGGTGTTGCTGGCTGACGCCGGCGACGAAATCAAAAAACCACAACACGCCGCAACGGTCGACGCGCTGCAGGTGGATCTGTATGACCACGAGGCGGCAGCGCCGGTTCTGGATACGCCGGCTTTTTATGCCCACTGCCGCGAGTTGCTCACCGACAACGGGGTGATGACTGTGAACCTGTTTGGCCGGGACTCGAGCTATGAGCGCTCGCTCGAGAAAATCGCTGAGGCTTTTGGACCGCAGGCGGTCTGGGCTTTTCGTCCGACCCGCGAGGGCAACACCGTGGTCGCCGCCCAGCGCCAGGCCAGCCGGCCGGAGCGCCCTTTTATGGTGCAAAGAGCCGAGGCCATCGAGTCGCGCTGGGGCCTGCCGGCCTCCAAGTGGCTCAGATTGTTCAAGCCTTTGCAGTGACGGAACGGCCTGCGGCATAGGTGTAAGCCACATGCCAGACGCGTTTGAATCCATGCACAATCCAGAGGTTTTTCAATTTAGAGAGGGGACTTACCGTGCAGATAAAAAGTCAAAAAGACTTCTTCTCCGGTCTCATGTTCATGGCGGTAGGCTCGGCCTTCGCCTGGGGTGCGACCACTTACAGCATAGGAACGGGTGCCCGCATGGGACCAGGTTACTTTCCGCTGATGCTGGGCGTGATCATGGCCATACTGGGCATGATCGTGACCTTCAATTCGCTGGTGGTCGAGACCGTCGGTGGTAACAAGATCGGTCCCTGGGCCTGGAAGCCGCTGGTCTTCGTGATTTTGGCCAATCTGGTCTTTGGCGTTTGCATCGGTGGCCTGCCATCGATCGGCCTCAAGCCGATGGGCATGATTTTCGGTGTCTATGTGCTGGTCTTCATCGCGAGCGTGGCGGAAGCCGGCTGGAAAGTGAAGAACACCTTTGTGCTGTCGACTGTTCTTGCCGTCGGCTGCTACCTTGCGTTCGTCAAAGTTCTCAAGTTGCAGTTTCCCGTCTGGCCAGCCTTCATCACCGGCTAAGGGTAAATAAAATGGATCTGATTTCAAACTTGTCGCTGGGTTTTGGTGTGGCGTTCACGCCGATCAACCTGATGTACGCCTTTGTCGGTTGCGTGCTGGGCACGCTGATCGGCGTCTTGCCTGGTGTGGGACCTGTGGCCACCATCGCCATGTTGTTGCCCGCCACCTATGCCCTGCCGCCAGTGTCGGCCCTGATCATGCTGGCCGGCATTTACTACGGTGCCCAGTACGGCGGCTCGACCACCGCGATTTTGGTCAACCTGCCAGGCGAGTCGTCATCGGTCGTCACCTGTATTGACGGCTACCAGATGGCGCGCAAGGGGCGAGCGGGGCCTGCTTTGGCCGCCGCCGGTCTGGGTTCGTTTTTTGCTGGCTGCATTGGCACCCTGATTCTGGCTGCCTTTGCACCCCCCCTGACCGAACTGGCCTTTAAATTCGGTCCTGCCGAGTACTTTGCCCTGATGGTCCTGGGCCTGATCGGTGCGGTCGTTCTGGCCTCGGGCTCATTGCTCAAGGCCATTGCCATGATCGTTCTGGGTCTGCTCATGGGCCTGGTCGGAACCGACGTCAATTCGGGTGTGGCTCGTTTTAGTTTCGACGTTCCCGAACTGACCGACGGTATTGGCTTTGTCGTGATCGCCATGGGTGTGTTCGGCTACGGCGAGATCATCAGCAACCTGGCCCAGCCCGAGCACGAGCGCGAGGTGTTCACGTCCAAGGTCACCGGCCTGTTTCCGACCAAGGAAGACTTGAAGAACATGTTCCCGGCCGTTCTGCGAGGCACCACGCTGGGTTCGGCTCTGGGCATCTTGCCTGGCGGTGGCGCCTTGCTGGCTGCTTTTGCAGCCTATGCGCTGGAAAAGAAAATCCAGCTCAAACCTGGCGAAGTGCCCTTCGGCCAAGGCAACATCCGCGGTGTGGCGGGTCCTGAGTCGGCCAACAACGCCGGCGCGCAAACCTCCTTCATTCCCTTGCTCACGCTGGGCATTCCGCCTAACGCGGTGATGGCTTTGATGGTGGGTGCCATGACGATTCACAACATCCAGCCTGGCCCCCAGGTCATGACCAGCAACCCCGAGTTGTTCTGGGGCCTGATTGCCTCGATGTGGATCGGTAACGCCATGTTGATCATTCTGAACCTGCCGCTGATCGGCATGTGGATCAAACTGTTGACCGTGCCGTACCGTTACCTGTTCCCCGCCATTGTGCTGTTTTGCGCGGTGGGCGTGTACTCGACCAACAACAATACATTTGACGTGTGGATGGTGGGTATCTTCGGCTTGGTCGGTTATTTGTTTGTCAAACTTGGTTGTGAGCCCGCACCCCTGCTGCTGGGTTTCATTCTGGGCCCCATGATGGAAGAGAACCTGCGCCGTGCGCTCTTGCTCTCGCGTGGTGACTGGACCGTCTTTGTCACCCGTCCTTTGTCCGCTGGCCTGTTGGCTGCGGGTGCCCTGTTGTTGGTGATCGTGCTTTTGCCATCCATCAAGAACAAGCGGGAAGAAGCCTTCGTTGAAGACTGACTTTGACCCGGCTCAGGAAAGCGGCGCCTTCGGGCGCCGTTTTTGTTCATGAGGCCCTTGCCCGGATGAGAAGGCACAACGGGCTGCTGCAACCCAGAAGCCGTCCCGATTGCCGGCACAATGCGAGACCCTAAATCCCGAATTTAGGATGACCTTCCTTTATGTCTGAAGCGAGCGCTGCGCCATGAATTTCAATTTTTCCAACCCCTACACCTCGACCCGACTGCCGTTGTTTGCGCGCAACGTGGTGTCGACCTCGCACCCCCTGGGCGCCCAGGCGGGCCTGCGCATGATGCTCAAGGGCGGCAATGCGGTTGACGCGGCCATTGCGGCGGCTGCGGCCATGACCATCGTCGAGCCCGTCAGCAACGGTCTGGGCAGCGATGCCTTTGCCCTGGTGTGGGATGGCCGCGAACTGCACGGGCTCAACGCGTCAGGGCGTGCGCCAGGGGCCTGGACGCCTGAGTACTTTCAGCGCAAGTACGGCGTCGACAGCGCCACGCCGCCCAAGCGCGGAATGGATTCGGTGACTGTCCCCGGCGCGGTCGCCAGCTGGGTGGCCATGAGCGAGCGCTTTGGCAAGCTGCCTTTTGCCGACCTGATGGAGCCGGCCATCGAGATTGCCGAGCGTGGCTATTTGCTGCCCACCGTGGTGCAACAAAAGTGGGCCGCGGCCACGGCCGAGTTGCAGTCTTTGCCAGGCTTTGCCCAGTCGTTTTTGCCCAGGGGACGCGCACCTGCCGTGGGTGAGCTGTTTCAGTTCAAGGCCGCGGCCAAAGGCCTTCGCGCGATTGCCAGCAGCCGAGGCCAGGCTTTTTATGGTGGGGAGATTGCCCAGGCGCTGGAAAAATTTTCCGCTCAACAAGGCGGCAGCCTGACGGCCAGGGATTTTGAAGACTACCGGCCCGAATGGGTCAGCCCGATTGCCAAGAACTACCGCGGCTACACCTTGCACGAGATACCGCCCAATGGCCAGGGTATTGCGGCGCTGATCGCGCTGGGTATCTTGTCGCACTTCGACGTGGCTGGCCTGCCGGTTGATGGCGTCGATTCGCAGCATCTGCAAATTGAGGCCATGAAGCTGGCTTTTGCCGACGTCTACCGCTACGTGGCCGAGCCGGAGTCGATGGAAGTCACCGCCGATGAGATGCTGGACGACGCCTACCTGGCATCGCGTGCAAAGCTCATCAACATGAAGAAAGCCCAGGACTTTGGCGCAGGTAACCCGGTCAAGGGGGGCACCATTTATCTGTCGGCGGCCGATGAAAACGGCATGATGGTGAGTTTCATCCAGTCCAATTACATGGGCTTTGGCTCCGGCTGTGTCGAGCCTGAATTTGGTATCAGCCTGCAAAACCGCGGCCACGGTTTCAGCCTGCGGGAGGGCGCTAACCAGGTCGCACCTGGCAAGCGGCCGTTTCACACCATCATCCCGGCTTTTTTGTCCAGGGCCGGGCAGCCCGTGATGAGTTTTGGCGTGATGGGTGCCAACATGCAGCCGCAAGGCCATATGCAAACGCTGGTGCGTATGCTCGACTACCAGCAAAATCCGCAGGCAGCGTGCGATGCGCCGCGCTGGCGCTACAACGCGGGGCTTGAGATCAATGTGGAGGCTGCGATGAACGCGAGCACCGTGCAGGGCTTGTCCGAGCGTGGTCACCGCACCGAGGTCATCAATGATTCTTACCAGGACTTTGGCGCCGGTCAGTTCATCTGGCGCGCTGGCGATCCCCAGGTTCAGGGCTATGTGGCGGCCAGTGACGCACGTCGTGATGGCCAGGCGGTTGGGTTTTAAGGTGCCGGGATGACGTCCCTGGCAGAGACCGATACGGCGTCTGGCGACCGGCGCGAGGCCGCCAACCGGCATGCGCTGGGCCTGGCGCTGGCCGTCTTGGGCGCCATAGCTTTCAGCGGCAAGGCCATCATCATCAAGCTGGCCTACCGTCACGGCGTCGATCCGGTCACCCTGATCATGCTGAGGATGCTGTTTGCGTTGCCGATTTTTGCCGTCATGGCCTGGTGGGCCAGCCGGGGGCGGGCGGCGCTGAGCTGGCGCGACTGGCGCGGTGTGCTGTGGCTGGGGTTCACAGGCTACTACCTGTCGAGTTTTCTGGACTTTGTCGGTCTTCAGTTCATCAGTGCTTCGCTGGAGCGCCTGATTTTGTACCTGAACCCGACGGTCGTGCTTTTGCTGGGCTTGCTCATTTACAAGCGCAAGGTCACGCGGCGGCAGGTGCTGGGCATGGCCGTCAGTTACGCTGGTGTGGTGCTGGTGTTTGGTCATGAAGTCACCGTGCAGGGGCATCACGCCGCCTTCGGCGCCTTGCTGGTTTTTGCCAGCGCCGTGATGTACGCGCTGTACTTGCTCTACAGCGGCGAGCTCGTCAAGCGTCTGGGGTCGATGCGCCTGGTGGGCCTGGCGTCCAGCGTGGCCTGCCTGTGCTGCATCACCCAGTTTCTGGTGCTGCGCCCGTTAGGCTCGTTCGAGGTGGCCCCGCCGGTGATCTGGCTGTCGGTGCTCAATGCCACGCTGTGCACTGCGGCGCCGGTCCTGATGGTCATGATGGCGATCGAGCGCGTGGGGGCCGGCGCGGCCGCTCAGGCCGGCATGGTGGGGCCTTTGTCGACCATTTTGCTGGGGGTGCTGCTCTTGGGCGAGCCGTTCACCGCCTGGGTGGCCGCCGGTACCGTGCTGGTGATTGCCGGCATTTATGTTTTTACCCGCAGCAAACCGGCGTGATGCGCCGATGCGCTGCAACTTGATTTTGAGCATCATCACAAGGAAATCGCCATGGATTTAGGAATTACCGGTAAGTGGGCGCTGGTGTGCGGCGCCAGCAAGGGTTTGGGTCTGGGTTGCGCCGAGGCGCTGGTGCGCGAGGGTGTGCATGTGCTGATCGTCGCCCGGGGCGCACCGGCCCTGGAGGCGGCGGCCGCCCGGTTGCTGGCCGACCCAGCCCGTCCGGCTGGCGCTCAGGTACTTTCGGTGGCCGCCGACATCACCACGCCTGAAGGACGCGCTGCGGTGTTTGCCGTGCGCCAGGACTTTGACATCGTCATCACCAACGCGGGCGGCCCGCCGCCAGGTGACTTTCGGCAGTGGGACCGTGACATCTGGATCAAGGCCGTGGACGCCAACATGCTCACCCCCATCGAGCTGATCAAAGCCACCGTCGACGGCATGGCCGAGCGTGGCTTTGGCCGCATCATCAACATCACGTCCAGCGCGGTCAAGGCGCCTATCGACATTCTGGGTCTGAGCAACGGAGCGCGCAGCGGCCTGACGGGTTTTGTCGCGGGCGTCTCGCGCAGCAAGCTGGCGGCCCGCGGCGTGACCATTAACAACTTGCTGCCCGGCGCGTTTGACACCGATCGTCTCAAGCTCACGCTGGCCTCAGGCGCTGAAAAATCCGGTCAGAGCCTGGACGCCGTGACCACGGCCCGCCGCAATGGCATTCCGGCCAGGCGTTTTGGCACGCCCGAGGAGTTCGGTGCAATATGTGCATTTTTGTGCAGCCAGCACGCCTCGTACATGACGGGGCAAAACGTGCTGGCCGATGGCGGCGCCTACCCCGGCACGTACTGAGCTGGATCAATCGGGTCTGGCCGCTGCCCGGCTCCGGGTCGGTGGCGGCCCGACGGGCTGCGGTCTCAGGAACTGCCCGGCGCTCTGCAGTCGGCGTACAGGTCGAGTTCCCGGCGGTAGACGCTGGTTTGCACGTCCAGCAGGCCTAGCACCGAGTGAAAGTAGTGGTCGTGGCTGAGCGGGCGCTCCAGCTGCTGGCGCAGGCAGGCCGATGGCAGGCTCAGGCGCTTTTCAAAAGCCGGTGACAGCCAGCTGATCCAGGGTACTTTTTTCTGAACATCCGGGGCCACGGCGTAGGGCAGGCCGTGCAGGTACAGGTTGTTTTCGCCCAGCGACTCGCCGTGATCAGACACGTACACCAGGGCGGTGCTGGCTTGGCTGTCCTGGCCCCGCAGCCAGGCGATGGCCTTGGCCAGAAAGTGGTCGGTGTAGGCAATGGAGTTGTCGTAGGCATTGATCACTGACGGCCGGTCGCACTCGGGCAGGTTGTTGCTGCGGCATTCAGGCGTGAAACGCTTGAACGCGGCCGGTGAGCGCTTGAAATAGGCCGGCCCGTGGCTGCCCATCTGGTGCATGACCAGCACCACGCCCTGGCGGCGCTGCGCGGCCGGCAAGGCGGCGATGCGCTGCTCGAGTTCATGCAGCATGACCTCGTCAAGGCACTCGCCCCCGTCGCACAGGCCGGGAACTTTCAAAGCGGTGGTGCTGACCTGACTGACACGATCACAAACACCTTTGCAGCCCGACTGGTTGTCCAGCCAGAGCACTGCCAGGCCGGCCCGCTGCAGTACATCGAGCAGGCCTTCCTGCCGACCTTTGGCCTTGTTAAAACCTTCGCGCCCCAGGTGCGAGAACATGCAGGGCACCGAGGCCGCGGTACTGGTGCCGCACGACCAGGCATTGCGCTGACTGACGACGCCAAGCTGCGCCAGTTCGGGCGTGGTGTCGCGGCCGTAGCCGTTGATGCCGAAGTTGCCGCTGCGCGCGGTCTCGCCGAGCACCAACAACACCAGCGGTGGTTTGCCCTGGCCCTGGTAACTGGGGCCCAAACGGGCATCCTCACCCAGCAGTTTGAAAGGTTCCTGCGCCTGGCGCCAGGGCAGGGTGCCGGCTTCGGCCAGGCCGTAGATCGAGTTCAGCGGGTTCAGCAGGTAGCGCAGCTGGGTGTGGTTGCGCATCAGCGAAGAAAAGTCCTGGAACATCAGCAGCAGCGTGCCGCCCAGCAGCAGCACCGACAGCAGCGCCGAGGCGCCATTGATGAGCAATTGCCGGGGCAGCTTCGGATAGGCCAGCGGCTGCCGCCATAGCCACCAGGCCGGCGCCACGCCTAATCCCGCGACCATGGCCAGCAGGCGCCAGTTCATCAGGTCCCGGGCTTCGCGCGGATCGGTCTGCAGGGTGTTGATGATCATGCTGGTGTCGATCACCACACCGTAGCTCAGCATGAAGTGGCTGCCCACTGCAGCCATCAGCAGCAGCAGAGTGATCAGGGGTTTGACCGTCCAGCGGCCCGCCAGCAGTGTCAGCAGCAGGTGCAGGCAGGCGCCTACCAGTACGGCCATGCCGACGCCCACCAGCAGACCCCGCCAGCCCTGGATTTCGGGTAATCGCCACAGGCTTTGCCACAGCGCGAGGTTGCAGGCGGTGGCCAGCCACAGGCTGGCCCAAAAAATCACCAGGCTGGGGTGGCGTGCGGGGGCGCTGTCGGCGCCGGGCGATGAGAGGCGTGCTGGCGGCCTGCGTTGCAGGCGTGTCAAGAGGCGGTTCAGGAGCTTCAATGTGGCGTTAATTGTAGGGTTGACCCCAATCGGCGTGTGGCTCGGAGGGTCTTCAGCGCCTGGATGACACCACGATGCCGCCCACAATCAGTACAAAAGCCAGCGCGTGATAAAGCTGGGGCGCTTCACCCAGAAATGCCGACGACATCATGGCGGCAAAGAGCGGCGTGAGGTTCGAGAAAAAGCCGGCCATCGCCGGCCCGGCGCGCCCGATACCCGCCCCCCACGAACGGTAAGCCAGCAGCGCTGGCCCCAGGGCAATGAAAAGCAGGGCGGCCAGCAGCGACCAGCTCCAGTCGATGTGGGCGTCGGTCAGCGCCCATTCACCGGCCGAAAACAGGGCCGACCAGGCGATGCCAAAGACGATCTGGGCCATTAAAAAAGCCGCCCAGTCGCCGCGGATTTCGGCGGGCTCCGTGGGCTTGGCCAGCATCCAGCTGTAGTAGGCCCAGGCGAGTGTGGCGATCAGGACATAGACATCGCCCGGCACCAAAGTCACCTGGGTCAGCACGGCCCACTGCCCGCGACTGAGGACCAGCAGCACCCCGCAGATCGACAGGGCGGCCCCAAGCAGCTGGCGCCTGGAGACTTTTTCTCCGTAAAACAGCCACCCCATGGCCAGCACCCAGACCGGCAGGCTGCCACCGACCAAGGTGGTGTTGATCGGGGTGGAGGTTTTCAGGGCCAGGTATTGCAGCGAGTTGTAAGCGCCGATGCTAACCAGTCCCAACACCGAAAAACGGCGCCAGTCGCGCCAAAGCGGGCTGCTGCGCCTGAGCACCCGGTGCGCCAATGGCAGCAAAAATACAAAAGCCAGCACCCAGCGCATCAGGTTCAGCGTCATGGGCGGCACCTGCGCGTTGAACATCCGGCCGGTGACCGCATTGCCGGCCCAGAGCAAGGGCGGGAGGGTCAACAGCAAGATGGTCGAAGGGGTCAGGCGAGTGCTCATCCCTGGACTGTATCGAAGTTTGTCCCCCTGGCGCGCGGGCCAGGGCCACAGGTCGCGGCGCTGGCGAGCAGCAAAGTTCAAATCGTGTCACGATCCGGCCGGTGAGAATTTCATCACTTTAAAAAAACCAACACTGGAGAAACGGCATGAGCCCCACACTGTCCAAAGCCATACGCATTGATCGTCATGGCGGCCCCGAAGAACTCAAACTGGTCGAAGTCAGCGTGGGCGAGCCAGGACCGGGTGAAATTCGGATCCGCCACAAGGCCATTGGCCTGAACTACATCGACATTTACCAGCGCTCCGGCCTGTACAACTTTGCGATGCCGCTGCAGCTGGGCATGGAAGCGTCAGGGGTGGTCGAGGCGGTGGGCGAGGGCGTGACGCACCTGCAGGTCGGTGACCGCGCGGCCTACGCCAGCCAGCCACCGGGCAGCTACTGCGAGGTGCGCGTCATGCCGGCGCGCTGCGTCTGCAAACTGCCCGACGCGATTTCTTTTGAAACCGGCGCCGCCATGATGCTCAAGGGCATGACGGTGCAGTACCTGCTGCGCCGCACGCAGCCGCAGGGCGGCCTGCAGGCGGGGGACTTTGTTCTGTTTCACGCCGCAGCGGGTGGCGTCGGGCTGATCGCCTGCCAATGGGCCCGGGCCATGGGTTTGCAACTGATCGGCACTGCCGGCTCCGACGAAAAGTGTGCGCTGGCCAAAGCCGAAGGGGCGGCGTTCACCATCAACTACGCCAAAGAAGATTTTGTGGCGCGCGTCAAAGAGATCACGGGCGGCGCTGGCGTGAAGGTGGTTTACGACTCGGTGGGCAAGGACACCTTCCTGAAGTCGCTGGACTGCCTGCGTCCGTTTGGCCTGCTGGCCAACTTTGGTAACGCCTCGGGCAAGGTCGAGCCGCTGGACTTGGGGCTGCTGGCGGCCAAGGGTTCGTTGTATGTGAGCCGACCGACGCTGTTCACGCATCTGGCAACGCGCGAAAGCTCCCAGGCGATCGCCGACGAGCTGTTTGCCATGGTCACCAGCGGCCAGGTGCATATTCAGATCGACCAGCGCTTTGCCCTGGCCGATGTGGCCGAGGCGCATCGCTCGCTGGAAGCACGCAAAACCACGGGCTGCACCATTTTGACGGTCTAAAACGCCGGCGAGGTGGCGCCACGGGTGGCCCCTCGCCTGGCTGGCCGCCTCGCTTGGAGGGCCCGGTTACGCGCCGGGCTGTGTCTTGTTCAGCGCGCCCGGCGCACCCGCAGCAACTCGTCGAGGATCAGGCAGATGGCGCCCAGCGTGATGGCGCTATCGGCTACGTTAAAGGCTGGAAAGTGCCAGCCGCGCCAATGAAAATCCAGAAAGTCGACCACGTAGCCGTGTAGCACGCGATCGATCACGTTGCCGATGGCGCCCCCCAGGATGCAGGCCATGGCCAGCGAAAACAGCTTTTGCCCGGCGTGCGACTTGAGCATCCAGACAATGAACACGGCAGCCGCCACGCCAATGCCCGTGAAGAACCAGCGTTGCCAGCCCGAGGCCGAGGCCAGAAAGGAGAAGGCGGCGCCGGTGTTGTGGGCGCGCACGATATTGAAAAAGCTGGTGACGTAGGTCGAATCGCCGAGCTGGTAATAGCCCATGATCAGCACCTTGGTGAACTGATCGGCGATCAGCAGCAGCAAGGCCAGCGACAGCCAGGGCAGCAGGCCTGCCGAGGATGACTTGCGCGCGGCGTTGCGAGCCATCAGGCAACCTGCCGGTCTTCGCCGGCGCCAAACAGGTTGCTGGTGCAGCGCCCGCACAAGGTGGGGTGCGCCGCATCATGGCCCACGTCATCGCGGTAGTGCCAGCAGCGCTCGCATTTGGTACTGCTGCTGGGTGCTGTTTCAATGGCCAGCGCGTCGGCCAGGGCCAGATCCACCTCGGAGGTAATGAAGACGAACTTCAGATCGGCCCCCAGCGAGGCCAGTAGCGCATGGTCCGGGGCGCTGACGCCAAGCCGGACCCGTGCCTGCAGCGATGAGCCCACCTTGCCGTCGGCGCGCAGCGTTTCAATGTCTTTGTTGACCAGGTCACGCAGTTCACGGATGCGGCCCCATTTGGCCAGCAAGGACGCGTCGGGCGTGCCCAGGTCGCTGTAGGTTTCCATGAAGATGGACTCCGACGAGCCGAACACCTGCCAGGCCTCTTCAGCCGTGAAGCTCAAAAACGGTGCCATCCAGCGCAGCATGGCGTGAGTGATCTGGTGCAGGGCCGTTTGCGCACTGCGCCGGGCCAGCGACTTGGGCGCCGTGGTGTAGAGCCGGTCCTTGAGCACGTCCAGGTAAAACGAGCCGAGGTCTTCGCTGCAGTAAATTTGCAGCCGCGAGACCACCGGGTGAAATTCATACACCTCGTAATGCGCCAGGATGTCCGCCTGCAGCTGGGCGGCGCGGCTGAGCGCGTAACGGTCGATTTCCAGCAACTGATCGGCTGGCACCGCGTCGCTGGCGGGATCAAAATCGCTGATGTTGGCCATCAGGAAGCGCAGCGTGTTGCGGATGCGGCGGTAGGCGTCGACCACGCGCGCCAGGATCTTGTCGTCAATGCCCAGGTCGCCCGAGTAGTCGGTCGAGGCGCACCACAGGCG
>CAIMVC010000173.1 GCA_903844825.1 uncultured Burkholderiales bacterium | reverse complement strand
TGCATCTCGCGCATCAGGGCGCTGTCACCCGAGACACAAATCGAGGTGCTGGTGCCCGACTTCCGTGGCCGTGACGACCGCGCGCTCACGATCCTGCAGGCCGCGCCGCCAGACGTGATGAATCACAACCTGGAGACGACCGCGCGCCTCTACAAAGAAGCCCGTCCCGGCTCTGTTTACCAGTGCAGCCTGAGCCTGCTCAAAAAATTCAAGGCTCTGCATCCTGACGTTCCCACCAAGAGCGGCATCATGGTCGGGCTCGGCGAGACCGACGAGGAAGTGCTGCAAGTCATGCGCGACATGCGCGAACACAACATCGAGATGCTGACCATCGGTCAATACCTGGCACCCTCGACCTCGCATTTGCCGGTGCGCCGCTATGTGCATCCCGACACCTTCAAAATGTTCGAGGTCAAGGCCTACGAGATGGGCTTCTCGCACGCCGCCGTCGGTGCGATGGTGCGATCGAGCTACCACGCCGACCAGCAGGCCCACGCTGCGGCACTGGCGAGCAGCGTGCCCCAATAAGCCGCCCATGTGGCCGATATGGCGGGCGGGTTGCGGGCAGCCATGACCTCGAACCCGCACGAGCCTTCCCATGAACGCCAGGCCCGGTGGTATGCCCTGGGCGCCATTGCCTTGTGGGCCTGCCTGGCGGGGCTGGGCCTGCTGCTTCAACACGTCCCGCCCTTCCTGCTCACGGGGCTGTCCTTGCTGGTGGGCAGTTGCCTGAGCCTGCCCGCCCTGCTGCGCAATCCGCGCGCCCTGAGGCTGCCCCTGAGCACGCTGGCACTGGGGGTTTACGGCTTGTTCGGATTTCATTTTCTGCTGTTCATCGCGCTCAGGCACGCGCCGCCCGTGGAGGCCAATCTGGTCAACTACCTGTGGCCGCTGCTGATGGTGATTCTGGCGCCATGCTTCATGCCTGCGCTTCGGCTCAAGGCTGTGCACGTGCTGGCGGCGCTCATGGGACTCGCGGGCGCAGCCCTGGCCATTCTCGGACCGGCGGCTTCCACCAGCACGGCAAGCACTGCGGGCTGGTTCTGGGGCTATTTGCCAGCACTGGGATCGGCCATCATCTGGGCCACCTATTCGCTGGGCACGCAACGTGTGCAGCCCTTCGCCACATCCGCCATCGGCCTCTTCGGGGCAGTGTCGGGCGCGCTCTCGTTGCTGTGCCATGCCGCGCTGGAGCCCGCCGTCAGTCTGAGCTTGCGTGACGGCCTCCTGATTGTGCTGATGGGGCTTGGCCCACTCGGTGCGGCCTTTTTCTTGTGGGACAAGGCTTTGAAGCTCGGTGACCCACGGCAGATCGGCATCCTGAGTTATCTCACGCCGCTAGGCTCCACGGCCCTGTTGATGCTGGTCAGCGGCAGCGCTATGAGTTGGACCATCGCTGCGGCCGCTCTGTTGATTGTCGCCGCATCGGTCATCGGCGCGCGCTCAATGAAGAGCAGTTCGCCATGAAACTTTGCATCCTGGACAACGACGTACTCGACCCGGCGGCCGCCCCCATCTGGGGCAGCTACGCCGCGATGTTCGAGCGCTTGCTGCGCAGCGTGGGTTTTCAGGGGGCCGTCGACATCTTCAGTGCGCGCTGCGAACATTACCCCGCGTCGTTCGGGTCCTACGATGCCGTGTTGCTGACGGGCAGCCGTGCCGATGCCTTTTCAGATGATGCCTGGGTCGTCCAATTGCGCCGGCGGGTGAGCGCTCTGTTGACGCAAAAAAAGCCGCTTATCGGGGTGTGCTTTGGGCACCAGTTGATTGCGCATTGCCTGGGTGCCAAAGTTGCCCGCGCGCCCCAGGGCTGGGGTGTCGGGCGCACCCGGTACACCTGGCACGAGCCCGCGCAGTTCAGCGATCGGGCCGAGCAAGTGAGCTTACTGGCCAGCCACCAGGACCAGGTGCTGGAGTTGCCAGCCGGAGCGCGCCTGCTGGCTGGCAACGCGCACTGCCCGATCGCCGCCTACGCCATCGGGCAACAGGTGTTTTGCATCCAGCCGCACCCGGAATTTGAGCCCGCCTACAGCGCATTTTTACTGAACCTGCGTCGCGCGCAGCTTGGCGAGGTGCTGTACCAAGAAGGCGTGGCAGGCCTGCAGGACGGCCACCTTGATGGCGCTCGCATTGCGCAGCTAATGCTCGACTTCATCGGCGGCTCTGAGACTCGCCAGGCACCGGGCGGCCCAGGCGCCTGACTTTTAGGAGGCCACCAAGCGGGCCGCAGGATCGTCGCTGCTGATGACCTCTTGCGCCCAAGCCTGCAACTTGCTGGCATCAGCACGCAAGACCTGCTGCTTGACCGCCAGAATTTGCGAGGGGTGCATGGAAAAACAACGCAATCCCAGACCCAGCAATAAACGGGTCATGCTCACGTCGCCAGCCATCTCGCCACACACACTCACCGGTTTGTCATGCGCCTGACATTCGGCGATGGTGTCTGCCACCAGCCGCAACACTGCCGGATGACACGGGTCGTACAGATGCGCCACCGATTCATCAGCGCGATCAATGGCCAGCGTGTACTGGATCAGGTCGTTGGTGCCCAAGGACAAAAAGTCGAAATGCTTGAGAAAGACCTTGATCATCAGAGCTGCCGCCGGAATTTCAATCATGGCACCTAGCTTGACGGGGCCGTAAGCCACGCCCTTGGTGTCGAGCTGAGCGCGGGCATGGTCAATCAAGGCCACGGTCTGGCGAATTTCGCTGACATGCGCCAGCATGGGCACCAGCAAATTGACCTGACCATGCGCCGCTGCACGCAAGATGGCGCGCAACTGCGTCAGGAACATGGGCGGGTCGGCCAGGCTCCAGCGAATAGCTCGCAAACCCAGCGCGGGGTTCAAGTGGGTGTCTTGCGCCTTGCCCAGGCGGTCCAGAGGCTTGTCCGAGCCGATGTCCACCGTGCGGATGGTCACCGGCAAACCTTGCATGCCGTCAATGGCCTGGCGGTAGGCCTGGTACTGCTCTTCTTCGTCGGGCAGCTTGCCGCTACGCCCCATGAACAGAAACTCGCTGCGAAACAGACCCACACCTACG
Source organism: uncultured Burkholderiales bacterium (assembly GCA_903844825.1). Classification (GTDB taxonomy): domain Bacteria; phylum Pseudomonadota; class Gammaproteobacteria; order Burkholderiales; family Burkholderiaceae_C; genus Polaromonas. The sequence continues at coordinate 63,570 of CAIMVC010000173.1, read as the reverse complement.
GCGCCCGTGGCTACCGCACCCAGCGTGTCGGCGGGCATTTCGATGTTGGCCAGCAGATCAACTCGCTGACCGTCCAGCGTGATGGCCGGCGTGTGGCGCAGGCGATTAAGGCGCTCGCGTTCGAGCTCGCCCTGGCGTTGCTTGAAGGCATATTCCGCCAAGATAATGGGAGACGGGTCGACGATCAGCACCCCCGCATCGCCATCAATGATGACCCAATCATCCTGCTTGATCAGTTGGCTGGCGCTGCGCGCCCCCACCACCGCCGGAATGTCCATGCTGCGGGCCACAATGGCAGTGTGCGACGTCTTGCCACCCACGTCCGTTGCGAAACCGACAAACAGACTTTGCTTGAACTGCAACATGTCAGCCGGCGAGATGTCGTGGGCCACCAACACCAGGGGCACGTCCAGCGAGTCTTCGAGCAACAAGTCCTGCTGCTGGGCCTTGCGCCCTGCCCCCTGAGCGGGGGGCTGAACGGGTGAGCCAGCGCCCTTCATCGCCCGCAAAATACGCTCGACCACTTGTTCCAGGTCGGCCTTGCGCTCGCGCAGGTATTCGTCCTCCATCTCATCGAACTGACGGGCGATCACCTCGAATTGGGTCGTCAGGGCCCATTCGGCGTTGTAGTGACGGTCGTTGATCCAGTGTTTGACACCACTGATCAGCTGCTCGTCTTGCAGCAGCATGAGTTGCACATCCAGCAAGGCCGCCAACTCATGCGGCGCCTCCTTGGGCAAGTCGCGCTGAACGCGGCTGATTTCGTCGGTCACCGCATTACGGGCCAGGCGCACGCGCTGAACTTCGTCTGCCGTTTTTTCCGCGTCAATGAAATAGTGCGCCACATCGGCCCGACTGGACGCCACCAGCACCGCCCGACCGATGGCAATACCCCGGGAAACTGCCAGGCCGTGGATCGAAAAAGTCATTGCTTAGCCCCCAGGTGCAGCGCAGCGCATGAAGCGACAAACGTAGAGGCCAACAGTTTTCCGAAGGGCCGCCCCAAGCCGGGGAACACCCCCTCGGGGGGCAGCGCAGCACACGCAGTGGCAAGCGTGGGGGCTACACACTCCACCCGCATGTCACTCACCCTCGCCAAACTTGTCGGCGATCAGCGCCAGCAGCGCGTCCATGGCTGGCTGCTCATCCGAGCCTTGGGTCTCGATCTCGACGGTGCTGCCCAGGCCTGCGGCCAGCATCATGACGCCCATGATGCTCTTGGCGTTGACCCGCCGCTCGCCGCGGGTCATCCAGACCTCGCACGAAAAACTGCCCGCGACCTTGGTCAGCTTGGCAGAGGCACGGGCATGCAGTCCGAGTTTATTGCTGATGGTCGTACTGTTCTTGATCATGGTTGCGGCGATTCTGATTTTGAGGAGCGGTAATGGTCACCTGCATCACACCCTGGGTGGCGCCGACCAAGGCGCGGGCCACCAGCGCGTCCAGCGACTCGTGGCGGTACGACACGGTACGCAGAAGCATGGGCAGGTTAACGCCTGTGACAAGTTTGCTGCGGTGCCCGTCGACCAGCTTCTGGGCAATGTTGCAAGGCGTGGCACCAAAGACGTCTGTGATCACCAGCACCGTGCTCGTGCCCAACTGCTCGAGCATGATGCGGGCCTGCGCCAGGGTCTCTTCCGGGGGTTCGTTGGGCTGCACATCCAGCGCGAGCACCCCTTGCTCGTTATCGCTGAAAACGTGCGCGATGCACTGGCGCAAGGCCGAGGCCAGCGGAGCGTGCGCCAGAATCAAAATGCCGTTCATTGGGGTGAATTATCGGCTTTGACGAAGATGAAGTACGCATAGGAGGCCAGGCAACTACAGAAAAACACGCCCATGGCCGCCTGAAAACTGGCGATTTCATCCCATCCGGCGGCCTTGAACGCGTCAACCAGCAGGCCGATGCCCCACTGAACGACAAAAATGCCGGCAAAAATCAGCAGGTTGTAGGCCGATAAGGCGCGCCCCACCAAGTTGGAGGCAAAGGCCATTCCCACCGCCGGCTGAGCCAGACCCAGGACGCTCGAACTCATGCAAAAAAGAGCCCAACCCAGCCAGCCGGTAGCACTGCCGCCGAGGATATTGACCGCCAGCACGAGCAGGCTCAACGGCACCCCCCAGGCCAGCAAGCGGTCGGCGTCCCAGCCATGGCGCACCAGCCACGGATTGACCATGCCCCAGGCCCAATAAGTCACCAGCATGGTGGCATTGATGTAAAACAGCCCGGTGGCCGACTCCAGCGGCGTGTAGCCCGCCACGCGGATCATCCAGGGGCCGGCCCACAAGGTCTGCACGGCAATCAGGCCGCCGTAGTTGAAAAATGCCAGCCAGGACAATTTCTGGAAATAGCGGCTGCGCCAGACCGCGCTGTAGCTGGGCTTGGCAGCCCCCGCCGCAGCGTGCGACGGGTCCGCAGTCGCCCAGACGGGCACCACGCGCGCGATCACCAGCATCGACAGCAGCACCATCCCCGCCAGAATCCAGAACATGGGCCGCCAGCCCAGCCAGGGCATCAGCCACTGCACCGGCAGGGTCGAAGCCACCATCCCCAGCGAGCCCGCCATGAGCATCCAGGAGTTCGCGCGCAGCAAGTTGGGTGCGTCAAACCAGCGGCGGTAGCCCGTCAGCGGCGCCATCAGGCAGGCGCTCACGCCCATGCCTACCAGCACACGCGCCGCCAGCAGGCCCGCAAACGTGCTGGCTAAAGAAAATGCCAGGCAACCGATCACCGCAAGGGTGAGAAAACACAGGATGACCCGCTTGGGACCATAACGATCCAGCCAGGCGCCCAGAGGCAGTTGCGTGGCCGCAAAGCCCAGAAAATAGCCTCCGGCCAGCAAGCCCAGGTCACTGGCCTGCAGGGAGAATTCCTGCGTCAGGACCGGTGACAAGGTGGCGGTAATGGCCCGCACCAATGCCGAGCAGAAATAAGCCGCCGCAAAGGCCAGAAACACCCACGCCCCGGCCCGGGCGCCGAGGCGCTCACTGGCCGCCGGTTCAGGCTTGCTTGTCATACGGATGCTTCCTTGGGTTAGTCGAGCTTGAGACTGGAGAAAAAGGTGTCAGCCGCTTCCGGGGTGATTCGCGGCGCATAAAGCACCGCCTGAAAAACCCGTGAACCTCTAGAGAAATAAGCCGTCCACCCCTGAACTGCAACGCCGTCCGCCCGGCGGCCCTGAGCCATCACCAGTACTGGCGCCGGCGCCGCTGCAGCGCCCGGCACTTTCAACGCCCGGCTCTGGGTCGGCAACTGGCCGAGCGGCTCAGCCCTCATGTTTGCCAGCGTCAGGCTTTGCCACTGCGCCAGCACCTCGGGCACGGCGGCGGCGTCGCCCAGATCGGCCATGGCCACGGCGAAGGTGGCGCCTGCGGCGTCACAACCCATCATCGACAGCGTCGTCGGTCGACCACCCAAAGGCACCACCTTGTCAGCCTTGTCGGGCTTGCACGGCAGCATCAGACCCAGCGGGCCCTCGCCAAGCCGCAGTTCGCGCCAGTTCAGCGCGGGACTGCAAGCGGCCAGCAAGGCGGCCATGACGATGGCGCCAACCCAGACACACAGGCTGCGGGCGCGGGGAATTGTGCAATTGCGAAACATGAAGCGAGTTGCGCCCAGAAGCTAAGAACACCCGACTTTACAAGCATTCAGCGCACCACCCCAGGGCATTGCCGCGCCGCCGGCCCCGACTGCGCACCAGAATCGCTCCCCGTCATGCCCATCGCGGCGGCGGCATGGGCACGCCGCTTGCATCATCGCGCTACTACCCATTCCTGCAGCGCCGGCATTCGCCGAGGCTCTTTTTACCCTCCTTTTTTTCACCCTTGCCCACTCCACAACACAGCGAGCCCCCATGAACCGCAACGACATCACCGAAAAAATCATCACCGCCAAAGTCCGCAAAGGCATCACCTGGGCCTCAGTGGCCAAAAAAGTGGGGCTCAGCAAGGAGTGGATAACGGCGGCCTGCCTGGGGCAGATGACACTCGACGCCAGCCAGGCCAAAACCGTCGGGAAGATTTTTGGCCTGACCGCCGAAGAGCAAAAGTGGCTACAGGTCGTGCCGTACAAGGGCTCGCTGCCGACGGCCATTCCCACCGATCCGCTGATTTACCGCTGGCACGAAATTGTCAGCGTCTACGGCACCACCATCAAAGAGCTGATTCATGAAGAGTTTGGCGACGGGATCATGAGCGCGATTGATTTTTCAATGGACATCGTGCGCCAGCCGGACCCCAAAGGCGACCGCGTCAACGTGGTCTTGTCCGGCAAATTCCTGCCTTACAAAACGTATTGAGCGCTGGCGCGACACGCCACCCGGGGCCGCAGTCGAGCGCGACCGCGGTCGCTGAGCCAAAATGCGAGGATGAACTCACTTCAAGGCATTCGCGTTTTAGATCTCTCCCGTGTCCTGGCTGGCCCATGGTGCACGCAAACCCTGGCCGATCTCGGGGCTGACGTCATCAAAATTGAGCGCCCCGGCAGCGGCGACGACACCCGCAGCTGGGGGCCGCCTTTTTTGCAAGATGACAGCGGCAACGAAACCCAGGAGGCCGCCTACTACCTGGGCGCGAACCGCAACAAGCGCTCCGTGACCTGCGACATTGCCCAGCCTGCGGGCCAAAAACTCATTCGCGATCTGGCGGCGCATTGCGACGTGTTCGTTGAAAACTTCAAGGTCGGCGACATGGCCCGCTACGGCCTGGACTTTGCGTCGATGCAAGCCATCAACCCGCGCCTGGTCTACTGCTCGGTCACCGGCTTTGGTCAAAACGGACCTTACGCCGAGCGTGCCGGCTACGACTACGCCATTCAAGGCATGGGCGGTCTGATGAGCGTGACCGGTGAGCGCGATGATCTCGGTGGCGGTCCGCAAAAAGTAGGGGTCGCCGTGGCCGATCTGATGACCGGCATGTACGCCACCGTGGCCATTTTGGCCGCGTTGCGCCACGCCGAGCGCACAGGCCAGGGCCAGCAGGTCGACATGGCCTTGCTCGACACCCAGGTGGCCATGCTCGCCAACCTCGGGGCCAACTACCTGGTCAGCGGCAAGACGCCCGGCAGGGCCGGTAACGCTCACCAGAACATCGTGCCCTACCAGGTCTTCGAGGTCGCACCGGCAGCCGACGGCAGCAAGGACCACCTGATTCTGGCCGTCGGCAATGACTCCCAGTTCGTCAAATTCTGCCAAGTCGCCCAGTGCCCCGGGCTCGCAGCCGACCCGCTCTACATCAAGAACCGCGACCGCGTGCTCAACCGCGCCCAGTTGGTGCCACAACTCGAAGTCATCATGAAGACACGCAGCAAGGCCGACTGGCTGCACGCCCTCGAAACGGCCAAGGTCCCCTGCGGCGCCATCAACAACTTGTCCGAAGTATTTGCCGATCCACAGGTCGCCGCGCGTGACATGGTGACCGACTGGCAGCACCCGGCCCGCAGCGCCCTGCGTCTGGTGTCCAGCCCGATCAAGCTCAGCGCCACGCCCGTGCGGGTGCCCGGCCATGACGGATTGCCACCACCCCTGCTGGGTCAACACACGCAGGAAGTATTGCGCGAGCTACTGGATTACTCCGAGCAAGAGCTGGCCGCGTTGCAAGGCGACAAGGTCATCTGATGGCCAACTTTGTCCTGGTGCACGGGGCCTGGCACGGCAGCTGGTGCTGGCAACGGGTCACCGCCGCGCTGACCGCGCAAGGCCACCGCGTGCATGCCGTTACCCTGACCGGGCTGGGCGAGCGTGCCCACTTGTTGTCGCCCGCCGTCACCCTCGAAACCCACATCCAGGACGTGCTGGCCGTCATGGCGTGCGAGGAACTCAGCGACGTGGTGCTGGCGGTGCACTCCTACGCCGGCATGATCGGCACCGCAGTGGCCGACCGCGCCGGGGCGCGCCTGAAGCATCTGGTGTACGTCGATGCGGTGCTGCCCAAACCCGGCGAGAGCTGGAGCAGCACCCAGTCCAGCGCCACGCGGCAGCAGCGTATTGCTGCGGCCGCGGCCTCGCCCGACTACAGCTTTGGGGCGCCCGACCCCTCGGTTTTCGGCCTGCACGATGCCGACCAAGCCTGGGTCAGGCGCCGGCAGACGCCGCACCCGGGTCACACCTACCAGATGCCGCTGAACTTTGACGTGCAGCGCGTCGCCGCCGTGGCGCGCACCTATGTGAGTTGCACAGAGCCCGCGCTGGCGACCATCGCGCCCAGCCGGCTGCGCCTGAAAGAGCCCGGCTTCTGGGGCGGCGCCTGGGCGCCCGGTGCTACGCTGCATGAACTCAAGACAGGCCACGACCCGATGATCAGCGACCCGGTGGCGTTGACCCGCATCCTGCAAGACTGCGCCGTATGAGGTCCGGCCACCGCCCTGCCAACCGCCCCATCAACCGGCGCCAGGGCCTGGTCGGCCTGGCGGCCCTGCTGACGACCGGTTGGTGGGCGCGTCCGGCCTGGAGCAAAGAGAGCGAACTGCCTGTTCCGGCGTCCCTGCCCGAGGTCGCCCAAGCGGCGGCCGCACAAGGCGAGCCCCTGGTGCTTCTGATCAGTCTGCCCGGTTGCCCCTACTGCGAACTGGTCAGGCGCAACTACTTGCTGCCTGGCCGCAGCGCTGGTTGGCAGGCCTGGCAGCTCAACGTGCGCGACAGCAGCGCGGCATTGATCGGCTTTGACGGCCAGCCCACCAACGCCCAACTGCAAATCAGCGCCTGGAAAGCCAGATTCACCCCGACCGTGCTATTTTTTGATTACCGGGGCCGGGAGGTCGCCGAGCGGCTGGTTGGCGCATCACCCGATTTTTATGCCGCCTACCTTGAAGAGCGTCTGGGCATCGCACGTCAAGCTGTGCGCAAAGTACGCTGATTCGCAAGACGAGCAGCAGGCCAGCCGGCCCCTGGTTAAACTTCAAAGCCACCATGAAAGCACACCGTGAACGCCACCCTTGAACGCGTATTTGCCACCGTTTTGAGTGCACTGCTACTGGCGGGAGCCGCCTTGTTGGCAGGCTGCTCGGGCACACAACTCGCGCCGGCCACCGAGTTTGTGCTGCTCGACGGCAGCCGGCAAAGCACCAAGGACCTGCGGGGCAAGGTCACCCTGGTCAATTTCTGGGCCACCAGTTGCGTGACCTGCGTCGCCGAGATGCCCAAGCTCATCGCCACCCACCAGCGCTACCACGGCCAGGGCTATGAGACCCTGGCGGTGGCCATGAGCTACGACCCGCCGAGCTACGTCGTCAACTTCAGCCAGACCCGGCAGTTACCCTTCAAGGTGGCGATCGACAACACGGGCGCCGTGGCCAAGGCCTGGGGCGACGTCAAGCTCACCCCCACCACCTACCTGGTCAACAAGCGCGGTGAGATCGTCAAGCAGTACGTGGGCGAACCCGATTTTGCGGCCCTTCATCAGCTGATCGAAAAACTTCTCGCCGAGACCTGATCGCCAAAACGAAGTCAGGCGACGCACAGCAAAAAGCCGGCGGGGCCACAGGCCATGCCGGCTTTTTAGCTGGGCTCATGCCCGATGTGTCTTACTGGGCGCGAAAAGCGTCGTGACAGGCCTTGCAGGTTGCGGCCGTCGCAGCGAAGGCGGTTTTCACCGCATCAAGATTACCGGTCTTGGCTGCAGCGGCGAGTTTGCCGCTTTCGACGATGAGCTTGTCGCTACTGTCCTTGAACTTGGCCTGTTCAGTCCAGATCTCGGCCTTGGCCTTGGTCGTTCCCTTGTCCGTGCCCGGACCAAAACCAGCCCATGGGAGCTTGGCCATACTCGCGACGATCTCAGCATTGTCAGCGGCCACCTTGGCATCAAAAGGCGCCCTGCCCGAAGCCATGGCGCCGACGCGACCGAAATGCTGCCCCATGACAAACAGCGAGCTCTGGCGGTACTTGATCGCGTCCTCGGGCTTGGCAAATTGGGCACTGGCAGGTGCTGCGACGGCGATTAACGTCGCAGCAGCAGCGACGAGGGCAAATACTTTCATGATGGGTCCTTGAGTTGAATGGTCGAGCAGGCGAGCCAAAAGGCTTGAGCCAGTTTACTGGAGTGGCGCGGGCCTGCCGAAGTTCCGGGGTTTCGGCGCTTTAACCTGATTTAATAGTTGGCCGGGCTTCAAGGCATTTATAAACCCGGGCACACAACACGGAACAAATCATGCAAACACCACCGGCCAGCACGGCTGCAAATACACGGGTTCGGGTGTGGGATCTGCCCACCCGCATGTTTCACTGGGCGCTGGCCGTCTGCGTGATCGGCCTCGGGGTCACCGGCACGGTCGGTGGCGAGGCCATGAACTGGCATCTGCGCCTGGGCTACTGCGCCTTGACCTTGCTGCTATTTCGCCTGGTCTGGGGGCTGGTGGGCGGGCACTGGTCGCGCTTTGCCAGCTTCATTTTCAGCCCGGGCAGCCTGCTGGCCTACCTTCGCGGACGCGGCAGGCCCGAGCACAGCATTGGTCACAGTCCCCTGGGCGCACTGGCCGTATTCGCGATGATCGCGGTGTTGGTGCTGCAGGTAGGCAGCGGACTGCTCAGTGATGACGAGATCGCCTTTTCCGGCCCGCTCACCCGCTTCGTCGCCAACGCCAACGTCAGCCTGGCGACTTTTTTTCACAAGAACATTGGCAAATGGCTGCTGCTGGCCCTGGTGATTTCGCATCTGGTGGCCATTGCGGTCTATGTGCGGCGAAGGCAGCCACTGGTCGCGGCCATGCTGCACGGTGACAAGACCTTGCCCGTCACCAAAGTGAGCGCCATCGCGTCACGCGACGACGCCCGCTCGCGCGCCTTGGCACTGCTCGTCCTGCTGGCGTGCGCCGCGCTGGCTTACTGGGTGTCGAGCCTGGCCGCTGTCACCTTTTAGGGCGCCAGCGACCGCAAACTGGCGCGGGCAGCGCCTCATGCAGCCCGCGCCCTGAGTCGCGCTACACTGAAAACTCGACCCCAACCCACAGCGCCGTGCCCCGCCCTTTCATCCAGATCATCAGCGCCATAGAGCCCGAGCGGCTGAAACAGGTGCGGCTGATTTTTCTGGACTATGCCGAGCAGCTGGGCATTGATCTGTATTTTCAGGACTTCGACGCCGAACTGGCCGGGCTGCCCGGCGACTACGCCGAGCCCCGCGGGGCGCTGCTGCTGGCACTGGTCGACGGCGAAGTAGCCGGTTGCTGCGCACTGCGCCCGCTCGACTCGGTGGACTACGCCAATGCCTGCGAGATGAAACGACTTTTCGTGCGCAAGCCCTTCCGGGGCTTCGGCCTGGGGCGCCAACTCGCAGAAGCCACGCTCGACGCCGCCCGCACTTCAGGGTACCGCAGCGTCCTGCTCGACACCCTGGACGACATGGAGTCGGCGCGCGCGCTATACGCCGATCTCGGCTTCGAGGACATCGCACCTTACTACCACAACCCCCTGGCAGGCGCCCACTACCTCAAAGTCGACATCTGAGCCTCAATCCCCACAGGGTTGAGGCTGCCAGAATACAGACAGCCGTAAAAAAGCCACCGATGCAAAACATGGGTGGCTTTTTCATACCGCCGAGTAAGCTTCGAGCATCCGCTGGGACACCACGCGCCAAACCGGCAAAGGCAGGCCTGGGGCCTGCCGACCTTATCAGCCCTTGACCTGCGCCAGCAAGGTGGCAGCGTCGCTGACCTCGAACTTGCCGGGGCCTTCCACGTTCAATGCGGCGACCTTGCCGTCCTTGACCAGCATCGAGTAGCGGTTGCTGCGCAAGCCCATACCGCGCGTCGTGAGGTCAAGCGTCAGGCCCGTGGCCTTGGTAAAGTCTGCGCTGCCATCGGCGAGCATGCGCACCTTGCCATCGGTTTTTTGCTCACGCGCCCAGGCGCCCATGACAAACGCGTCGTTCACACTGACGCACCAGATTTCGTCAACGCCGCCGGCTTTGAGTTCGGCAAAGTTCTCAACGTAGCCGGGCACGTGTTTGGCGGAACAGGTGGGCGTAAATGCGCCGGGCAGTGCAAAAACGGCAATCGTCTTGCCGGCGCTGGCCTTGACCACATCCACCGGGTTGGGGCCCAGGCTGCAACCGTTACCTTCGACTTCCGAAAACTCCATCAGCGTTGCGGCCGGAAGGGTGTCGCCAACTTTGATCATTCGATGCTCCTTAAAAAATGAAATGGGGGTCCGACGCCGGACTCGGCGGTATTTTCCACTACTGCCGCCAACCCTGCAGACACGGGGTCTCTGGCCATGGGTGTGGGCCACTCAGGCCAGCGTGCTGCCTGGCAACTTTTGCAGCAAGGCCTCTCGAAACGAGGTGAACGCCTTGAGCCGCAAAACAGAGGGCCGATACATCATGCCCGCGACATAGCGTCCAAAACCCGCCTTCAGCCGCAGGGGCCGGACCCCGTGATGGGCAGCCGTCGCGCGCGAGGTCGAGGGCAGCAGCATGAGGTAATTGCCTTGCTGCATCAGCCGGAACACCGACTGGGCCGAAGAGGTCTCGACCGACGTGGCGGGGGCCGGCAGGCTGGCTCGCTCAAAGTAAGACGCCAGCAAATCCCGGGACGCTGCGCCAGTGGTAAACCAGATCCAGGGGTGCGCGCCAAGCTGCGCCGCCTCGACACCCTCGATCTGGTTGAGCGGGTGCTGCTCGTCAGCAAACACCAGATGCTCGACCTCCAGCAAAGCCTCGTAGCGGATCTGCGGGTCGCGCAGCGGCTCGGGCGGCAATCCGCCCAGCACCACATCGAGCAGGCCACTGGAGAGCATCGGCAAGGACATCTCGTTGATCAGGTCCAGCAAGGTCACCCGGATCTTGGGACGTTCCGCCTGCATGGCCGCAATGGCGTCGGGCACCAGCGAATAAGCCCATGCCGGACCGGCGGACAAGCGCAGCTCGCCGGCCTCGCCTTCGAGCAGGTCGCTGATTTCGCTCACCGCGTACTGGCAGGTGATCGCCACCAGTTGGGCGTGGTGCTTGAGCACCTCGCCAAAGGGCGTCAAGGTCATGCCGCGCGACGTGCGCTCAAACAGGCTGGCCCCCAGTTCGGCCTCAAGGTCCTGGATGCGCCGCGTGAGTGCCGACTGGCTGATGGCGATCTTGTCGGCAGCCTGCCGGATGCCGCCCTCGGCGGCCACCATCAAAAAGTCGCCCAGCAGGTGGGAGCGACGCATCAGGCGGGCGGACGACAGCGGCGGCGAATGCGCAAGAGCAGGGGTTTCCATCCACGGTTTCCTTGAACAAGATTGACCGAGAGTCTGATGCAATTCTTGCATCAGGTGTTCAAAAATAGACACTTCCAAGCATACCGTCTGCTCGCTAGAGTCGACAGCTCAAGCTTTGACCAGGGCTGCCCGAACGGATCAGGCCAGCCGTCAGCCATCATCAAGAGGCCTCCTGAGACATGAAAAACGCTTCGGCTCCTACGCCAGCGCCGAGCCAGCCAGGCGCCGCGACCCGGCCCGCAGGCAAGACGCGCATGCGCACCAGTGGGCGCCTGCTCGTACTGAACATCAGCGCGGCCCTGCTCGGTCTGGCCATTTGGGCCTTCTTCAGCCACCTCAAACTGGCGGGCCTGCCCGGGCCGCTGGCCGTGCTGGAGCGGGCCGGGCAGTTGGCGGCCAACGGCACCCTGCTCAACGACGCCCTGGCCTCGGTACGCCGCGTGATGATCGGCTTCACGCTCGGCACCCTGCTGGCCATTCCGGTGGGTTTCCTGATGGGCTGGTACACGGTTGCCAGGGGCCTGATGGAGCCCTACGTGCAGTTTTTCCGGACCATTCCGCCGCTGGCCATGATTCCGCTGGCGATCGTGTTCATGGGCATTGGCGAAGTGCCCAAGGTTTTTGTCATTACGCTGGCGTCTTTTCTGGTGTCGGTGATCTCGACCTACCAGGGCGTGGTCAACGTCGACAAGGTCCTCATCAATGCCGCCCGCGTGCTTGGTGCGCACGATGGCCAGGTCTTCAGGCGCGTCATCATTCCAGCGTCTTCGCCCTTCATTTTGGTGGGCATGCGCACCGGCCTGGGCGCTGCCTGGTCGACCTTGGTGGCGGCCGAGCTGATTGCGGCCCAGGAGGGCCTGGGTCACCGCATGCAGCAGGCGCAGGTGTACTACGACCTGGAAACCATTTTTGTGGCCTTGATCACGATCGGCCTGACCGGTCTGGTGATGGACCGCATTTTGCTGCGGCTTGAAACCCGGCTGACCTCGTGGCAGGAAAGACGATGAGTGCAGACGCCATGAATGACAAGATTGTGTTTGACGCTGTGTCTTGCAGCTTCACCATCGACGAGCAGCCGTTTCAGGCGATCGACCGCCTCTCGCTGAGCATCGGCGACGGCGAATTCGTGACCCTCGTCGGCCCCTCGGGCTGCGGCAAGTCGACGCTGATGAACCTGGCGGCCGGGCTGCTGGAGCCCAGCGCCGGCGAGGTCAGGCTCGACGGCAAGGTCATCGCCGGGCCCAGCCCCGAGCGCGGCGTCATCTTTCAGCAATATGCGCTGTTCCCCTGGCTGACCGTCAGCCAGAACATCGAGTTCGGCCTGAAGATCAGCCACACGCCCAAAAATGAGCGCGAAGCCATCGTTCAAAAATGTCTGGACCTGGTCGGCCTGCGGCAATTTGCCAACGCCTTGCCCAAGACACTGTCGGGCGGCATGAAGCAGCGCTGCGCCATCGCCCGCGCCTACGCCGTGAACCCGCAAATCCTGCTGATGGACGAGCCCTTCGGCGCGCTTGATGCATTGACCCGCGTCAAGATGCAGGACCAGTTGCTGGACACCTGGACCCAGGAAAAAAGAACGGTGATGTTAATCACGCATGATGTGGAAGAGGCCGTCTACCTGGCCAGGCGCGTGGTGGTCATGGCCGCACAGCCAGGCCGCATTCACCAGATCATCCCCGTCGATCTGCCCTACCCCCGCACCGAAGCCATTCGGCTGTCCGAGGAATTTCTTCAGATCAAGAACGCCGTCTGGCGCGCTGTCTACCACCAGACCCCACCGATTTCGTCAGAGAGTTAGTGCCGCTTCAACTTCATCAACAGGAGACATCCATGCAAGACAACACCGCCACCAGCCAACGCCGCAGAACCCTGCTCAAGGCCGCCACCCTCGGCGGCGTAGCCATCGGCATGCCCGGCGTTCAAACCGCCCTGGCCCAGGGCGCGCCGATGAAGGTGCGTATGGGCTACATCGGTGACTTCCTGGGTGCCTCCATGGTCGCTGTCGCCAACAAGCTGGACCTCTGGAAAAAGCACAACCTGGCACCCGAGATCAAGGTCTTCACCAACGGGCCGATCCAGATTCAGGCCCTGGGCAGCGGCGACCTCGACTTCGGCTTCATCGGACCCGGTGCCCTGTGGCTGCCCATCACCGGCAAGGCCAAAGTGATTGCCATCAACGTCGTCGGCTTTTCAGACCGCGTGATCACCCAGCCCGGCATCAAGACCCTGCAGGACCTTAAAGGCAAGACCGTTGCGGTTCCCGAGGGCACGTCGGGTGACATGCTGGTGCGACTGGCCCTGCAAAAGGCCGGCATGAAGATCGAAGACATCAAGCGCGTGACCATGGACCCGTCCACCATCGTGACGGCTTTCGCCTCGGGCCAGGTCGACGGCGCGGGCATCTGGTATCCGCACGTGGGCACCATCCGCCAGCGTGTACCCAACCTCAACGAGCTCTTCACCAACAAGGACGCGCTGCCCAAAAACAGCTTCCCCAGCGCCTTCGTCATGCGCCCGGACCTCGACTCGGCAGCCGGACGGCCCCTGCACGACGCCGTGCTGCGCGTGATCAAGGAAGCCAGCGACTGGCGCGCCAACAACGTATCGCAAGCGGTGGACCTGACCGCTGCGCTCATGAATGCGCCGCGCACCAACCTCGAGGCCGAATCCAAGTTTGCCCAGTACTACAGCAGCGCCGAGCTGGCCAAGCTCACGGAGGACGGCACCGTCAACAACTGGCTCAATGGCATGAACGAGATGTTCAAGAGCTTCGGCCGGGTGCCCGAGATGGTCGATGCGCAGAAGTACTACATGGGCGCGCGCTACGTGGCTGCCAAGATCTGAGCCCGCGTCCCAGACCCTGAACCGAAACACCTCGCGCCATGGATCATCTCCCCAAGCCGGTGGTTCTGCTGGACCCATACCCCCGGAACAACGCCATGATCTTTCGCGAGGCGGACCGGCAGCGGCTGCACGCGCTGGCGGACATCATCACCGTTGAAGAGGGCGCGGTGCCCGACGCGGTGGTCGATGCCTGCCTGCCGCGAGTCAGTGCCATTTTGGGGCAGACGGCGCTGCCTCAGGCACGCCTGGAACGGGCCCCCGGGCTCAAAGCCGTGCTGAATGTGGAAGGCAATTTTTTCACCAACATCGACTACGCCGCCTGCTTTGCGCGAGGCATCCGCATCGCCTGCGCGGCGCCAGCGTTTGCGCAACCGGTGGCCGAATACGGGCTCGCTCTGGCTCTGGACCTGGCCCGCGGCATCACCGCTGCAGACCGCCACTTTCGCGCCGGTACCGAGCGCTATGGCTTCAAGGGCAACGCAGGCGTGCAGACCCTGTTTGGCGCACCGGTGGGCATGATTGGCTTTGGCAACATCGCCCGCAAACTCACCGCGCTGCTGGCCCCGTTTGGCTGCACGATCCAGGTCTTCGATCCCTGGCTGCCGGACACGGTCCTGAGGGAATGTGGAACCACGCCCTGCGACCTCAACACCCTTCTGGAGAGTTCGCGCATCGTCTTCGTGCTGGCTGCGCCCACCGTCAGGAATGGCGGCTTCATCGGCGCGCCCGAACTCGCTCGCCTGCGCGACGGCAGCCAGCTGATCCTGCTCAGCCGCGCCGAAGTGATGGACTTTGCCGCGCTGCGAGCCGAGCTGCGCAGCGGCCGGATCCAGGCGGCGATCGATGTCTTTCCAGACGAGCCCGCAGCCGCCAACGAAGAACTCAGATGCGAAGAAGCTGCCGTGCTGTCAGCCCATCGGGCCGGCGGCATTGACTCGGCACTCAAGACCATCGGCGAGATGGCGGTAGACGACCTCGAACTGGTGCTGCGCGGCTTGCCGCCCGTGCGCATGCAACTGGCCCACCCTGAAACCATCTTGCTGCAAAAAAGCAAGCCCGGCCTGGCTGGAAAAATCTGATGAGCACTTCAACGCCCCCATCAGCCTGGAACGCCCTGAGCAGGCCCTTGCGCCTGGGCGTGATCGGCGGCGGACCGGGCTCCTTCATCGGCCCCATCCACATGAGTGCGGCGGTGCTCGATCGGCGCTTTGTGATCGTTGCCGGCGTGCTGTCGTCCGATGCCGGCCGCGCCCTGACCTACGGCGCCACCGTGGGCCTGCCGGCGTCTCGCGCCTACGCATCGGTCGATCTGATGCTGGCCGGTGAGGCCGCCCGACCCCTTGAAGACCGCATCGAGGCCGTCGCCGTGATGACGCCAAATGACCGCCACTACCAGGACTGCCTGTCGGCCCTGCAGGCCGGCCTGCATGTGATCTGCGACAAGCCCATGGTCAACTCGGTCAGCCAGGCCCGGCACCTGGTCGAGGTCGTCGAGCGCACCCAACTGGCTTTTTGCCTGACCCACAACTACAGCGGCTACCCGATGGTGCGGCAGGCGCGGGCCATGGTCGAATCCGGCCTGCTGGGCGACATCCGCATCGTTCAGGCTGAGTACTTTCAAGGTGGCATGGCGCTGCCGGTTGAAAGCGGTGAGCTCACCGCCAAGCTGCGCTGGAAGCTCGACCCCGAACGCAGCGGGGCCTCGCTGGTCATGGGAGACATCGGCACGCACGCCCACCACCTGGCCAGCTACGTCACCGGCAGCCGCGTGGCCCGGGTCTCGGCCGATGTGGGCGCAGTGGTGCCCGGACGGATCTTTGACGACTATGCAGGCATCTTGTGGCGGTTTGAGAACGGCGCTCGCGGCTCGTGCGTGGTCACGCAGGCAGCCGCAGGTGCCGAAAACAATATCCGTGTTCGCGTTCACGGCGCCAAAGGCATGCTCGAGTGGCAACACAGGGACCCCAACTATCTGCACTATGCCCCGCTCGGCGAGTCGGTGCAGACCCTGGGCCGGGGTGACGCCAGGCTGCACCCGGCAGCGCAGCGCGCCAGCCGGATCGCCCGCGGCCACCCGGAGGGTTTTCGGGAGTCCTTTGCCAACCTGTACGCCGACTTTGCCGAAGCCATAGCAGCCCGCATCACCGGGGTAGCGGCCGAGCCCCTGAGCAGCGGATCGCCCGGGGTGCGCGACGGACTGTGGGGACTGGAATTTGTCGAAGCCGTGCTGGCCTCGAGCCGCGCCGGCGGCGCCTGGACGGACTGCCACACGCCAGCCTGAATTTCGATCAAGACAAGCAAAACATGACACGACCCAACATTCTCTTCATCATGGCCGACGACCATGCCGCCAAAGCCATCAGCTGCTACGGACACGGCATCAACCACACGCCGCACATTGACCGCCTGGCCAAGGAAGGCATGCGGATGAACCACTGCTACGTCAGCAACTCCATCTGCACCCCCAGCCGGGCGGCCATTCTGACCGGCACCTACAACCATGTGAACGGCGTCATGACGCTGGCTGACGCCATCAACAACCGCCTGCCCCATGTCGCCAAGCACCTGCGCAGCAGTGGCTACCAGACGGCGATCTTTGGCAAGTGGCATCTGGGTGAAGGCCGGGCCCACGAGCCGACCGGCTTTGACGACTGGGCGGTGGTGCCCGGCCAGGGCGACTACCACGACCCGGTCTTTCATGAGCCCGCAGGCGCCGTCAGCTACCCAGGCTACGTCACCGACATCATCACCGACAAGTCGCTGGCCTGGCTGGACGGCCGCGACAAGACTCGGCCCTTCATGCTGATGTGCCACCACAAGGCGCCGCACCGCTCGTGGGAGTACCACCCCAAGTACCAGGACCACTACAGCGCCGACATTGCGCTGCCCGACACCTTTGACGACGACTACAAGAACCGGGCCCGGGCGGCTGGCCAGGCCCGGATGCGCATCGCCGACGACATGACCTACCTGGACCTCGGACTGGTGCAACCGGACGGCGGGCAAGAAGTTGGCGAGCCGCTGCTGCCCGGCCAGCCAATCCGCAAGCTGCCCAACCCCGCCGACGTTCGCAGCGTTCGGCTGATCGACAAGGACACGGCCGAGGTCTTTACGTTCGAGTCCCAGGCCGAGTACGACCACTTCAAGTTTCAGCGCTACATGAAGCGCTATCTGCGCACCATCGCCTCGATCGATGAAAGCGTGGGGCGCCTGCTGGAATACCTTGACGGCGAGGGGCTGGCTGACAACACGCTGGTGATCTACACCTCGGACCAGGGATTTTTTCTAGGTGAGCACGGCTGGTTTGACAAGCGCTTCATGTACGAAGAGTCCTTCCAGATGCCGTTTGTGGTGCGCCTGCCGAGCCAGGTCCAGCCCGGCTCGGTATGCAACGATCTGATCTCCAACGTCGACTTCGCGCCCACCTTTCTCGACCTGGCCGGCGTGCCCGTGCCGAGCTACATGCAGGGCCGCAGCGTCCTGCCCTTGCTGCAAGGGCAGACGCCCGCTGACTGGCCGGGCGTGGCCTACCACCGTTACTGGATGCACCAGGACGAGTTTCACAACGCCTACGCGCACTACGGCATTCGTGACCAACGCTACAAACTGATCTACTGGTACAACCAGGGCCTGGGTTTGCCCGGCACCCAGACCGGCGGCCAGGCGCCTGAATGGGAGTTGTTCGACTGCGAGAAAGACCCGCTGGAGTTGTTCAACTGCTACCAGGACCCGGCTTACCAGCCGCAGGTGGCGCGCATGACCGCCTTGCTCGAAGCCAAGATGCTGGAGATCGGCGACGACATGCTGCACCTCGCACGTTGAGCCCGCCGGCGGCTCACCACTCGGCGACGCTGCCGTCCTTGTGGCGCCACACGGGGTTGCGCCAGTCCGGCGCGTTCAGACTGGCCGCGATCACCCGTGCTTCATCCATCTCCACGCCCAGACCCGGGCGCTCGCTGGCTGCCACAAAGCCGTCCTCGACACGGAAGTCCTCCGGGTTGAGCACGTAATCGAGCAGTTCAGCACCCTGGTTGTAATGAATGCCCATGCTTTGCTCCTGGAACACCGCGTTGTGCGAGACCAGGTCCACCTGCAGGCAAGCGGCCAGCGCCACCGGACCCAGCGGGCAGTGCGGCGCCAGGGCCACGTCGTAGGCCTCGGCCATGGCTGCAATGCGGATGCACTCGGTGATGCCGCCCGCGTGCGAGACGTCCGGCTGCAAAATTGAAATACCACCGGCTTCGAGCACGCGCTTGAAGTCATAGCGTGTGAACATTCGCTCGCCAGCCGCCAAAGGAATGGACGTGCTGTCGGCCAGCCGCGGGTAGTACTCGCACTGTTCGGCCAGCACCGGCTCTTCGACAAACAGCGGGCGAAGCGGCTCGAGCTCGCGCAGCAAGACCTTGGCCATGGGCATGGACACACGGCCGTGGAAGTCGATGCCAAAGTCGATGGTGCTGCCAAATTCGGCGCGCACCAGCGCAAACTTTTCCAAGGCCCGATCGACCGCTGCGTGGCTCTCGACACCGGCAAACTCCTCGGTGCCATTCATCTTGACGGTGTCAAAGCCCATCGCCCGAGCACGATGGATGCCTTCAATCACCTCAGCCGGTCGGTCACCGCCGACCCAGCAGTAGGTCTTCATGCGGTCGCGCAGACGCCCGCCCAACAGCTTGTAGACCGGCTGCCCCAATGACTTGCCCAGGATGTCCCACAGCGCCTGATCAATGCCCGCAATCGCGCTCATCAGCACGGGCCCACCCCGGTAAAAGCCACCGCGGTACATCACTTGCCACAGATCGTTGATTCGGCGCGGATCCTGCCCGACCAGGTACTCGGAGAGTTCATGCACCGCGGCCTCCACGGTGCGGGCGCGGCCTTCAAGCACCGGCTCACCCCAGCCGACGATGCCCTCGTCGGTCTCGATCTTCAGGAACATCCAGCGCGGCGGCACGCGGTAAGTGGTCAGGCGGGTGATTTTCATGGTGCAGGTAATGAGGTCGGGGTCAGGGGGCGGGTCTCAGTAAATCGCCATCTCGCGGCTATCAAAGAAATGCAGGGCGTCAACATTGACGGCCAGGGACAGCCGACCCGAGAGGTGGCTATCGGCGTCCGGCGCCAGCACGACCAGATCTCCCAGCGACGAACGTAAGTAGCAAAAAGCGCGGTCACCCAGGTGCTCCATCGCCTGAGTTTCGCAGTCGTAAAGCTCAATGCCGACTTGCCCAGGGCCGGCAACCCCCTGGCGCACCTGCTCGGGCCGAAAGCCGACGGTCTGCACCGGGGTTTGAAAATGCCGCGGCACCCACAAGCTCAGTTTGCCGATGGTCAGCCGCGTACCCTCGCCCACAGGCTCACTGCTGTCAACAGAAAAGAGATTGATGCGCGGCGTGCCGATGAAGCCGGCGACGAACAGGTTGGCCGGGCGGCGGTAGAGTTCGAGCGGCGCGCCGACCTGTTCGATGCGGCCCTTGCGCAGCACCACGATCTGGTCGGCCAGCGTCATGGCCTCGGTTTGATCATGGGTGACGTAGACCGCCGTGGATTTGAGCGCGCGCTGGGTGCGCGCGATCTCCAGCCGAAGCCGCACGCGCAACTCCAGGTCCAGGTTCGACAGCGGCTCGTCGTACAAAAATACCTCGGGACGGCGAATCATGGCGCGCCCCATGGCCACACGCTGGCGCTGACCACCCGAGAGCTGGCGGGGGAAGCGATCGAGCAAGGCGGTGAGTTCCAGCACCGCAGCGATCTCATCGACGCGGGCGCTCTGCTCGGCTGGTGCAACCTTGGCCATGCGCAGCGGAAAAGACAAGTTTTGCCGCACGGTCTTGTGCGGATACAGCGCGTAGTTCTGAAACACCAGGGCGCAGCCCCGCTCCGAAGGCGGCACATCGTTGACCAGACGATCGCCCACCCGCACTTCACCACTGCTGGGCGTTTCCAGGCCTGCGATGATTCGCAGCAGCGTGGACTTGCCGCAGCCCGAGGGTCCGAGTAGCACGGTGAACTTGCCGTCCGGCATGGTCAAGCTCAGGTTGGGAATGACCTCTACATCGCCAAATCTTTTGGAGATGGCGTTCAGGTGGATGTCTGCCATGGGGTACTTTTCAGGATGTGGATGCGGCGGCCTGGGAGAGCCCCCGCTGGATGTTGGATTCGGTCAAGCCCAACAAGGCTTCCATGGCCAGGCGGGCCTCAGCGGGTTTGCGGGCCCAGATGGCGTCCAGCACGTCCCGGTGCATGGGCAGACCCCTGCGGGGTGCGCCCGGCTGGCGCGTAGACAGCTCGAACGACAGGCGCAGTGCAGTTTCAATGGTGGCGCCCAAAGAGATCAAAAAAGGATTGCCGGTGGCGCGCAAAATGCCGCGGTGAAACTCAAGGTCCGGTCCCGCAAAGGCGACCGGGTCAGTGCCGGCGGCATCCATCGCGCGGTAGGCACGCTCAATGGCCGCGATGTCGGTGTCGCTGGCCAGGGCTGCCGCGATCTCGCAGGCCGCCGGCTCGACGATACGCCGCAACTGCGTCAGGTGCAGCGCCGTGCGCTCTCGTCCGTGGTCAGACCAGCACCAGCGCAACACCTCTTCGTCGAGCATGTTCCATTGCATGCGGGGCAACACGCGGGTGCCGGTCTTCTGGCGCGAGGCCAACATGCCCTTTGCCTTGAGCTTGCCAAGCGCCTCGCGCACCGATGTCCTGGCCACACCCAGCGACTCGGCGAGCTCCATTTCGGTCGGAATCAAAGCACCCTCGGGCCATTCGCCACCCACCACACGTCGTGCGATTTCCTCTGCCACCGAGGGCCCGCCCCGGCGAGAGCCAGCAGGCGAAGTTGAAGTTTTTGACACGTATTAGTCAGACATATAAATCAGATAGAGCCATAGTCTATTGGCGGACACTCGAATCAGCACTAGGGTAAGCACCGTATTCCTCTATTTATTTGTCTGACATAAACTCCGTCAGCCATTTCGATCCAGCCCCCTTAAAACCAGGAGACCCGCATGAGCCTTCCCGAATCCAATGATCTGTCACGTCGCCAGTTGCTGCGCGCAGCCGGGGCTACCGCTGCTGCAGGCGCGGTCATGGCATTTCCAGCCATCGCCCAGAGCAAGAAATTCGCGGGAGTCAAGCTGCGCGGAGCCGCCTACCAGCACGGCTTTTTTAATCACCTCAAGAAGTACATCCCAGAGTTCGAAGCGGCCACCGGCATGACCGTGGACCTGCAACTGTCGGCCTTCCCGGTCTACAACCAGCAGGCCGACCTGGAACTCTCCAGTGGCGGCAGCGCCTGGGACTTTTGCAATGTCACCTTCATTTTTGCCGCTCGCTGGGTGGCCGCCGGCCTGCTCCAGGACCTCGACACTTTTTCGCGCGACACCAAGTACACCCCGGCCAGTTGGAACCCGGACGACTTCGTCAAGGGCGCCCAACTCCCCTACATGGACAAAGCCGGCAAGACCTACGGCTACGCCTGGGAAGGCGGCGCCATGCTCATGGGCATCAGCCGCATGGACCTGATGAAGAAGCACGGGCTCAAGCCGCCCACCACATTCGACGAACTCGGCAAGGTGGCCGAGGCGATGCACGGCAAGGATGACGTCGCCGGGTTCGTCAGCTCCAACCTGCACCACTGGTACCTGCCGCCCTACCTGCAAGGCTTTGGCGGCGACGTTTTCGCCAATCCGCCCGGCGACATCACACCGACGCTGGCCACGCCAGCGGCTATCGAGGCGGTGGATTTCTACACCCGCCTGCTCGCCAAGTACAGCCCGCAAGGCGTACTGAGTTACACCGAAGACCAGGCCCGCGCCGCACTGATCGGTGGCCGCGCCAACATCAACATTCATTCCAGCTCATGGGTCACATCCATGCTTACGGCGCCTGAGAGCAAGGTCAAGGATACGGCCCTGGTGATGCGCATGCCAGCCGGACCCAAGGGTGACTTCCCGGCCTCCAACAGCCAGGGCCTGGGCATTCCCAAGAACGCCAAAAACAAGGAAGCGGCCTGGGAATTCATCAAATGGGCCCTCAGCCCCGAGATCACGACGCGCATCGTCAAGGACACCGGTCATTCGTCCATCTGCCGCCGCTCGGTCATTACCGGTGTTGATCACAGCCGCGTCAACACCATCAACGGCCAGGACCTGAGCAAGCTGTACCTCGAAGTGCTGGAGCAGCCAGGCAAGACCCGCAACTACATGTCCTATCGCACGGTCAAAGAGTTTCCCGTCGTCTCTGACGTGCTGAACAAGGCCGTTGAGCGCGTGGTTTCCGGCCAGATGAAAGCCGCCGAGTCCATGAAGATGGCGCAGGGCGCCGCCGTCGATGCGCTGCGCCGCACGGGCGCCAAGGTCTGAGCACGACCAGCCAAAGGAACCTGTCGCGTGCCTGCCACCCCCGCCTTGTCTTATGAGGGCCAGCGCCGCCGCTTCACGCGGCTGGCGATTGCGCCGAGTCTGGTGTTTCTGCTGCTGGTGGCCGGCTTGCCAACGGCATTCCTGCTGATCACCAGCCTGACCCCCGGCACCCTCGTCAACCCCGGCTCGCTCACGGACTTTCGTGAGCCGCTGGTCAATTACCAGAACCTGGTGACGGACAAGCGATTCCACGAAACCCTCTGGGTTCAGGCACGACTGTCCCTGTACACGGTGGTGCTGCAAGTGCTGCTGGGCACGGGGATGGCGCTGCTGGTTCACTCAGGCCAAGAACGCTGGCAGTCCCTGCGGCACCTCTTTGTCATCCCGATGGTGTTGCCGCCCATCGTGGTGGCGGTCATCTGGAAGCTGATCTATACGCCCGATATCAGTCCCATCTTTCACGCCGCCAAGGCGCTGGGCTTCATGCTGCCGGCGTTCACCTCGCACGCCGACTTCGCGCTGGCTGCCATCGTGGTGGCTGACACCTGGGAATGGGCACCTTTTACCTACCTGATGGTGTTGGCTGCCTTGCAGAACCTGCCTGGCGAATATGTTGAGGCAGCGCGCATGGACGGGGCGAACGCCTTACGCATTTTTCAGCACATCGTGTTGCCCTACATTGCGCCAGTGCTCATGGTCTGCACCTTGTTCCGGTTGATCGACAGCATCAAGGCTTTTCCACTGATTTTCCTGCTCACAGGCGGCGGCCCTGGTTCGGTGACAGAAGTCACCAACTACTATGCCTACCTGCTGGCCTTCAACTACGGCGAGTTGGGCTACTCCAGCGCCGTCACGGTGGTGCTGCTGAGCATCACAGTGGTCATCAGCTGGCTGGCCATGCGGCTGAACCGCAACCTTGCCCAACAGGACTGAGTGTCCAGAACCCTGCCAAACCCATGAAAACCAAGCGCTACAAACGCCCTGGGCACGTTGCCGCCTGGGCGGTGCCTTTACTGCTAGGGGTCATGCTGCTGCCTTTTTTGTGGCTGCTGCAGATGTCGTTCAAGCCGACACCCATGATCCTGGAGTTCCCACCCCGGCTGCTGTTCATGCCAACGCTCGAACACTATGTCGGCCTGTGGCAGGGCGGCTTTCCCGAATCCTTCGTCAACAGCTTGATCACCAGCGGCGTCTCCACCCTGCTGGCGCTGGTCATTGGCGTGCCCGCAGCCTACGCGCTGTCGCGCTGGAGCGGCCGAGGCCGCTTCGGCCTGGGCCTGTCCATCTTGCTCACCCGCATGGCACCACCCATTGCCTTCACCATCCCCTTCTTTCTGGCCTACCGCTACCTGGGTCTGCTGGACACGCGCACCGGCCTGATCCTGATTTACATGACCTTCAACTTACCGCTGGTCATCTGGATGATGCAGCCCTTTTTTGACGCCGTCCCCACCTCGCTGGAAGAAGCCGCCCTCATGGATGGTGCAGGTTTCCCGACGGTGTTTGCCGAGATCGTGATGCCCATGGCGAGCGCCGGCATTGCCGCAACCGCCATCTTGTGCTTTCTCTACGCCTGGAACGACTTCTTTTTTGCTCTGATCCTGACCCGCACAGATGCCCGCACTGCGCCAGTGGCCGTGGTCAACTTCATGAACTATGAGGGCTGGGAGTGGGGCAAGATAGCCGCCGGAGGCTCGTTGGTCATGGCGCCGGTGCTGCTGTTTTCGCTGATGGTGCGCCGCTACCTGGTCAGCGGCCTGACCGCCGGCGCGGTGAAAGGCTGAGATGCTCACCTCCGAACTGTCCGGGGCGACCCGCATCATCCCGGTACTGGGCTATCCCATCGACCATGTTCGTGCGCCACGCGTCTACAACCCGGCCTTCGACAGCGCCGGCCTGAACTGGTGTCAGGTGCCGATGGGTGTTCACCCTGACGACCTGGCCGCAACGCTGGCACAACTGGCCAAGGTTGGCAACCTGCAGGGCTTGAACATCACGATGCCCCATAAGGCCAGTGCCTATGCCCTGTGCAGCGTGGCCGGCCCCGAGGCGCGGCGCACTCGGCTGGTGAACACCTTGCGCCTGCAGGCCGACGGCAGCTGGGCTGGCGAGAGTTTTGATGGCATTGGATTCGTGCGCGCAGCACGTCACCACGGCATGCTCGATACCGACCGGCCGGCGCTGATCGTGGGCGTTGGGGGTGCCGGAACGGCGATCGCTTTTGCGCTGTTGGCTGCGGGCGTGAAAGACCTGATACTGGCCAACCGCGACCCGCTGCGCGCCGAGCGCCTGGGACAGGAGCTGCTAGCGGCCGATCCACAGGTTCGGCTACGCATCGGCATGGCCCATGCTGCCAGCGCGGCCCTGGTGGTCAACGCCACCTCGCTCGGCCTGAGCCCGGGTGATCCACTTCCCTTTGATCCAGCCCTGCTGGCAGCCAAAGCTGCCGTCTTCGACATCATTGCCGCACGGGACACAGAACTCGTTGCCGCGGCCCAGGCGCGTGGCCTTCGGGCTCTGGGCGGGCGCCCCATGATCGAACACCAGGTCAGCGCCCAGATCGACTTCTGGCGCGGCGCATCCTTTCCACTTGAGGCACTCGCGTGAAGCACAAGCACATCTTCCTCATCATGACGGACCAACAACGGTTCGACACCATCGCTGCCCTTGGCTTTGGCCACATGCACACCCCCAACATGGACCGGCTCGTGCGCGAGGGCACCAGCTTTGACAACTGCTTTGTCAACGCGCCGAGTTGCGTGCCATCGCGGGCCAGCCTGTTCAATGGCTACTACCCCCATGCCACTGGCGTACTTCGTAACGGCCTGCACTGGCAGCGCACCTGGGTCAGCTCACTGGCAAGCCAGGGTTATCACTGCGTCAATGTCGGCAAGATGCACACCATTCCTTACGACGCCAAGGCCGGTTTTCATGAACGCTTTGTCTGCGAAAACAAAGACCGTTACTACGAAGGCCGCTGGTTTGCCGACGAATGGGACAAGGCCCTGGTGGCCCGCTCCCAGATCAAGCCCTCACGCGAGCGCTACCGCGAGTTGCCAGACTACAAGGAGCGCCTGGGTGCTTACGAATGGACGCTGCCGGCCCAGTCCCATGCGGATTTTTTCGTGGGCGATATGGCCAACTGGTGGCTGCAAACGCGACCCAAACCCGAGTCCCTGTTCATGCAGATCGGCTTCCTGGGCCCGCACCCCCCCTACGACCCGGTCGCCAGCTACGCCCAACACTACCTGGACAACCCCAACCTGCCAGTGCCCGACCCCAAGCCCAGCGACCTCGACGCGCTACCGGCCTTCCTCAAGGCCAAGCGGGTCCATGACAGCAAGGTCGACCACGATGCCGTGCTGTGGTCGCTGGAGCCGACCCACGCGCAATTGCGCCGCCTCTGCGCCTACTACCTGGCCAACGTGTCGATGATTGACGAAGCGCTGGGCAAGTTGCTTAAAACCATGGAAAGCAAGGGCTACCTGGAGGACTCGCTCATCATCTTCTGCTCAGACCATGGCGAGGCCCTGGGTGAGCATGGGCTGTCGCAAAAATGGTCCATGTACGACGTGGTCACGCGCGTGCCGGCGATCTTTTGGGCCCCCGGCGAAGTGCTACCCGGTCAGCGCCTGGGCGGACTGTGCCAGCTCTTTGATGTTGGCGCGACCATTTTGGACTGGGCCGGCGCTCCCATGCCACCGGCCGCGCAAGCTCAGAGCCTGTTACCCGCCTTACGCGGCGAGGCCTGGAGCGGCCGCGAGGCGGTTTTCTCCGAGCAGGCCGGCGACGTGGCCCTCACTGGCGCCAGCCTGTTCACCATGGTTCGGGAACATCGCTACAAGCTCGTACACATCACGGGCAGCACCGAGGGCCAGTTGTTCGACCTGGAACGCGACCCGGGCGAACTTCACAATCTCTGGGACGACCCGGCCCACCAGGCCGAGCGGTTACGGCTGCTGCAGTCAATCCTGGAATGGCGCATGCAAAGCTCGGTGCAGACCATGTCACTGATGGGTGACGCACGCTAGGGCTTAGTCAGTAGCCCGAGAGTACAAGTACGCACCTCTAAACTGAGCAGACATCGGCCCTTCGTTCGGCCGTAACCACGGAGACACAGATGAACTCGAAACTCATACGACGACACGCGCTGGGCCTGCTTGCAACCGCCAGCCTGGCCTTGGTTTCCCAAGCGGCTTTGGCTTGGCCGACCAAGCCCATCCAGCTACTGGTTGGATTTCCCGCGGGAGGCTCGGCTGATGTGCTGGCCCGTGCGTTTGGCGAGGCGTTGTCGCGCCAGCTCGGGCAAAGTGTGGTGGTGGTCAATCGCGACGGCGCCGGCGGCACCATTGCCGCAGGCGTGGTGGCCAAGGCCGATGACGCGCACACCCTGATGTTTGGCCCCGCCGGTCCGCTGGTGCTGCAGCCGCACATCAAGCCTAGCCTGCCCTACAAGGCGGCGGACTTGGTCGGGATCTGCCAGACCTTCGTCAACAACTACGCGCTGGTGGCCTCGCCCAACAGCAAGTACCGCAGCGTGCGCGACGTGATCAACGATCCAGACGCCCAAAACGCCAGTGCCGGCGTGGCTTATGGCGCAGGCGGTCTGGGGACGATGCCACATCTCGGTGCGGTGCAGTTTGCGCTGCAGTCGAACGCGACCATGCGCGTCATCCCCTACCGCGGCGACCCGCCCATGGCGCTGGCCCTGAAATCGGGTGAGCTGCAACTGGCCACGATCTCCGTGGGTATGGCGCAGACGCAGGGCTTTCGCATTTTGGGCACCTTCGCACCTACCCGACTAGCCGATGCGCCTGACGCGCCGACCATGACCGAGCAGGGTCTTCCTGTCGTGGCCCAGGTATTCGGTGGGCTGTTTGCCCCCAAGAGTCTTCCGGCTGAGGCGCAAAAAGCCTTGCAGGGTGCCTGCGCAGAAGTTGCGCGCAGTGAGCGCTACCTGAGCGCGGCCAAGAGTTCTCAGCAAGACACGGTCTATCGGCCAAGCGATACCTTCAACCAGGCGCTGGCGGCCGAGTACGCCAATCTCGGCCAGGTGATCCGCAAAGCCAACCTCAAACTCGACTGACCGCATGACCTCGCACGAACCCTTTCATGGCCGCATTGGCCGCACTTGGCGCGATTCGCAGCCGTGGCGCCAGCCCGAGCCCGCGGCGCCGGCAGGAGCGCCCAACATCCTGTTCATCGTGCTGGACGACGTGGGCTATTCGGACCTGGGTTGCTACGGCTCTGAAATTGAGACGCCGCGCATGGACGCGCTGGCCCAAGGGGGGCTGCGTTACAGCAACTTCCATGTCACTGCCATGTGTTCGCCAACGCGGGCGTCGCTCTTGACGGGGCGAAATGCGCATGCCGTGGGAATGGGCTCGATTGCCGAATGGTCAACCGGCTTTCCGGGGTACCAGGGACGCATCACGCCGCATGCGGCTACAGTGGCGCAGATGCTGGCGAAAACTGGCTATGGCACCTACGCCGTCGGCAAGTGGCACCTGGCGAACATGGGCGACTACCCCACGGGCGGCTCGCGGGAGCACTGGCCGTTGGGCAAGGGTTTTAACCGCTGGTATGGTTTTCTGGGCGGTTTCATCGACCACTGGAACCCCGACCTGCATGAGGACAACCACCCGGTGCAACGCCCACCCAAAGAGGGATACCACCTGAGCGAAGATCTGGTGGATCGCGCCATTGGTTTTGTGCGGGACCATGTGACATCTGCCGGCACCCGGCCTTGGTTGACCTACCTGGCCCTGGGCGCCGGCCACTGGCCTTTGCATGTACCTCAGCAATGGATTGCCAAGTACAAGGGCCGCTACGACGCGGGCTGGGATGCCGTGCGCGAGCAGCGACTGGCGCGGCAAAAAGCCATGGGCTTGCTGCCTGCGGACACGCCGCTGGCACCAGCCAACCCTACGGTTCGGGCCTGGGATTCGCTTGCACCCGATGAGCGCGCGCTCTGTGCCCGGCTGCAGGAAACCTACGCTGGCTTTCTGTCCCACGCCGATGCACAGATCGGACGGCTGGTGGATTACCTTGATGAGACTGGTCAGCTGGCCAACACCGCGATCGTTTTGCTCTCTGACAATGGGGCATCTGGCGAAGGTGGTCCCACTGGCGCCGTGAACATTCGCCGCCACATGGCGATGGAGCGCGAAACAGTGCAATATGGGTTGGAGCGTTTGGATCAGATCGGCAGCGAATATTCGTTTCCACATTACCCCATGGGCTGGGCCCAGGCCTCCAACACGCCGCTCAAGTGGTTTAAGCGCAATACGCACGGTGGTGGCATTCGTGCCCCGCTCGTGGTGCACTGGCCCGCGCGCATCGAGGGCAATGACGCCATACGTCACCAGTACCATCACGTCAGCGACATCGTGCCGACTCTGTTGGACGCGCTCAAGGTGCCTGTCCCCTCGGTTTACGAGGGACACGAGCAGATGCCCTTACATGGCACCAGCATGCTTTACTCGTTCGACCAGGCAAACGCCGCAACCCGCAAGGAAACCCAGCACTTCGAGATGGTCGGTGACCGCGCCATCTGGCACCGCGGCTGGAAAGCGGTGGCGCGCCACACCAAGGGCGAGGATTTCGACGCTGACCGCTGGGAGCTCTATCACCTGGACGAAGACTTCGCCGAGATTGACGATCTGGCTGACGTGCACCCCGAAAAACTACAAGCCTTGGTGGCGCTATGGTGGACCGAGGCCGAGCGCTATGGCGTACTCCCGCTGGACGACCGCGATGTGGAGCGCTCACTGGCCTGGTCGCGCAACGAAGTGCCGCGTCATTTCGAACTTCAACCTGGCATGGCACGCTTTGATCGCCAATTGGTGCCCCCCATCAATGACCGCAGCTGGCAATTACGAGCCAAGCTGCAAGTTGCGAGCCCAAACGCGTACGGTATTGTGCTGGCGTGCGGCAGCCGATTTGCCGGCTACCAATTGCATTGCTCGGGCGCCAAGGCAGTCTTTACATACGCCGTACACGAAAGTCTGGTGCATCGTCTGGAGGCGCCCCTGCCGCAGGGTGAGGCCATGGTGGAAGTCGTCTTCACCCGCAGCGGTGAACGCGCCGGGGAGTTCGCGCTACGTGTCAATGGCGTGCCAGCGGATTCGGCTCGCGTGGCGCGGACCTGGAACGTTTTTGGCATGAGCGGCGGCATGACCTGTGGCTTTGGCAATGTACCCATCACCGACGAGTGCTTACCCCCTGCAGCGCTGACTGGCTTACGCCTACATGGCGTAGTGGTCGACGTCGCAGCCGACTCAAGCGGCGACGCCGACGACTATGCGGCCGCCCTGCGTGAGCAATGATCTTTGGTCTGTTTAATCGCACTTTTCCAAAATGAGAAGAGCACGGCAGGATTGACTCTCTGGTCGCCAAGTCGGACGACTGCTTCAAATTGATCGCGGGCGGCATTGCGCAGGGGCCCACCGTCTAAGCACCGTCTTGCGGTGGAAAACCGCAAGCCAGCGCGCGTCGATACACATCATCGCGGCAGCTCGCGAAGCCAGGTAGCGCTGACTGTACCGACATACAGCGGGCCGCCCACCTTCACACAGATGTCTTCGCGCTGAATCTCGACGGTCAGCTCAGAGATCGTGGCAGCACGTCACCCTTGACCGGAACGAACCCGCCAACCATTGCGCACCAGCTCCTTATAACCAAGCATCCAGCGACGCAGCAAGACCATGCGGCAGCTCACCCGCGGAGCCAGCCGATGGCGCTGCCGGGCTTACAAATTGAGCGCCTTGCTTACTTGCGCATGACCGGCACGCTACCTATGCTGGTCCAGGTCATGCAAGCACAAAAAACAATAACTGCCTTCATGGGCGAGGGGAGCACCCGGGCGCTGCTGCGGTCGATGGACTGGTCCAACTTCCCCATGGGCCAGCCCGAGACGTGGTCGACACAGATCACCACAGCGCTTCAGATCATGCTCGACTCCAAAACGCCGAGCTGCCTGGCCTGGGGCCCCGAGCTTCATCTCTTCTACAACGACGCTTACATTGAAGTGCTGGGGGAAAGGCATCCCGCAGCCCTGGCGCACCGGTTCTGGGATGTCTGGTCGGCCTTGCGACCCGACTTTGGGCCGGCGGTTGAGCGTGCACTGGAAGGCACGTCCGTTTTGGAAAAGAATATACCGTTTGAGCTGACCCGGCACGGCGCCGCCGAGAAAGCCTGGTTCAATTTTTCGCTGCTGCCGGTGCGCGAAGAAAATGGTCGTGTAGCAGGCATCTTCAACGTGATGATGGAGACCACTGCGCAAATTGAAGCAGAGCAAAGCGACCGCTTTCTGTTGACCCTGACAGATCGCCTCAGGCCACTGGAAGCGCCGGAAGAGATCACCGCCGTCGCCAGTGAGATGCTGGGCCGGCAGTTACAGGCGTCGCGTGTTTTCTTTTCGGAAGTTGACGATCAGCAGGGGACTTTTTTCATCCGCAGCAATTGGCTGCGCAATGGTCTGGTCAGCGTGGCGGGGCGGACGCGCAAGCTTGATGACTTTGGCCCTGACGTGATCGCCACCCTGCATTCGGGACGGCCCGTCGTCGTCAACGACATCAGCCAGGACCCGCGCACGGCCCAACATGCCGAGGCCTACCAAGGCATCAACTTGCGCGCTTACATGGTGATCCCGCTGATCAAGGCGGGCCACCTGATCAGTCTGCTGAGCGTGCACTCGGACGTGCCGCGCCACTGGAGCCGCATGGACCTGCATCTCTCGGAGCAACTGATAGAGCGGACCTGGGCGGTGGCCGCCAATGCCACGGCGCAGGCAGAGCTGCGCGAAGCGGTCAGAAAGCTCAAGGAGGCGGACGCCCACAAGGACGAATTTCTGGCCATGCTGGCCCATGAGTTGAGAAACCCTCTGGCCCCGATCCGATCGGCGGCCGACTTGCTCATGGGCGCCAAGCTCACGCAGGACGATGTCCTTGATGCCAGCCAGATCATCGGTCGGCAGGTCGATCACATGACCAGCCTGATTGAGGACCTGCTTGACGTGTCGCGCGTAACCCGGGGCTTGGCGAAACTCGAAAAAACAGTTCTGGACATGCAGCACATTGTCAAGGACGCCGTCGAACAGGTCAGCCCGCTGATCCGGTCAAGACATCATCACTTGGTGCTGCACCTGTCGCCGGACGTTACGGCCGTGATGGGCGATGAAAAGCGCCTGATCCAGGTGGTGGCCAACCTGCTGAACAATGCGGCCAAATACACCCCGCCTGGCGGCAAGCTGCTGTTGAAGACGGAGATTCAGGAGGGGAGAATTTTGCTGAGCGTGACCGACAACGGCATTGGCATGACGGCCGAGCTGGCGACGCGGGTGTTTGACCTGTTCGCACAGGCTGAACGCAGTTCTGACCGCTCGTCGGGCGGCCTCGGCCTGGGCCTGGCGCTGGTCAAAAGCCTGGTAGAGCTCCATGGCGGCAGCGTGACCTGCGCCAGCGACGGACCGGGGCGCGGCAGCACCTTCACCGTGAGCTTGCCACAACTGGCAACGGCCGCTGTCGCTGCGTTGCCCCGGCGCGAGCCCACCGCCATCAGCCTGGCGCCAGCCAGCCATACGCTGCGGGTGATGGTCGTGGACGACAACGTCGATGCAGCCCAGATGCTGGGCAAGCTCCTGCAGATTTCGGGCTATGAGGTGATGGTCGAGCACGCCGGGCCGCAGGCACTCGAGCGCGCACGCAGCAGCCCGCCGGACGTCTGCCTGCTCGACATCGGTCTGCCGGGCATCAGTGGCATCGAACTGGCCGGCCTATTTCGCCAGCAGCCCCACACGGCAGGGGCTGTGCTCATCGCAGTGACCGGCTACTGTCAGGCTCACGAACGCGAGTTTGCTCTGGCCTCCGGCTTTGACCATTACTTCGTCAAGCCGGTCGACACCAAAAAACTACTCGCCCTGCTCGAGCACATCAGCGCTGATCTGAAGCTCCATCGGCGGCTTGCCCCTGAGGGCTGAAAGAAGAAACGGCCCTGGCGATGCTGGTCAGGAAACGCATCAGATCTCGGCAGGTGCCTGGCTCAGCACCCATTGCTTGATGCGCTTTTTATCGGTCTTGTTGACGGAGGTCTTGGGCAGGGCCGGCCGCTGCTCAAAATGGGCCGGGATCTTGTAGCGGGCCAGGTGAATGGCGCAAAACCCGGCCAGGGCCTGAGCGTCAAAAACAGCGCCCTCACGCAGCACGACAAAAGCCCGCAGTACCTCGCCACGGTAGGCGTCGACCTGACCGACGACGGCGGCGTCAAGCACGTCAGGATGGGTGAACAGGACCTCTTCGACCTCGCGCGGGTAAACGTTGTAACCGCTGACGATGATCAGGTCTTTTTTGCGGTCGCGGATAAAGAGGTAGCCGTCCTCATCAAACTCGCCAATGTCGCCGGTGTAGAGCCAGCCGTCCCGCAGCGACTCTGCAGTTTCTACGGGCAACCCGTGGTAGCCGGTCATGACTTGGGGTCCGCGTGCGCGTATCTCGCCTTGCTCACCCGCTGGCAACACCTCAAGCCCCGTCGCCAGATCAACCACCTGCAATTCGGTCTGGGCCAAGGCCACGCCAACCGAGCCGATTTTCACGGGGCCACCGCCCGGGTTGAAGGACAGCACCGGGCCGGCTTCCGTCTGGCCGTAGCCTTCGTAAATTGGCGCGCCGGTCGCAGCTTGCCAACGCCGCATGGTTTCCGCCTGCAAGGCGGCCGAGCCCGAGTAGCAAGTGTGGACCGTGCGCCAGTCAATGCGCTCAAATAGCGGGCAGGCCATCAGGCCGGTGAAGATCGTCGGGCTGCCCGGGAAAATAGTGATGCGCTGCGCGGCGATGGCCTCGAGCACACGCTCGGGGTGGTAGCCGGGCAACACCACCAGCGTGCTACCCGAATAGCCGCACAAAAACAGCCCCATGGCCATGGCGTAGGAGTGAAACAGCGGCATCACGCACAGCACGCGCTCCCGGCCACGGCCCACCGGCAGCAGGCTCTCGCGCTGCGACACATTGGTAGCGATGGCGCGGTGACTCAGGTGCACGCCTTTGGGAAAGCCGGACGAGCCGCCGGTGTACTGCAAAATCGCCGGCGCTTCGGCAGGCGGGTACAGGGCCTCGAGCCTGGCGCCCTGCAACTCGCTGCGCCAGGCCGGCAACTGCTGCAGGATCTGCGCGCTGCAGACCATCGAGCAAGCCGCCAGGTCCTGAACCAGCGGCCCGACCTTGTCGCGCAAGGCGTCGTCAACCAATACCAGCGCTGGGGCCGAGTCGCGCAGCATGTAGGCCAGCTCGCGCCCGGTGTACTGCGCGTTCAGCGGCACATGCTGCGCGCCTGCCGCCGCCACCGCGTAGGGGGCGATGCAGGCCAGCAGTGAATTAGGCAGCACCGTGGCCACGCGCTGGCCCTTGGCACCGGCCTGAACCAGCCAGCGCGCCAGGCCGAGCACGCAGGCACGCAACTCGGTGTAGCTCAAGGTTTGCTCGCCGCAAACCAGCGCCGGCTGCGGACCCCATTCGTCGCAGCTGTGCTCCAGCATGCTGACGATGCTGCTGTGAACCCGCGGCATCAGCACCGCAGACTCCGGATGGTGGACGAAGCCGCTCATGCCGACGCGTCGTCGACCCGGATGATCGCCGTCATGGCGCTGTCGCCGGCCGCACAGCCCGTGAACAGGCCGATGCCGCCGCCTTGCAACACCATCTGCTCGATCAGCTCAATCAGGCTGCGCAAGCCGGTTGGACCCTGCGGATGCCCCCACACCAGCGAGCAGCCGTACTGGTTGATGTTTTCGACCGGAAACGCCATCTCGCGTGCAAACACGATGTCATTGACGATGAAGGGGTTGTGCATCTTGACGTGCGTGATGTCGGCCATGTCGAGGCCGGCGTTTTTCAGCGCCGCTCGGCTCGCCGGCACCGGCGCCATGGGCATGTGTGCCTTTTGCGTGCGGGCCTGGCCAACGCCGAGAATCTCGATGCTGATCTCGGGCCGGGTCGAGAACGACTGCGCCAGCGCCTCGGAGCAAACGAACATGGCGGCATTGCCGTCGGCCGGGTGCGTCTGCCCGCCATAGGTGATGGTGCCGCCCTCGCGCACCGGGCGCAAAGCCGCCAGGCCGGCGGCCGTGGTGGCGTGCAGGCCTTCATCGCCGGCCAAGGTGCCCTGGATTTTCCTGAACTTCGCATCGGGAACTTCAAAGGGCAAGCTCATGTAGCGCTTTTGAAAAGCATGTTCATTCGCCGTGGCCGCCGCGTACTGCTCGTAGCGCATCAGGGTGACCTCGTTTTGCTCGGCCGTGCTGATGCCAAACAGGCGCGCCACGTTGTCACCGGTCTCGACCATGGCCACGTGGGCGAACGGATCTTCACGAAAGTTGTCCAGCACCCAGTTCTCCTGGCTGCCACTGCCGCCCGGCCCTTGCGGGTTGGGGTAGTACAGCTGCGGGCCGTTGCTCACGCGGTCCGCGGTGAGCAACAGGACACAGTCGGCACGCCCGCTGCCGACCTCATCGGCGGCAAGGGACACGCAACGTGCAGACGTCGCACAGGCTTGCGAAATGGTCGGTCCAGCCACGGACGTCAAGCCCATCAGGCCGGTGGCCCAGGGCAGCCCATAAAAACTGCCTTGCTGCGGTATCGACATGCCCAGCACGCCCGAGTCGATGGGCAGCGCTTGCAAGCCCCGGCGCGCCATTTCGCGCTTGGCATTCCAGGCGGCAAACTCCAGGCTGTGCAGATGCGCCAGCGAGCCCTGCCAGCGGGAAAAGGGCGTGGACCAGTACTGCCCGTAGGGGATGAAGGCGGCGCGGCGGCTGCCCGCGGCCTTGGCGGAAGGCCTTGCCAGGTCTTGCGAAACAGTCATGCCAACTCCCTCAAAAATTCAAGCACGGCCCGGGCAAAGGGCTCGGGCAACTGGTCGGGTAAGGGCACCATGGCGCCAGCGATGTCCACCAGGCGTGCCCGCGCCAGATGCTGCATCAGCTCGTGCGCGTGGGGCGAAGCAAAAGGATCATCCGGCGCGCGGATGATCAAGGTCGGCTGCTGCACTCGGCCAATGCGCTCTTCCATGCGGTAACTGGCGACGGCGCGATGCCCGTCCTCGAGCCCGCCACTGGCCTTGAGCGCGTCCAGCACAAAGGCTTGCAACAAATCGGGCCGGTTGGCCGGATAAAAGCCCTGGCGCCGCTGCCAGAGCGCCATCAGGTGGCTGCCGTCGGCGCTGGGCTCGACGTGGTCGATGGCGGGGCTATGGGCACGCGCGAGGCGAAACGCTGCATCGGTATACGGTGTTGACGACAGCACCAGGGACCGGACCCGGTCAGGGAAAGACGCCGCCAGTTCCAGCGCAATCACGCCGCCGGTGTGGTGTCCCACGACATCGACCTGACGCAGACTCAAACTCTCGAGCAACTCGCAGGCCACATGGGCCCACTGCTCGATACTGGCCGGGAGATCGCCCGCGGCCGAATCGCCAAAGCCGGCAGTATCCATAGCAATAGCGCGACGCTCGGCGCCGATCAGAGGCAAGACCGCGCGGTACTCGGCATAACTGCGCGGCGACTGGTGCAGCAGCAAGACGGCAGGCGCCTCGCGCTTGCCGCACTCGGCGTAGTGAACCTGGCCGACGGACAGGTCGGCAAAGGCCCGCCGGATGGTCATGGCTGCGTCTCGTCGGCCGGCGCCCGCCACAGGCCGGCGTGCTGCAGCATGCCCAGGGTACGAGACAGCACGTCGCGCCGGTAGGCGGCAATGTCGCGGCCTTCATAGTTGTAAAAGCCGCTACCGGTTTTCAGGCCGAGCCGGCCTTGCGCCACCATCTCGTTGACGATGGCCGGCGCGGCGTAACGCTCGGCACTGACCGAGGCCGACATCTCGCGGCTGGCATGGTGCAGGATGTCGCTGCCACCAAAGTCGATGAACTCGACCACACCCAAGGCGGCAAAGCGCAGGCCCATGCCGTAGCGCGTGGCCTTGTCAATTTCCTCGGCGGTGGCCGCCCCCTCTTCGATCATGCGAGCCGCCTCGTTCATGACCAGCGCCTGCAGCCGCGGCACGATGTAGCCCGGCGTCGGGCCGCACACCACCGGCAACTTGCCAATGCCTTCCATGAGGGCGCGGGTGCGCGCCAGCACGTCGGCCGACGTGCCGGGGTGGTAGCTCAGCTCCACCACCGGAATGATGTAGGCCGGGTTGAGCCAGTGCATGTTCAAAAACCGCTCGGGCAGACGCAGCAGGGGCGCCAGATCGGTCACCAAAATACTGCTGGTGGTCGAGGTGATGATGGCCGTGTCGGTGCAGTGGCGGTTGATGTGCGCAAACGCGTCGCGCTTGGCGGCCAGCGTTTCGGGCACGCCTTCAAACACCAGCTCGGCAGCCCGTAGCGCGGCCGGCGCCGCATCGGCCCTGACGAGGTCAACGCGCGCGGCCATTGCGGGTATCTGCGCAGCGTCCAGCACGCCGAGCTGCGACAGGCCCTCCAGAGCCCCCTGTATTTCGGCCTGCGCTTGCTCTTGCAGCTGCTGCCAGGCCGCGTCGCTGCGCTCGCGCAGGTCAACCAGGCTGATGCGGTGACCAGCGTAAGCAAAAGCAATCGCGATGCCGCGCCCCATGCGGCCCGCGCCCACGGCGGCAAATCGAGGCAGGTTCTCAGACGCCATCGTGCAGCCTTTGCTTGAGTTCAGGCGCGCTCAGACCGGCCAGGCCAAGCGACTCGAAGGTGCGCGAACCCAGCCGCAGGTCACGCCCGAGAAAACCGCCGACGATGGCCAAAATGCCGTGCGCAATGGGCGCATCCACGCCGGCATAGCGTGCCGCTGACGCCATGAACGCCAGACCGAGCACCACGTCCTCGGTGATGTAGCGGTGGGTGTAGAGGTCAATCGTCTCGCGCCAGTCGCCCGATTTGACGAGCTTTTTATGCGCGTCGCCATACATCCACTGGTCGTTGTTGTAATGGTCTGCCAGCGGGTAGTGCGGGGCCGCGTGACCCAGGCCGGTGCGAATCGCCACGCGCTCCAGATCGAGCCGGTCCGTCACGTCACGCACAGCGCGTTGCGTGCCTTCGTTATGAATATCCCAGCGCTCGAAGTGCTGCAAGGGGGCGGCGTTCATCACCATCAGCGGCGGGTGAATGACAGGCCCGGCATTCATGAGCGCACCCGAGAGCGCGTCGCCACAGCTGTGCACGCAAGGGTAGGCCTGGGCGATCACCGCCAGCGCCCGCGCAGCCTGGCACTCGGGGTAGACCCCGACCGGCAGGCGCACGGCGCGGACCGTGACGTTCACCTCGCGCTCGCCGTGCTTGCGCGCCAGGTAAGGCAGCGTGCCGGTTTCGGCCCAGGCCACATCGGCGCGGCAGCCCGCCGCCCAAACCTGACGGGCCAGCACGTAGCTGCCAAAGGTACCAGGCGCCAGAAACACCACCTGCCCATCGACCAGGTGCGGCGCCATGGCCGCAGCAATGTCGTGCTGCGCGGTGGCCGGTGTGGGCAGCAGGATCAGCTCGGCGCCGCGCAGCGCCGCAGCGATGTCGGGCGTGGCCAGCGCAATCGGCACGTCGCGCACGCCCTGGGCGTCCTTGAGCGTGATCGAGCCGGTCTGCTGCACCGGCACCAGCGCCTGTGCGTCGCGCCGCCACAGCCGCACGTCATGGCCGTTTTCAGACAGGTCCGCCGCTGCCGCGTAAGCACCGTGACCGCCTCCCAAAATTGCAATTTTCATGATCTGCTTTCAAAACGAATGAATAAACCGAACTGACGTATCGCTCTGAGTGGCGAGCGTTCAGGGTGCGCGCGTCGCCTCACGGTCCCAGGTGTGGCGGCCCACCCCCTGCTCGCGCAGCTTGTACTTTTGCACCTTGCCGTTTTCGGTGCGCGGCAGATCGGCCAGCACGTCGACATAGCGCGGAATGGCAAAGTACGGCAGCCGCGTCTTGCAAAAAGCCATCAACTCGGCCGGATCAATCGGCTTGTCCCCACGCGCCACCAACGCCGCCATGACCTCGTCTTCGGCCAGCTCAGAACGCACCGGGTAGACCGCACAGGCGGCCACGGCAGGATGGCTGAGCAGCACCTGCTCGACCTCGAACGACGAGATGTTCTCGCCGCGCCGCCGGATGGCATCCTTGATGCGGTCGATGAAGCGAAAGGAGCCGTCCGCTTCGCGCAGCACCCGGTCGCCGGTGTGAAACCACAGGTTGCGCCAGGCCTGCACCGTCTTGTCGGGCATATTGAAGTAGCCGCTGGCAAAAGCGTAAGGCTGATGCGCGCGCAGCAGCAACTCACCGGCCTGGCCCACGCCGAGTTCGACATCGGCCTCATCAGCCACACGTGCCTCAAAGCCTGGCCGCAGCCAGCCCATGCTGCCGGCATGCGGCGAGTCCGGCGTGGTCGCCAGCACAAAATTGGTCTCGGTAGAACCGTAGCCTTCGAGCAGCCGCACCCCGGTTCGCGCCAGGAAGGCCTGGCCCGCCGCCGCCGGCACGCCCGGGCCTAACCCGATGCGGACACGGTGACCCTGTTCTTGCGCGCTCGCCGGCTGGGCCAGCAGGATAGGCACCATGGCGCCGAGCAGGTAGACCACGGTCGCGCCATGGGCGTGCATCGCCGGCCAGAAACCGGAGGCCGAAAAGCGCGTTTCAAACACCACTTCGCCACCGGTCAGCATGGCCTGCGCAAAGGTGTTGAGCGCATTGATGTGAAACAGCGGCAGCGTGCTGCACAGCACGTCATCCGCACCAATGCCCAGCACGTCGGCGCTGTGCACGCCCCACCAGTAATACTGCGCATGCGGACAGACCACCCCTTTGGCCGGCCCGGTGGTGCCCGAGGTGTACAAAATTGCCAGCGGGTCGCCCGGCCCGATCTCTGCGGCAGGCTGCGGCTCAGCGAACGCCGAGGCCGCCAGCACCGCGGAATAAGGCCGCACGTGAATGTCCGGGCCGCAGGACTGCGGCCCTTGCGTGCCGGCCTGCGCCAGGTCCTCCAGGACCCAGACCTGCTGCAAGGGAAGACGCGCCAGCCGCTCGGGCGAAAGGCGCTCGAGCAGGGCGGCCTCGATCACCAGCAGGCGGGCCTGGCTATCGGCTAAAAAATAGTCGATCTGCGGCCCCATGGCCGCCGTGTTGATCGGCACCGCCACCGCGCCTAGCCAGCCACAGCCCAAAAAGACTTCCAGAAACTCGGCGCGGTTGGTGCTCATCAGCGCCACGCGGTCCCCGCGCTGAACCCCGGCGGCTGCCAGCGCCGAGGCCCGGCTGGCCGCCACGCGCAGCGCATCCTCATGCGACCAGTGCTGCGCGCCCAGACGCAACAGCGAACGCCCGGCAAACAACTGCGCCTGCCGCTGCAGCATCGCCGGCAGCGTGCGCTGCGCCGGCAAGAGCGGCCCGCTCAGGGCCTCAGTCTTCATCGCGCGCGCCACCCCCCAGGTAAGTCGCTTGCACGCGGGCATCGCCGGCCAGATCACGGGAAGCGCCGGACAAGGCAATCTCACCCGTCTCCAAGACATAGCCGTGGTCCGAAGTCTCGAGGGCCGCGCGCGCGTTTTGCTCTACCAGCAGGATCGACACGCCTTCGTCGCGCAACTGGCGCACGATGGTCAGGATGTCGCGCACGATCAGCGGCGCCAGACCGAGGCTGGGCTCATCGAGCATCAGCAGGCGCGGCGAGGACATCAGGGCGCGGCCTACCGCCAGCATCTGACGCTCACCGCCCGACAGCGTGCTGGCGCGCTGGCTGCGACGCTCCCCCAACCGCGGAAAGCGGTCGTAGACCGAGTGCAGGCGCCGGCGCAAGGCCTCGCCGCGCAGCTTGGTGGCATAGGCCCCCAGCTGCAGGTTGTCGAGCACACTCAGGTCGCCAAAGAGCTCGCGCTTTTCGGGCACCAGACACAGGCCGCGCTCGACGCGGGCTTCGACATCCAGGCCATGCAAGTCTTGGCCTTCAAAGCGCAGCAGCCCTTTGGACGGCAACAGCCCCATGGCGGCAGCCAGCAAGGTGGTCTTGCCGGCGCCATTGGGGCCGATCACCGAAATAATCTGGCCCGGCTGCAGACTCAGGCTCACGCCGCGCACGGCCTCGACCTGTCCATAAGACACATGCAGGTCACCGATTTCAAGCATGGCGCTCATACAACGCTCCCCAGGTAGGCGGCCTGCACGCGCTCGTCGGCGCGCACCGCAGACGGCACACCCTCGAGCAGCTTGGAGCCAAAATTCATCACCACCAGACGGTCCACCAGCGTCATCACGAACTCCATATCGTGCTCGACGATGAGGATGGTCACGCCCTCGTCACGTAATTTTCGAAGCAGCTCGCCGAGGGCCATTTTTTCCTTGCGCCGCAAGCCTGCCGCAGGCTCGTCGAGCACCAGCAGCACGGGGTCGGCGGCCAGCGCACGGGCAATTTCAAGCATGCGCTGGGTGCCCAGCGGCAGGCTGCCCGCCTCTTCATGGCTGCGCTCGCCCAAGCCAATGCGCTCGAGCTGTGTCTGCGCCTCGCGCAACACCTGGCGCTCTTGCTGACGGTCCAGCCGCAAACCGGCCCGGATCACGCCGGCGCTGGTGCGGGCATATGCGCCTAAGGCCACGTTGTCCAGCAGGCTCATGTGCGGGCGCAGCTTGACGTGCTGAAACGTCCGCGCCAGGCCCAGCCTGGCCACCTCGCGCTGGCTCATGCCGCTGATGTCGTGACCCAGAAAATTCACCTGCCCGGCCGTCATGGGTGCGGTGCAGGTCAACAGATTGAACATGGTCGACTTGCCGGCACCGTTGGGGCCGATCAGGCCCACAATCTCGCCGGCCCTGACATCAAAGCTCACATCGTTGACGGCCACCAGGCCACCAAAGCGCTTGACGGCAGCCTTGACGCTCAGGATGGACGTGCCGCGCTCAGGCAAAGCACGATGCGCCAGCGGCAGGGCCGCCGCCAGGTCGGGCCGCGGGGGTGCGGTAGCGGGACGCCGGCGCGCCAGACGCCGGACAAAACCCATCAAGCCGCTGCGCGCGAAGTGCAGGATCAAGATAAAGAGGACGGCGAATGTCACCGCCTCGAGCTGACCGGCGCGCTGGGTCAGAAGCGGCAGCACGTCCTGCAAACCGTTCTTCATCACCAGCACCAGGGCGGCGCCCACCAGGGCCCCGGCAATGTGACCCAGCCCCCCGACCACGGCCATCAGCAAATACTCGATGCTGGCGCGCACATCAAACGGCGAGGGACTGACGAAGCGGTTCATGTGCGCGTACAACCAGCCCGCCAGGCCGGCCATCAGCGCGGCCGTCAGGAACAGCGTGAGCCGTACGCGATAGGCGTCGGCGCCCACACTGGCCAGCAAGATGGCGCCGCCACGCAAGCTGCGAATGGCGCGCCCCGGGCGTGAATTGAGCAAGTTGTAGGCGAACCAGAACGCCAGCGCGACCAGAAGCCAGATGAGGTAGAAAATCGCCCGCGGGTCGGCCAGCGACCAGCCAGCGATCGTCAGCGCCGGTATGTTGGACAAGCCGGTGTGCCGGCCCAGCGCATCGACATTGCCAAAGAGCATGGCAATCGACAAGCCCCAGGCAATCGTGCTCAATGGCAGAAAGTGCCCGCCCAGCCTCAGGGTCAGCAAGCCGATGGCCAGTGCCGAGATGCCGGTGAGTGTCAGCGCAAAGAGCAGGCCCAGCCAGGGCGATAAGCCCTGACTGGTGCTCAGCCAGGCGCTGGCGTAGGCCGCAATGCCGACAAAGGCGGCCTGACCAAATGAGGTGGCCCCACCAATACCGGTGAGCAGGACCAGGCCCAATGCCACCAGCGATGCGATGCCGACGTCGTTCATCAGGGAGACGGCAAAGTTGCTAAAGAAGACGGGGACGGCCGCCACCAACGCCGCGAAAATGGCGACCAGCAGACCGGGACGCGCAAGCAAATGTCTCATTGGTCGATCTCCTCTTCTTCCTCTTCGATATGGCGGGCCATGAACGAGCGCAGCATCAACACCGGAATCAGGAGGCTGAAGACGATCACGTCCTTGAGCGCGCCGCTCCAGAAGGACGCAAAGCTCTCCACCACGCCGACCGACAAAGCGCCCACTGCCGTCATCGGGTAGCTCACCAGACCACCAATGATGGCGGCCACAAAAGCCTTCAGGCCGATGATGAAGCCCGAGTCGTAATACATGGTGGTCACTGGCGCGATCAGCACGCCGATCAGGCCGGCCAGCAAGGACGCGCAGCCGTAGGCCATCAGCGCCGTGCGTGCCGGACGGATGCCCACCAGGCGGGCGCCCACCCGATTGACCGCCGTGGCGCGCAAAGCCTTGCCCATGGTGGTGCGCTCAAACACCAGGAAGAACAGGCCGCTCAGCACCAGGGCTGCAGCCACCATCAGGATCACCTGCCCGCTCACCGCAAAGCCATCGCCCAGCTGAATCGAGCCACCCGCCAGGGGCTGCGTGCGCGAACCCTCGGGGCCAAAAAACAGCAGCCCCAGACCGGAGAGCAAGAAGTGCAAGGCCAGCGAGACGATCAACAGCACGAGCACCGACGCGTCCGCAATCGGCTGAAAAACTACCCGGCCCAGTAACGGCGCCATGGGTACCACCAGCAGCACAGTCATGGCAATATGCGCGACCGCCGGCACGCCGGGGCTGCTCGCCAGCCAGGCCAGCGCACAGGGCAGCAAGGGCAGCACGCCCCAGGTCAGCAGCGCCTTGGGAATCTGCCGGCGTTCGCCCCGGCGCACCAGACTGGCCACCTCGGTGGTGGCCGCCAGCGCGGCCAGCACCATGACCATGCCAATGGTGGGCGGAACACGGCCGGTTTCAAAGGCCGCCAGCGTCAGCGCGGCGAAAGCGGCAATGTCGCCAAAGGGCACAAAGACCACCCGCGTGACTGAAAAAATCAGCACCAAGCCGAGGCCGGCGAGCAGGTACACGGCGCCATTGGCCAGGCCATCAATGCCCAAAATGAGTGCTACATCCCATGTCATTGAATAATCCTTCGCATCATCTTCATGTCTGTCTCCATGCCGTCTGACCTGTCACTTAAATGAACAACTGAATGGCCGGCAGCGGCTGCCCTGCATTGAGAAGATCCAC
This sequence comes from uncultured Burkholderiales bacterium, assembly GCA_903844825.1. Taxonomy (GTDB): domain Bacteria; phylum Pseudomonadota; class Gammaproteobacteria; order Burkholderiales; family Burkholderiaceae_C; genus Polaromonas. The sequence continues at coordinate 20,124 of CAIMVC010000173.1, read as the reverse complement.
ACGTTTTTGCAAAATCAGCCAGCCGCCCGGCGCCGGCATCAGGCGGTGGCTGCAGACACCTGCAAGCAGGATCTGTTCCTCACCCTGCGCCTCGACATAAATAAAGGGCGTTCGCAAGCGCACCTCGCCTTCGGCCCGCGCTGGTTCATGCGCTGATTCATACGCTTGGTCGGGCGCCTGCAGGCTGGAGCGCTGCAGCACATGCTGGCAGCGCACACGCGGATGCAGCGAGTGCGCACGCGGATTCTTCAGCCGCTCCACCCGCAACTGCAGCAGAAGGCGGTCCTCGTAGGCAATCGAGTTGTGCGAGTGCGGGTCGGACTGCGCGGCGCCGAGCAGCGGCACCCAGTAGTGACCGCCCTCGGCAAACAGTGCCAGCCAGTCGTCAAAGCGGCCTGCATCGAGGAGAGCCGCTTCGGCGACTACAAAATCAGCCGGGTCTTGCATCACGATGAACTCGCCGGTGGTTGTGGCGCCATGAACTTGGCCCAGGCGCGAAACTGGTTGCGCATCAGCAATTCATTGGTGCCGTTGGTGGTGAGGGTGGTCGCGCTGTATTCGGCGGCGTCAAAACCGCGGTGCAGGCTGACCCATTCGTTGCCGTCGGCGTGCAAGCCTTTTTGCAGGCTCTCGAAAATGCGCACATCGTCGTGGGCGACCACCGACATGGGCGAGAACACCAGGCGGTTGTAGCTCATCGCCCGCTCAAACATGAGCTCGGGCGCGCCGGCCACCCGAAAGCTCCAGGCCTCGATCAGGGTGCGGTTGGCTGACAGTGGGCGAATCACCCGCATCACCTGGGGCGAGCCCTTCACGGCCAGGCTAGGAAACAGGACGCAGTTTTGAGGCGAACGCTGCAATATCTCATGGGCCCGCTCGGCGCCATGTGCGGCCTGCAGGGCTGCCTCATAGTCGGGCAACTGGGCGTAGCCCGAGTGAATGCTGAAGTTCACCCCCAGCAGGCTGTGGCCATTGGCAAACACGCGCCCGCCCATCTTGTCAAAAAACTCATAGCCCGAACCAAAGGGCAGGATCTGCTCCATCGCCATCGGCTTGGGCTCGTCGGCACCATGGCCGTGCCACAGCGCCGCGGCGGCCTGCGTGGCCGACTCGTGCGTGGACATGGGGTGCACCGCGTCGTTGATGTTCTCCAGGTACATCTTCCAGTTGCACTGGATGATGTTGCGCAGCACGCCGCCGCCCACGCTCAGGCGCCCTTCGGGCGAGCGGTCGGCCAGGTTGTCGATGGACTGCAGCACCTCACCAAAGTAGTCGGCAAAGGCCGGTCCTTCCTTGCTCAGACGTACAAAAATAAAGTCGCGGTAATTGACCACCTGTGGCAAGGGCGTCAGGCCCTGACCGGACTCGCATTCGCTCAGGCGCGTGCCTTCGTAGCCGCTCTTGAAGGGAATCGCCAGCGTCTTGCCGTCAAGCTTGTAGCTCCAGGCGTGGTAGGGGCAGCGAAAAAATTTGCCGGTGTTGCCGCTTTCCTCACTCACCAGCTGCGCGCCCTTGTGCGCGCAGCGGTTGTAGAACATGCGCACAGACCCATCGGTCTGGCGCACCATCATGACGGGCCGGCCCGCCAGCTCGAGCGACCAGTAGTCACCCGCCTGGGGCACCTGGCTGGCGTGGCCAGCAAAGAGCCAAGTGGTGGCAAAAAAGCGCTCTTGCTCCAGCGCAAAGAGCTCCTCGCTGAGGTAGACATCGCGGTGCACGCGGTCGTCCTGAACGAGGGCCGCAATCGCGTCGGGGCGGTCGCGGTAATTTGTCATGGACACATCGGGCTCCAGGCCGGGCCGGCTTTACTGAGCCAGCTTCCACTGGCCCTTGTCGAGCCTGACGATCACGCGCGCGCGCTCATCGGTGCCGTAGATATTGCCAGGCTTGAAGTTGTAGACGCCATGGGTGCCCACCAGCTCCTTGGTGCTGGCAATCGCGTCGCGCAGCGCGACCCGGAACTCGGCCGTCCCAGGCTCGCCCTTGGCACGGGCAGCAGCATCAAGAAAGACCAGCCAGCCGTCGAAAGAATACGCTGAGAAGGCATCGCTGGTCGGCGCGTTGTGCAGCTTCTGGAAGGCGGCGCGAAAGTCCATCGAGACTTTTTTGGTCGGATGGTCTGCCGGCAATTGCTCGGCCACGATCACCGGGCCGGTCGGCATCAGCGCGCCCTGACCCGCCCCACCCACCACACGCACAAAGTCGGCATTGATCAGACCGTGCTGGCCGTACACACCACCCTTGAAACCGCGCTCGGTCAGGGCCAAGAAGGGCAGCGCACCGGGCGTGCCGGCACCGCCGGTCATGACCGCGTCGGGCCGCATCGCGACCAGCTTGAGCACCTGGCCGGTGACCGATGAGTCGGCACGCGCGTAGCGCTCGTTGCCCAGCACCTTGATGCCGGCGCCTGGTGCGGCCTTCATCAGGGCGTTGTAGACCAGGTCGCCCCAGGCGTCTGAAAAGCCGATGTAGCCCACCGACTTGACGCCGTCTTTTTTCATGCGCTCGACCACAGCATCAATCATCAGCTGCGTCGATTGCGCGACGGTAAACACCCAAGGGTTGTCAGCAGCCTCGATCTGAATGGGCGTCAGGCCGATCATCGGCACCTTGGCGTCGCGGGCGACCTGCGCCATGGCAATGGCCGCAGGCACGCCCGAGGTACCCATGAGGACATCGACTTTTTCTTCTTCCACCAGCTTGCGCGCATTGCGTCCGGCCGTGGTCGGATCCGAGCCGTCATCGAGCACGATGAATTGAATCTTGCGGCCGTTGACCTCGGACTTGTAGGCGGCTGCGGCCTGCATGCCCTTGACGTAAGGAACGCCCAGCGACGAGTTGGGGCCCGACAGCGACACACTCAGACCGACCTTGAGGTCAGCTGCCAGTGCCGCGCCGCTCAGCCCGGCGCCCAGCGCCAGCGTCAAGGCGGCGCCCTTTAGGTTTTGAATCATCGTTTTCATGTCTGTTCTCCTGGTTGTTATCAATCAATACCATCTATCAAAAATTGCAGCGCGACTGCGCTGGCCGGTCGCGTTCAGGGCACCAGTTTCCACTGGCCTTTCTCGAGCTTGACAATGACGCGCGAGCGATCATCCGAGCCATAGCGGTTGTCAGGCTTGAAGTTGTAGACGCTGTGCGTTCCCACCAGCTCCTTGGTGTTGACCACGGCGTCACGCAAGGCCACGCGGTACTGCGGCGTGCCCGGCTCGCCCTTGGTGCGCGAGGCCGCGTCCAGCAGCAGCAGCCAGGCGTCAAAGGTGTAAGCCGAAAAGGCGTCGGTCGGCACCGCGCCGTTGGCCTTTTGGTAGGCCGCACGGTAATCCATCGCTGCCTTGCGCATGGGGTTGCTGTCGGGCAACTGTTCGGCCACCACCACCGGACCGGTAGGCGCCAGCAGGCCCTCCACCGAGGCGCCACCGACGCGCACAAAATCAGGGTTGATCAGCGCATGGGTGCCGTAAATCAGTCCTTTGTAGCCGCGCTCTGCCAGCGCCAGATACGGCAGGGCGCCGGGCGTGCCCGAGGTGCCGGTGATGACGGCATCGGGACGCTGAGCGACGATCTTCAGGACTTGTCCGGTCACCGAGGAATCGGCGCGTGCGTAACGCTCGTTGGACACCACCTTGATGCCGGCATCCGGCGCGGCCTTGAGCAGCGCGTCGTACACCAGATCACCCCAGGCGTCGGAAAAACCGATAAAGCCGACGGTCTTGACGCCGGACTTTTTCATGCGCTCGACCACGGCCGTCACCATCAGCGGTGCGGGCTGCGGCAGGGTCACCATCCAGGCGCCCTCTTCACCATTGAGGTTGGCGTTGGCGATCGAGATCAGCGGCGTTTTGGTTTCACGTGCCACGGCAGCAATGGCCAGCGCACCGGGCGAGCCGGCGGTGCCGATGATGATGTCGACCTTGTCTTCTTCGATCATCTTGCGTGCATTGCGCGCAGCAGTCGATGGATCGGAGGCGTCATCGAGCTGCACCACCTGAATCTTTCGACCGGCCAGTTCTGACTTGTAAGCCAGCGCAGCTTTCATCCCTTTTTCGTAGGGAATGCCCAGCGAGGACACCGGACCCGACAAGGAGGTGATGAAGCCGACCTTGAGGTCGGCTGCCCACGTGGACGCGGCGCCCAGCGTGGTCAGGCCCAGCGCGATACTGGCAAGGGCACGGGTTAGCTTGGATACTCTCATGACATTCCTCCTATGGAAGTTGACGGGACGACGAACAATGAAATCAAAGGATCAGGCTTCCCACGCTGGAGCCACCGCATACATAGAGCACCTGACCGGTGATGTAGCTGTTGGCGGGGTCAGCCAGAAAGCTCACCGCGCGCGCCACATCGGCCGGCTCACCCAGCCGCCTGACCGGCACAGCCGCCGCCAGCGCCCGCTCGCGCTCACTGCCTTGGGGAATCACGTCGTAGAACATGTCGGTGCGAATCGGCCCGGGCGCGACGGCATTGACCGTGATGCCATCGGGGGCGAGCTCCAGCGCCCAGGTGCGCAGCATGCCGATCATGCCGGCTTTGGTGGCTGAGTAGCTGGTGCGCGTCACCGCGCCCACTGCGGCGCGCGAGGACAACATCACGATGCGGCCAAAGTGTGCGGACCGCATCTGCGGCAAGGCCGCCTGCACCAGCTGGATCGCCGCGCCCAGGTGCAGCGCAACGAGTTCGTCAAGCTCCTCGAGCTTGACCTCGGCCAGCAGCGCGGCGCGGATCACCCCCGCGTTATGGACGACGGTGGTGACCTCAAAACGGCGCACCAGTTCGGCCGCGGCCTGCGCCGTGGCGGCGCGGTCGGTCAGGTCGACTTCGAGGCTGTGCAACCGCGGGTGCGAAGTCGGGCTCTTGCCCAGCGACAGCGAAATCACCTCGTAGCCCTTGCCCAGCAGGTCCTCGCAAATGGCCTGGCCAATGCCAGCGCTACCGCCGGTGACCGCAGCGATTTTGGGCACCGCGCTCACGTGTCCTGTCCCACCAGAGCCAGCACCCGCAGCGGGCTGCCGCTGCCTTTTTGGATCTTCAGCGGCGGGCAGATCAGCACCGCACCGGCGGGCGGCAGCAAGTCCAGATTGGTCAGGCACTGCAGGCCGTAACGCCCGGCGCCATGCATGTAGTAATGACAGGGATAAGGTGGGCGCAGGTGGTAGCCCTGGCCGGCGTCGGTGCCAATGGCCTCGGAGCCAAAGCCCAGCACATCGCGCTGCTCGACCAGAAAGCGCACGGCCTGCGTGCTCGGGCCGGGCGTGTGCTGGCCGGTCTCATCAAAGTTTTGGTAGGCCTCGGGGTCTTCCCGCTTGGACCAGTCGGTGCGCATCAGCACCCAGGCACCCTTGGGGATGCGGCCGTGCGTGGCTTCGTAGCGCTCGATGTCTGCCACGCTGAGCAGGTAGTCATCATTGCCCGCCACCTCGGCCGTGCAGTCGATGACGCAGGCCGGCGCGACGAAGTGCTGCGGCGGGATGGTGTCGACCGAATTGTTGGGCAGATCGCGGCCGGAGATCCAGTGGATAGGCGCGTCAAAGTGGGTGCCAGTGTGCTCGCCGCAGGAAAAATTATTCCAGTACCAGCCAGGGCCGCGCTCGTCGTAGCGCGAGACCTCCTCAATGCGAAACGGCCAGCATTGCCCCATCTCGGGCGGCAAGGCGATTTGCGGAAACTCGGGCGTCAAGGTCTGCGTCAGGTCGATCACGCGAATGCGGCCGGTGGCCAGCGCGCCCGCCAAGGCGCCAAGAATTTGCGCCGTCGGCAGTGGGGTCGAAGAAGTTGTCATGTCGATCTCCTGGTCTTAGCTGCCACCAGCGGCGAGCTCGCGCTCGAGCACTTTGGGATTGTCACGCCAGCGCTCGAGCCACTCCTGGGCCACGTCGCCAGGGTAGACGTCCTCGACCCCATCGCGCAAGGCCTTAACGATGGCGCTGGCCAGGGTCGCCGGGGCCAGCTTGGGGGGTGGCATCTGCTGGTTCCAGTCGTCGTCAATGGGGCCCGGAAACAGGTTGATCACGCGGATGCCGGCAGGACGCATTTCAGCGCGCAGGCACTGCGCCAGCGAATGGGCTGCGGCCTTGGACGCACTGAAGGTGCCATGCGGCGGAAAGTTGCTCAGCGCGTAAATCGACAACAAGTTGACCCACGCCGTCGCACCCGTGACGCCATCAGCGGAGCGGCCCATCAGCGCCGGACCGAACTCCTGCGCCAGCCGCAGCAAGCCAAAGTAGTTGATGTCCATCTCGGCCTTGGCGGCGTCGGTGCCGCGGCGTGCGCCAATGCCAAAGTTGCGATGCACCTCGGCGTTGTTGATGACGATGTCGACCTTGCCGCCAATCTCGCCGGCCAGCTCGGTGACGCTGCGGCCATTGGTCAGGTCCAGCGGCACCAGCGTGACTTGGGCCAGCGCGCTGATGTCCTCCAGGCCACCGAGCTTTTTCCAGGGTTCGGCATGACCCACCCACACAATGTCAGCGCCGGCCTTGACCAGCGCGCGCACGATGGCCTGCCCCAGCTCGGTCTTGCCGTCGGTGACCAGCACCTTGCGGAACTTGGGGTCGCTGGTCATCTCGCGAAGCATTTTGTCGTCAGCCATATGGGCATCTCCCTCTTTCGGATAAGCAATCAATACCGCCTGACCGGCACGGTCGATACGGGCCCCGACGCGCACGCGCTCGGGCGCCTCGCCCACATCGCCGTGCAGATGGGTCATCACGGTCGGGCCAGCATCCAGATGCACCAGCCCGAGTCGCCAGGGCAGACGCTCGCGGAAAAACAAATCGTTGCTGTGGTGCAGCGTGGTGCTGCCCAGCAGCATGCCCTCGCCGGACTGCTCGCGCCAACGCAGACACGGCGAGAGACACTGATGGCAGACCTCGCGCGGCGGGTACTGCACGCAGGCGCAGTCAGCGCAGGTCTGCAGTTCAAAGCGGCCCTCGGCAGCGGCGGCGGTCAAGCCCAAAGCGACTCGGCCGCGAGCGCCGGGCGGCAGGTTCATCTGGCGCGTGCGCAGTACCGGGTTTTTGCGCTTGGGGCGCATCAGGGGCATGGTCATACGGGTCTTCCCAGAATCACTGCGCCTGTGCACAGGCAGCGGTCATAAGTCACCATGCCAAAGCCGGCCACCAGACCGAGCTGCGCGTCGGGCACGCTGCGCGCGCCGGCGCTGTCGGTGAGTTGGCGCAGCGCCTCGGTCATGCCCAGAAAGCCACCCGCTGCCCCGGCCTGGCCGGCCGACAGCTGACCACCGCTGGTGTTGTTGGGAAAGCTGCCGTCGTGGGTCATGGTGTGCGATTGCACAAAGGCAGAGCCCTCGCCCTTCTGACAAAAACCGAGGTCTTCAAACTGCATCATGACGATGACCGGGTAGTCGTCGTAGGTCTGCACAAAATCAATGTCGGCCGGCTTCACATCGGCCTGCGCGTAAAGGTCGTCACGGTCGGCCAGCCAGCCGCCCCGGGTCATCACCGGGTCGCTCGAAAAGGCATTGTGGCGCTCGATCGCGCCGCGAATCACGGCGTGCGGCAAGCCCAGGTCGCGTGCCCGCTCCTGGCTCATCACCAAAAACGCCTCGGCACCGGCGCACGGCATGACGCAGTCGAACAGATGGATCGGGTCGGAGATCGGCCGGGCGGCCATGTACTCGTCCAGGCTCAAGGGCTTTTTGAACATGGCGTTCGGATTTTTCAGCGCGTTGCTGCGCTGGTCCACGGCGATGCGACCGAAGTCCTCACGGGTAGCGCCAAAGGTGCGCATGTAGTTGGCGGTGATAAAGGCAAAGATCGAGTTCGGGCCGCCCGAGCCGTAGGGGTAGGTGGCGTCGCGCGCAAAGTTGCTGAAGCTGCCTAGCGTCTGGCGAAAGGAGTCGACATGGTTGGTGTCGGCCGCCACGCAGGCGACCACCTCCGCGTCGCCGGCCTGCACCGCGCGAGCGGCCCGACGCAGGCACATCACCCCCGAAGCGCCGCCGGTAGGCATGTGGTCGAGCCAGCGCGGCGACAAGCCTAAGTGCTGGGTCACGCCGACAGCGGTGTCGGGTGCCAGCGAAAAGCTGCTCAGGCAGAGGCCGTCGATCTGCGCTTTAGGCACTCCGCTGGCCTTGACCAGGGCGTCGATGGCGTGGCCGACGAACCAGTGCGCGGTGCGGGTTGAATAACGCTGGTAGGGCACGGTCACCGGCACGGCCACGGCCACACCTTCGTAGGAAAGTCGCTGGCGGCGCATCTCAGCCCTGCCTCTTCTTGAGTGAGCGCGTGTCAATGCAGTGGCTTTGTCCTGGCAGGGCCAAGGCCAGCTCGCGCAGCTGACCACGCTGGATTTTTTGCGAGGCCGTCACCGGCAGCGCCTGTACAAACGCGACATAACCAGGCGCCTTGTAGTAGGCCAGCTGCTCGAGCGCATGGGCCACGATGCTGGCGGCCAGAGTGGGCGGCGACGAAACGTCTGCATCGCCGCGCAAGACGATGCAGGCCAGTACCTCGTCGCCGCGCACCGCATCGGGCGTGGCGGCGACCGCCGAGGCCTGCACCGCCGGGTGCTGGTTCAAAACGCTTTCAACCTCGACCGCCGAGATGTTTTCACCACTGCGGCGGATCACGTTTTTCTTTCGGTCTATGAAAAAGAAATTGCCCTGGGCATCGCGTCGCACCAGGTCTCCGGTGTGAAACCAGCCGTCGGCCCAGGCCTGGCGCGTGGCTTCTTCGTCCTTGAAGTAGCCCGAGAAAAAGTAGCGACGCGGATCGTCGCCGCTGGAGCGCACCAGCAGCTCGCCAGGTGCGTCGGCCGGCACATCTTGCCCTGCGTCATCGACCAGGCGAATCTCGACGAAATCTTCCTGACGGCCAAAACAGCTGTTGCCAATCAGACGCGGCTCCCGGCTGGCCATCACGCAGGCGCCAGCGCCGGTTTCGGTCATGGCCCAGGCCTCGACCAGCGCAAAGCCAAAGCGAGTCTCGAAGGGCGCGTGGTTGCGGCGATCCACGCCGGCGCCAAAACCCCAGCGGATGTTGTGCTGGCGGTCGGCCGCCGAGGCAGGCGCCGACAGCAGCATGGCCGGCATCACGCCCAGATAGTGGGCCACGGTGGCGCGACTCTCTCGGGCGCTTTGCAGCCAGCGCGTCGGATGAAACCGGTCAAGCTGCACCAGGCAACCGCCGGCCACCAGCACCACCATGGTCGAAAAGGCCATCGCGTTCATGTGATGCAAGGGCAGCGGCGTGATGACGCGCTCCTGGTCCGGCCGCACACTGCAGACGCCATCGAGCTCGGCATACCACTGGCCGGCACGCAGGAAATAGGCATTGCTCAGGATGCAGCCCTTGGGACGCCCGGTGGTGCCCGAGGTGTAGAGCAAACCACATTCGGTGTCCACCCCGATGGCCGCGCCGGCCAGGGGCGCCGCGGTCAGGGCGGGCGCAAACGGCCCGCTGGCATCCGGCAACAGCGTCTGCAGAGCCCGCCCGGCCTCGGTCGCGGCGGCCAGCAAGTCCATGGCGCGCGAAGGCAGAGTCACCGCCAGGCTGATCTCGCTGTGCGCGATCAGGTACACCAGCTCGGCCCGGCGCATGTCGGCATTGATGGGCACCACGCTCACACCGAGGGCATTGAGTGCAAACCAATGAAATAAAAACACCGGCCGGTTCTCCAGCAGCAGCCCGACCCGGTGGCCGTGACCATAGCCGGCCAGGGCATACGCCTGGCGCAGCCGTTCGACGTGCGCGGCCGCCTCGCCCCAGCGGATAGCGCCAGGCTCAATGCCATAGGCCGCGGCCGTGACCGATTCGGTGTAGAGGAAGTCCGCGTCGGGCGTGCGCGCCGCAGTAGCGGAAAAAAGAGCGTAAACAGTGGCTTGCATGGGGCTGAGCGGCTTAGATAAAGAGCTGCACGGCCGGCAGCGCGGCGTCGCAGTTGAGCAAATTCACCCGCTTGAGCGTCATGCGCAAGGCCCCGTCGACCAGGCTCAAGTGGTAGATGATGGTGCCCACGTAAAACTGCAGCTCGTCGCCTTGCGATTCGGTGTAGTGAAATTCGGTGCGCACCACAAAGCGGTTGCCGGCCGCGTCAAACGCCTCCACGGTCGGCGTTTGCAGCAGATGGTGACAGCGGCTGGGCGGCTGCTGAGAAAAGGCGCGCGGGCTTTTCAACCGCTCAATGCGCAACTCGCGCAGCAGTTTGTCCTCGTACATGTGCGAGGTGTGGTTGAGTGCGTCTTCCTGGTCGGGAATCAGCGGCACCCAGTAGTAGGCGTCATCGGTGAACAACGCATTCCATGCCTCGAAACGCTTGGCGTCGAGCAGGCGCGCCTCGTTGACCACGAAGTCAATCAGATCCTGCCGTGAAACTGGTGCCTGGCCTGTCATCGCATGGTCTCCGTCATGTAGCGCGCCCAACTGCGGTATTGGTTGCGCATGGGCAGTTCGTTGGTGCCGCCGGTGGTGATCTCGCCGCCACGGGTTTCAGCTTCGTCGAAATTGCGGTGCAGGCTGACCCATTCGTTGCCACTGGCATGCAGGCCCGCCTGAATGCCGCGGTAGGCCTGCAGGTCGTCGTGACCGACCACCGAAAACGGCGAGTTGATGAGACGGTTGTACATGGCCGTGCGCTGCAGCAACTCGGGTGGCGCGCCCTTGAGCCGAAAGGTCCAGCTCTCGACCAGCGTACGGTCTACCGCAATCGGCTTGACCACGCGGATAGCCTGAATCGCACCCTTGATGGTGAGGTTGGGGTAGTAGACGGTGTTGTGCCGGGCCATGCCCAGAATCTGCGCGGTGCGCCCGACGCCGTAACGCGCCTGCATCGCCTCGTCGTAGGCGGGAATGCCTTTGTACTTGCTGTGAATGCTGAAGTTCACACCGGTGAAGCTGTGGCCGTTGTCGTAGGTGCGAATGCCCATGTCGTCAAAGAACTTGTAGTCGGACATGAAGGGCACAAACTGTTCGATGGCCATGGGCTTGGCCATATCAGCGGGCTTGTCGGCCCACATGGCTTTGGCGGTGCCGGCCGACGACTCGTGGGCCACCATCGGGTGCATGGTGTCGTTGAGGTTTTCAACGAACATCTTCCAGTTGCACTGGTGCATGAAGCGCAGGCAGCCGCCGGCAATTTCCAGCTCGCCCTCGGGCGAGCGGTCGGCCATGTTGTCGATCGAGCTGAGCGAGTCACCGAAGTACGCCTCGAAGTCCGGACCCGCGTCGTTGATCTTCACGAAAATAAAGCCGCGGTAGCTGCGCACGTGCGGCACGCCCGTCAGGCCCTTGGCCGACTCGCACTCGTGCAGACGCGTGTTTTCATAGCCGTTTTTCAGGGGGATCGCCAGCAGCGAACCATCGGTCCTAAAGGTCCAGGCGTGGTAGGGGCAGCGAAAGAACTTGCCGGTGTTGCCGCAGGGCGCGCTGACCAGGCGTGAGCCTTTATGAGCGCAGCGGTTCATCATCACACGCACTGAGCCGTCGGTGTGGCGCACCACGATCAGGGGACGACCGCCGATCTCTTGGGTCAGCCAGTCACCCGGCTTGGGAATCTGGCTGTCGTGACCCACGTAATTCCAGGTGTTGGCAAAAAAGTGCTGCTGCTCAAGCTGGAAGATCTCGTCACTGATGTAGAGGTCGCGGTGTACCCGGTCCGGCTGAACCAGCGCACGCACTGCATCGGGATTGCCCAGGTAAGAGGTCATTTGCTTGCGAGGTCCTTCACAGGTCTTTGGAGGTCTTTGGAGGCCGTTAGAGATCAAGCACCAGGCGTGCACCCTTGGCGCGAGAAATACAGATCTGCATCACATGGCCCTGGGCTTTTTCAGCGGCTGACAAAAAGTAGTCCCGGTGCTCGACCTCGCCTTCGATCACGACCGTGCTGCACACGCCGCACTCACCGCGTTTGCAGTCAAACAAGGGGTCGCAGCCGTGCGCAATCAGACACTCCAGAATTGTCTGGTCGGCAGCCACCGTCCAGCACTGACCGGACTGCGCCAGCTCCACCGTGAAGGCCTGATCACCCGCCTCGGCGAGCGGGGCGCCGAAGAGTTCAAAATGCACCCGGGCCGCCTCCCAGCCGAGCTGCCGCGTCTGGCTGAGCACCGCGTCGAGCATCGCTTGGGGACCGCACACATACAACTGGTCTGAAGGCTGGCAGGCATCCAGAACCGCCGTGATGTCCAGCGGCGCCCCGTGCTCGGCGTCGGCGTGAACCTGCAATGCCTCACCCAGCAGGGCCTGCAGTTCCGGCAAAAAGGCCATGGTGTCACGGCTGCGACCAGCGTAATGCAAACGCACGGGCAGGCCCAGGGCGCGGCGCTGTGCGGCCATGCTGACCAACGGCGTCACGCCAATGCCACCGGCCAGCAGCACCGCCCTGCCAGCGCCGCCGTGCAGCGGAAAATCGTTGTGCGGCGGCTCGACGTTCAGTAGCTGGCCTTCGGCAACGCTGTCGTGCATGAAGACCGAGCCGCCCCGGCCATCGGCCTCCTTGCGCACGGCGATCAGGTACTCGGTGGGTGCGTCGGTGGCACCTGGCTGCGCCACCAGGTTGACCAGCGAGTAATGGCGCCAGTCCTGCACGCCGTCGGGCAGATCGACCCGCACGCGCACATGCGCGCCAGCTGCATAGGCAGGCAAGTCGCTGCCGTCGTCAGCGCGCAAGCGCAGCATCCTGATGAGGGGGTTGAGGGTGCACGCTTGGACGACGCGCAACTGAAGGGGCGAAGGTGACAAGCTCATGACTGTAACCTCAGGCCAGGGCGTGGCGAATCAGCGTGGCTTGCAACTGACTGCCGGCTTCGTCGGCCAGCGCGGCCTCGCGCAATTCGCGCAGCACCCCGGCTGACAGGCGCTCGCCAGCGCGTTCGAAGGCGGCCATCACGCTGTCGTAGTTGCGCACGCCGCGCTCGTGGGTGTCGCTGTAGCCTTTGACCAGCCGCTGGCAAAAAACCAACTCGAGCGCCAGGGCGGGGCTGCGTTCCGCGGTGACGGCCACGCGCTGCAGCCAGGACTCGATACGGCGGTTTTCTTCGGCGTAGCGCAGGGTCGATCGGCGAAAGCGCCGCATGGCCGCCACGCTGCGCAACAACAGGTAGCCGCGCAGCGAACTGGTCTGGATCACCCTGCCTTGGCGGGTCAATCGCTCGACCAGGCGACGCGGCAGTCCCGAGTTCATCAACCAGCGCCCGATGCCAGCCGGCAAGGTTTCGCAAATTTCCTGCAGGCGCGGATGCATGTATTCGTTGATCGCCAGCAGTTGCCCGTCTTGCACACGGGCCTCGCCACGCACACGCTCAAAGCGCGTGGCACGGGTTTTGAGTGCCGCCACACGGGCCGTGTCTTCGTAGGACATCCATAGCGCCAGGTGGCGCGCCGTCTCGCGCAACAACTCGTCGCCAACCGCAGCCGATCCCGCCAGCGACGTGGCCATGCTGCTCATACGCTGAAGGTAAAGGTCGGCGTAGTCCAGGTCCTGGTAGTCGATCAAGCGCCTGACGCCTTCGAGCAAGTAGGCCTGCGCGTGCGCCGCAAACTCGCTTTGCACCCGACTCACCAGGGCGCGTACACGGGGGTGGCTGGGCTGTGCCACGGGCGCTGTGGCTGCCGCATTGGCCACCACGGGCAGCGCCGCAGCGGTGCCGCTGGCGCGCTCAAAGGCCTCAGAAAACGCCTTCAGGCTGGGCTTGATGCCAACACCCCCACGCTCGATCGTGGCTTCAAACTGGGCCCGCGTGAAGGGCAGCACGCCAGCGCCAGCGAGGGCGCCAAACAGCACGGCGCTGATGACGCTGCCCGAGGCCTGCGCGGCCTGCTCCATGTCAAAACGGATAAAGCGCCGAGCCGCCTGGTGGGCATGCGCCAGCAGTTCCTGGCTGTCGACGCGGCCGTCACCCAGCGCGCTTTTTTCAGCAATCGAAAACACCCGGTGCGTCGACGCGATCAAGGTGGTGCGCTCGCGCGTGACCAGGCCGCGCTGGACAGCGCGGCCTGCCTCCATGAGCTCGGAGGCCAGCACCACGTCCACATCGCCGGGCAAGGGCATCAGCGCCAGCACTGGCCGGGCGTTGTCGGCACGGGCCTGTGCTTGCGAATACAGCTCGACGTAATAAATGGTGGCGCCTGTGCGCTGCGCCACGCCAGGCACCGAGGTGGTCTGGGCCACGTAGCCGTTGGCTTCGCCCATGTCGACGATCCAGTCGGCCAGCACGCCACCGCCTTCACCCCCCATGGCGAGGATGGCGATCTTGATAGGTTGGGTTGCGGAGGTCATGGCTTAAAACGCGTAGACCGCGCGGCGCCTGGCCTCGGCACGCTGGAGCCAGCCGATCACGCCGCGGCGCAGCACTTCGCGCAGCCGATCCCAGCGGTTCGGATTGCTGAGAATTTGCGCCTTGTAAAAAGACGGGCACAGCACGGCCGCGTGCGAGACTTCGCCGCACACGCCGCAGCCCACGCAGCTGTCGAGGACGGTGGCGACCGGGTCGGTGCGCAGCGGGTCCGGGTTGGGCTTGATGGACAGCGAGGGGCAACCCGACAGCCGGATGCAGGAGTGGTCGCCGGTGCAGGTGTCGGCGTCGACGCCAAACTTCTCGCGCACCGAGCGCTTGCCCTCGGCAATGGCTTTGCGCACCAGCGGCTTTTCGCGGCGCTGCCGGTTGAGCATGCATTCGGACTGGGCAATCAGCACCTTGGGGCCCTTCTCGGTGCTGGTCAGCGCCTCCCGCAGCGCGTCGCGCATGGCGCCCACGTCGTAGGTGTGGCGCACCATCTTGACCCATGTCACACCGACGCCGCGCACGGCGCGCTCGATCTCATGGCCCGTGCTGCGCGTGGCATTGACCGCCCGTGAGGAGGGAATGTCCTGCCCGCCGGTGGCCGAGGTGTAGTTGTTGTCCACCACGATCGTCAGGTTGTCGCTTTTGTTGAAGACCGAATTGGCAACACCGCTGGTCAGCCCGTTGTGCCAGAAGCCGCCGTCGCCCATCATCGAGATGGCGCGCTTGCCGGCAGGCACATTCAGGGCCGACGCACCCGCGCCACCCAGGCCGTAACCCATGGTGGTATTGCCAATGTGAAAGGGCGGCAGGATGGAAAACAAGTGGCAGCCAATGTCGGCGCTGACGTGGTGCGCGCCGAGTTCGCGCTCGACCAGTTTCATCGCGCTGAAGATGGGTCGCTCGGGGCAGCCGGTACAAAACCCTGGGGGACGCGCGTGCACGTTATCGGCCAGCGGCCGCGCGGGTTGGGCCACATCCTGGTCAACGCCGCTCGCCATCAGGGCGACCGCAGACGCTGAGGCAGACGCTGAGGCAGAAGGTGAGGCAGAAGGTGCGACAGTCGGCTGCATGCACTCGCCGCGCCCATAGCGTTCGAGAAAGGCCCGCGCCCCGGCGAGCACCGCCGCCGCCGTGTACTCGCCCGCCACAGGCAACAGGTCCTTGCCGTGCAACAGCGTGTCCGATCCGGCCCGCAGCAAGATGGTGGCCAGGTTCTGCTCGACAAAATTCGGCTGCCCTTCTTCGACCAGCAGCACGGCGCGCTTGCCCTGGCAAAAACGCAGCACCTCGCTGTCGATCACGGGGTAGGCCACGTTCATCACATACAGGGGGATTTGCGTGTTGCCGTAGACGTCGGCCAGGCCCAGGCGCTCGAGCGCACGCACCAGCGTGTTGTAGCAACCGCCTTGCACGATGATGCCTACGTCTTCTGCCTCAGGCCCGAAAAATTCGTTGAGCTGGTGCTCTTCGATATAGCGCACGGCAGCGGGCCAGCGCTCCCGGACTTTTTCCTGCTCGTGCACAAAGCTCGCCGGCGGCAACACAATGCGGCTGACGTCGCGCTGCGGATTCTCCATCGCCTCCTGGAGCGTGAAACTCGGGCGCCGGTTGTCGGCGGCGGTGAAGTGACCGTGCACATGGCAAGCCCGAATGCGCAGCTGCAACATCACCGGGGTGTGGCTGGCCTCCGAGAGTTCAAAGCCCTGCTTGACGGCATCGACGATGCTGGGCAGATTGGGCCGGGGGTCGAGCAGCCACATCTGCGACTTCATCGCAAAGGCGTGGCTGCGCTCTTGCATGATGGACGAGCCCTCACCGTAGTCTTCGCCCACAATGATCAAGGCTCCGCCGGTGACACCGCCCGAGGCCAGATTGGCCAGTGCATCGGACGCCACGTTGGTGCCCACCGTGGCCTTGAAAGTCACCGCCCCGCGCAGGGGGTAATTGACCGACGCCGCCAGCGTGGCGGCGGCCGTGGCTTCACTGGCGCTGTTTTCGAATCGGATGCCCTGCTCGGCCAGGATGTCCTGCGCATCGGCCAGCACGTCCATGAGGTGCGAAATGGGCGCGCCCTGGTACCCTGCAACGTAGGATACGCCGGACTCGAGCAAAGCCTTGGTCACCGCCAGGATGCCTTCCCCGCGAAATTCCTCACCCGCGCCCAGGCGCAGCTTTTGTACTTCGGTAACAAATGAACGCTCAGCCATCAGCCATCAGCCTTTAGAAAAAGGGGTCGTCAGGTTTGTCATGGGCGCTGTCCGTGGAAATGTGTTTTCTCATGGATCCCGTGCACTGCCTGGCAATTTACGCCGGCCCAACACATCCAGCAAATAGATTGTTCAGATTAGGCAGATTCGTTTGATCAATAATTCGGGTTTACACCCACACCCCATGAAGACCGTTCGATGAACTTTCGTCAGCTCGATCTGAACCTGCTCAGAGTGCTGGCAGCGGTTTACCGCACTGGCTCCGTCACGCTGGCGGGCAAGACCTTGTCGCTGTCGCAGCCCGCCACCAGCAACGCCCTGGCCCGACTGCGCGACTTTTTCGAGGACGAGTTGTTTGTCCGCACGCCGTCAGGGCTCAAGCCCACCCGGCTGTGCGAGCAACTGGCACCCGCCGTGATGGCGCAGCTGCTGGCACTGGAGACCCTGGTCAGCGGGCACGAGGAGTTCACGCCGGGTAGCAGCGACATGCACTGGCGGCTGTCACTGTCCGACCTGGGCGAGATGCTTTTTTTGCCGGCCCTGGCCGGGGCCATGCGCAGCCAGGCGCCGGGCTCGCGTTTGTCCAACATCTCGGTGGCCTCCCACGACGTGGCAGCGGCACTGGAGGCCCGTGAGATCGACATGGCCGTCGGTATCCTGCAGCCCCGGCACCGGGGCATACGCGCCGAGCTGCTGTTTCGGGAGCAATACGTGGCCGTGGCGGCGCAGACATGGCGGCCAGCCTGCGGCGAGATCAGCAGTTCTTTGAGCCGGGACCAACTGGCCCTGGCCTCGTTTGTGGTGGCATCGCCCACCGCCACTTTTCACGCCAGCGTCGAACAGATGCTCATCAACATGAAGCTGCAAGACCGGATCGTGTTGCGGGCCCGGCATTTCAGCGCCCTGCCCGATCTGGCTCAAAGCTCCGACCTGCTGTCCATCGTGCCCGAGATGTACGCCCGCAACCTGATGCAGCGCTACGAACTGCGCACCTGGCGCATTCCCGAAGCGCCGGCCTACGAGGTGCGGCTGGTCTGGCACAGCAGCACCGACCGCGACCCGGCTCACCAATGGATGCGGGCACTGGTCAAACAGCTGTTTCACCGCCCGGCGGACGACAGCGCCTGCTCCATGACAAATGCAAAGGCATGAGTGCCAAGCCCATGCCAGCTTCTTCGCGCACGCGCGCTGCCGGTCTCCTAAAATAGCGTCCGGACACCCGGTCGGCTTCATCTCCGCTGCCCGGGCCGTCTCGCCAGGCCCGATGCGCCCCCACAAAGGGCCAGGCGCAAATGAATCACGCGGCCACGCAGACCACACGCACGCAGCGTTGCGGCCGCTCCCATCAATTTCGAGACACCGCCCATGAACCCAGCCTTGTTTTCACGCGAACGCCTGATCCGCTTTTCCGATTGCGATCCGGCCGCGATCGTTTTTTATCCGCAGTATTTCGTCATGTTCAACGGCCTGGTGGAAGACTGGTTCAACGAAGGGCTGGAGGTCGGCTACCAGCGGACCCTGATCACGCGCCGCATTGGCCTGCCCACCGTCAGGCTGGAGGCTGACTTCAAGGCGGTCAGCAAAATGGGCGATCGCGTCACACTGGCCCTGAACGTCGAACGGCTGGGCTCGCGCTCACTCACGCTGCAAGCGGCCTGCACCGGCCTGGAGGACGGCGTGCTGCGCATGGGCATGCGTCAGGTGATTGTCTTTACCTCGCTCGACACCCACCAGGCCATTGAAATCCCCGATGACATCCATGCGGCGATCAGCCGCGGCATGGGCGCGGTGGCCAGCGCCAGCTCGACCAACGGCGCCTGAACGGCTGCAGGCTGCGGCTCGCGCCCCCCCAGGCAAGAGGTCGGCCTGCAGGCGTGCTGTCGCCCGCGCCATGCGCCAACGGGCACGCTGAACGAATCGCGCGCCCGAGCGCTGCCTGAGCCGCCAAGGCGCTAAGCTGTCGACATGCCTAACACCCTCCCCCTCATGCTCGGCCCCGAGCAAACCGCAGCGGCGCTGCCTTATCCGGCCTTGATCAGTGCACTCACGCAGTTGCTGCGCAACCCGGCCGTGGTAGTGCCGCCGCGGCTGGTTCAGGCCTTGCTAGGTGGGGGCAGCCTGTTCGTGATGCCGGCCCATGACGCGCAGGTGGCCATCACCAAGCTGATTACGTTCACACCGGGGAATGCGGCGCGCAGCCTGCCCAGCATTCAGGGGGACATCGTGGTCTTTGATGTGGGCAGTGGCCGCCGGCTGGCGATCCTGGATGGGCCCACGGTGACGGCGAGACGAACGGCAGCGGTGTCGCTGTTGGCAGCCCGCCTGCTGGCGCCGCAGCGGGAGTGCCCGCTGCTGATCGTCGGTGCCGGGGTGCAGGGGCGCTCGCATCTGGAAGCCTTTCATGCGGGGCTTGGCGTGCAGGAGGTGTGGGTCGCTTCACGCAGCGCCAGCAGCGCCGACGCGTTGGTGCGCCATGCTTTGTCGCTGGGGCTGAAGGCACGCCGGGTGGACGATCCCGATGCCTCCCTGGCGCACTGCCCGCTGGTGGTCAGCAGCACATCGGCGCAGACTGTTGCGCTGCGCGCCAGGCCGCGGCACGACGCCTTCGTCGCGGCAGTAGGCGCCTTCACGCCACAAATGGTGGAGTGGGCGCCCGAGGTTTGCCAACACCTGGCCGAGCACGGCACGCTGGTGGTCGATACCCGGGATGCAGACCACGAAGCCGGCGACCTGCTGCAGGCGGGTATCGATGTGTCCGCCCTGCCCACGCTGGCCGACGTGCTCGCCCGAACCGAAGCGCAGGGCTCGCCAGCTCAAGCGCGCGGCCCGGTGTTTTTCAAAAGCTGCGGCTGGGCGGGCTGGGATCTGGCGGCGGCACGCTGCATCACGGGCTGAGTCGGCTGACGCGCTTACTGCCCCACGCCCTAACTCCCTAACTCCCTAACTCTCTAACGCACCCAAGACCAAGAGCCAGCGACCACGCCAGCGGCTCACAAAAAAGCCCCGCGACCCCGGGCAGGGAGGCGGGGCCAGCGCGCGCCATGACTGCCGATATGGCAGGTCATGCGTGCGTCAAGGTCGCATCAGGAGGCAGAGCTCTCGACGCCTTCGCTGTTTTGCTCACTAGGCAAGGCGGCGAGCTCGGCGGCTTCGGCTTCGGCAATAGAACGGCGCTCGGCGTCGTCCATCAAGTCCTTGGCTTTGCGTGCCTCATGGTAGGCCATGCCGGTACCGGCAGGGATCAGGCGGCCGACGATCACGTTTTCCTTCAGGCCGCGCAGCTCGTCGCGTTTGCCCATGATGGCCGCTTCGGTCAAGACCCGGGTGGTTTCCTGGAAGGAAGCCGCAGAGATGAACGAATCGGTCGACAGCGAGGCTTTGGTGATACCGAGCAACAGGTTGCTGAACGTAGCGGGGATCTTGTCGTTGGCGCGCAAGGCGTCACTGGCATCCAGGATCACCGAACGCTCGACCTGCTCGCCCGCAATGTAGCTGGACTCGCCCACGTTTTCGACGACCACGCGGCGCAGCATCTGACGAACAATCACTTCGATGTGCTTGTCGTTGATCTTCACGCCCTGCAGGCGGTAGACGTCCTGCACTTCGTCAACGATGTAGCGGGCCAGCTCTTCCATGCCCAGCAGGCGCAGGATGTCTTGCGGATCGGCAGGGCCG
>CAIMVC010000172.1 GCA_903844825.1 uncultured Burkholderiales bacterium | reverse complement strand
GCCGAACCCATCTCGGGCATCTCAACGATCAACGACGCCCAAGCCCAAGTGCTGGAGACTTTGAACATCAAAAAACCGACCCAAGACACTCAGTTGACCCTTTTGTAGTGGCAAGTTTCAAGCTCGCCCTATATGAATCAATAGCTTATCGCGTTTGGTGTCGAACTCGGGAGCCCCGTCGGCGAATCGAAAAATTGATTGACAACTACCGTTTCCGAGCGTGATTTGGCGCTGGTTGCAGCAGAGCGAGACCGGCAACTGGTTGAGTTGTATATGCAAGGGTTTCTCGGATCACGCCAGTGGATGGCTCAGGCCATGGGCAAAGTCGGTGGGTGCAGAGGTTTCGGCTTCATAGCGGGGGCACTCTTGCTTCTTGATCCCGACGTCAGTTGATTGCCGGGACGCACTTGGCCAAACTTGCATCGATTCACTTCGCGCCCAGCAAAGAAATTGCGCTTCACTCAATCAGCACGACATCTACCGTGATTACATCGCGATAGACCCCAGCTTGTTTGCCCTCAACCTGACCGATGCGAGCGCGCAGCGTATAGGGCACTTCTGGTCGGACTTCATCCCGACCTCGGACCGTCACTGGCTGCTTGAGGTCCAAAACCACACCGTCCAAACCGACCTGGTAGGAAATAGAATTTTCTTGGCTCGCCGACCCACTCTCCCGACGCATAACGCCACCATGATCGGATCGAAGCCGCAGCACATAGCTGCTGTTTGAACGAACGAACAAGAAGGCTTCTCTCTCCTTACCCTGCTCCAAGACGCCAAAGTCCATGGCCGCGCCGCGGGCGACTGAAAAACCGCCGAACTGACTGCCAGCCGCTGCGAGTGTGGCCTGACTGGCTACGGAGACCTCAGCGCCGATTTCGCGCGAATCAAGGTGGCGCTCGTTGTCCAAGAGCTGTAGCGTAAGTCGGTCCCGGTAAGGACCGGGACGCATAAGTAGCCCTGGAAGGATCGTCAGCGAGATGCGCACGTTGTCGCCTTGCACCGCAATCCGTGTCGTGCCGTCAGCAAAAAAAGGGCGCCCAGCTGCATCAAAGAGACGATAGGGTAAGACCCCACTCACCCCGACAAGGCGCTCCACGTCATTGCTGCGCAACGTAATCACTGGCTGGCAGTTGCTGAGGCTTCGCAGGCGAATATCGATCGTCAAGTTGGTGGGCGTGCCCGACAGGGGTCTGTACACCGAATCGCCGTGGACACCCACCTGTTCGATCCGCGCCAAGCATGACGACTCTGCGGCTATGGCAGCCGTGGCGAAAGTGAACCCCCAAAGCAAAAGTATTGATGACCAAGCTCTCATAAGTCCTCCCGCAGGCGCAACACGCCAAGATCGATAAATCCGCTGTCGCCCTCTTTAACTGTGATGTCGGCGCTGTAGCGCTGCGCACCCTTGAACAACAACCGATAGTTGCCGGGGGCAAGGGCTTGAAGCACGAAGCGCCCATGCCGGTTCGTAAAAAATCCGGTTGGTGGTGCGGTTCCGCCGCGCGCGGAAACCTCCCCCGCGACCAACGCGAGTGGCGAGCCGTCTGGCTGGAGTGCAAGCCCTCCGGCGAACAGAGACGCGGCAGAACCCACTTCCAGGTGAATACCGGCTCGGTAAC
Source organism: uncultured Burkholderiales bacterium (assembly GCA_903844825.1). Lineage (GTDB taxonomy): Bacteria > Pseudomonadota > Gammaproteobacteria > Burkholderiales > Burkholderiaceae_C > Polaromonas. Next base: position 9,592 of record CAIMVC010000172.1, on the reverse strand, counting down.
TCGGCGTCAGCCGTCGACGCGTATCGCCCATGTCGTAATAGTCGGCCAGGTTGGTGGCCTCCCAGGTCACTTCCGCCGGGCGGTAGCTGCTGAGCGCGGGGAGCAAGGCGGAGCCAAGTGCGTCGGCTCTGGCGACGGAACCGATTGCCGAGGGGTTGATGTCCAGCTCTGCTTCGCCGAGGCTACGGTGCCGGGAGATGATGGCAAACGCATCTCTAACGGGTCGGCCAATGGCTGCATGCCCTGAGGCATAACCAACCGCCGATTCAACCAGAATGCGCGTGCGCTGGGAAGTTCCAGTGCTGCTGTCGCTGCGGGACTGGACTACGCCTCGCTGCAAGGAGCCGATGAACCGGTTGCCGGTGTAGACCGCATCGGCCACCGCTACCCGGCCAAGTCGTGAAGTCTCAAGGCCAAGGCTTCCAGAGACATCGCCCACCGCATCTGTGCGCGCCTTGAACCACTCGAGGCGTCCCCGGCTGTCCTGCGTTTCAGCACTCGCCAGAATTCGCTGGAGGGGCTCCAGTGGTACTGACAGCGTTAGATAACCGCGCGTGCTGTCGAGATCACCTACAACCCTCTCCAGGCCCACGCTCGCGGAGACGTTGCCGAAGCGGCGCGTGAGTAACAGCGTCAGGCGTGAATCGTCCCGCGTCGACCCTGAACGGCTGCGCGCATGGCCAGCGCTGAGGTAGGCGAGTGTGTCGTAAGCAGAGGGCAAGGGCAGCGGCAGCCGGGCCTGGTATTGCCAACTGTAACGGTTGTCAGGGGCATCGAGTCCCAAGGGAACGTAGGCGGCGCCGGTGTAGAGCGCAGAAAGGTCTATTCGTTGCGATCGGCTCCGCGCCCCCCCGCCATAGTTGTAAGACCAGCGCGCGAGCCCGGTTCGTCCAACGCCATGGACCGCATCGTCTGAAAAGCCGAGCACGCCCGAAAAATTGCCGGCGGGTGTGGCAACGACACCTTCAAACGTGGCCACATGACGCTGCGCATCGCCTTGATAGCTCGCGCCCGCGGTCAGTGAATCTGTCAGGCCGTAACGCAAATAACCTGACCATGCCGGGCGATCTTTGTCATAACGAATGCTGCTGCCAGAGTCGCTGCGTCGACGCAGGCCGACATTGGCAGAGAACTCAGAAATTCCGGGGGGCAACAACGTGACATCGCGAAACAGGGTGAACTCGATGACCTCTCGCTGGCCCGCACTGTCTTCAATTTCCAGACGAACATCGTTAGCGCCGTCGGCAGCCGTGAAGTCGGAGATGCTGTAACGACCCGGCGCTAGTTGGAAGGTACGAAGTGGAATTCCATTGAGGATGACCGTGACGCGCGAAGGCCTTGGCAGCACAAAACTCTGGAGCGTCGTAGCGGAAATGGCGCGCAAAGGCTGTAAGTCTGAGAATCGACGTTCAGCGGAAAAGCCCAGCAGCGGCACGCTTCCTTGCAAAGGTGCCGATCGAAATTGCACATCCCCCGCGCTGTATCGGATGGCTCGCGCCACGTCGTCGTGCACCACACGGGTATTGCCCCGCTGCCACTGGCGCTCATCAAATCCGTTGTAAAGCGCCGCGCTTTCCAAGACGAAACCGCTTGGGCCGAAAGCCCGGACTGCTCCGTCCAACGCAAACCGGACCTTTCCCGCTCCTGATCCTCCGGGCTGGTCAAGGTAGTCATATAAAGCCGTCGTATTGACGTAGGCGGAAAGGTCCGATTCGACAGCTTGCAGGGCGGCAGGGGAGCGATTCCAGGCCTCAAGGGACAGCGACTCCACGGCGCGCTGCTCCTGCTGGGGCTCCAGAATCACCAGCAAGCGCACGGCGTCGTAGCGCAGCGGCAGGTCGGCCCGGGCGAATGCCTTGACCGGAATTACACCGTCTTGGGCTGCCGCAACCAAGGCCTCGATGGCCTGTGCTTCTAAAAGCCCTGTGGTCACTGCCCGCCATGAGCCGGATTCCACCCCCGCGAGCGAGGATTCACGGAGGAAAACCGTCAAGTCACCGACGACCCTGTCGTCAATTATCAGGGGCAGGTCTACTACGATGGGGCGTGGCGCCTTCTCAGGCAGGATTACCCGTGACTCCACCAAGGAGGCAGGGCCGGGCTGGGCTGAATCTGGGGCAATCGTCACCGGTTGCGCAACAGCCCATTGCGGCGCGGTGACGGCCAGCGACAGGAAAATCAACCATTTGCAGCGCACCGTCAAGGTAACACCACGGCAACGATGGATTGGTTTGCTGCTAGACCCAAATCTTCGCCGCTAAATTCAATGCGCCCACCGGGTAGCAAGGCATCAACGTGAGCAGCGCGGGCCAGCATGGCACCGGGCACGGCATGAGGCTGCGTGCCGGGCGTACCGCCACGGGTCACAGCGTGAAAACGCAGGTCTGCCAGGCGCTGGTAGGCTTTGCCATCATTGACCAGTGTGTAGCGCCCCCCCTTGGGGTCGATAAGGAAGGAAACCTGAGCTTTATGCCCGGCGTTGACGTGCACGGGAATGCTGAAGCGCGCAAGGATGCTCACGCTCTGTCCAAGGGTAGTGGGGTCTACGCTGATCGGCAACTCCTCGACGATAAGGTAGAAGGAATCAGAACTCTTGGGTGTGCCGCCCGTCCATTTGACGGTGACGTAGCGCGTGACCCCGGGCGATACGAGTACCTGCGGGGGGCGGATCATGAACGAGTCGGCGGACGCAGGGCTTAGGCGCTCAATGACATTGCCATCTCCCGCGGTACGCCTCAACAAGCTGAGTTCCACATACCTTGTGGCGCTTGCGGTTCCCGTGATTTCAAGGCGAAACGGTTTCATGGACTGCGCGTCAATCTCGATCCGTGTTGGGCTGATCGTCAGCGCGGCGGCAGGCCATGTTGCGGCAACCAGCATCACGCCAAGAAAAAGGAAGGCTGCTTTGAGCCAAGCCATTGGCCCCCTCAAGGCGACACAAGCGCCGGCTTGCCAGACACGTTTTCGATGATGAAAGTACGACGCGCACCGGGCAGCACCAGAGTACGACCAGCGGCATTCGCCAATTCAATACCGGTGATACGTTTGCCGTTGAAGTCCAGAGCGACGGTGTCGATGTAAAAATACCGATCTCCCTCATTGCCGAGCGTCACACCAACGCCCCCTTGAGTGTCCTGAGCGGAAAGCAGTACGGGGCGCGGCTGACTGCGAGCAGCCGCGATATGCACAGATGCGCCAATTTTCAATAGCGTCTGTAATTGAGATGCGGCGGAGTTGCTTAAGTCCACAGGAACTTCTGCGGCGAACAATGTGAAGGACCGCGAAGTGGCCGGGGGCGGTGCCAACCATTGCAGGCGCACGGCTTGTGTTCCCCCAGGAGGAACGACGACTTGCGGTGGAAGTATTTGAAACAGCTCGTCGGCAGGCGTGGTCTGCTCAGCACCGTTTTCAGCAATGGCCCGCTCGTGTATTTCAAACACAACAGGCAGGGGGACCGTGCGTGGATTGCGAAGAAGCACGGTGACACCGCCTCGCTGCCGCGGCAACTCGATCAGCGAAACTGTCGGTGTGATGTCAAAAGCCTGAGCGTTCGACCAAGCAAGCAGTGTGGCAACAGCAGCCGTTATCAAAAATGTGATTGTGCGCATGGGTTGACGTGAAAGGTCGGATAAGAAGGTCTAGCGCGCAGAGAGCGCGCCAGACCCAAGAGATACGTCAGTTAGGCGTGACGGTGGCGGTGATGGTGTCGGCATAGGTACCAGCGAGAGTCGCCGCCGACGCGAGCGTTACGCTCATCGACCGGGTTTGGACCGTGCCGGCCGTAGCGGGCCAGTTAGAAACCGTCTGGGGTGTGGCGAGCGAAACAGCGTTAAGTAGGCCCCCGCTCACCGTGAAGGTGTAAGGCACCGAGTTTGCGCCACTGACCAATGCGCCCGCGTTGAGCGATGTGAACCCGACGTTGAGCGTGCCGCCATAGTTGCAGAGAGGGCTTAAGGACTCGCTGCCCTGATTCGCCGTCGATGCCATGTTCAGGGCATTGAAGGGTCCATTAAGGAAGGCCGAGACGGTGCAAGCCTTGCCCACCGTTCCGGTCAATGGAATGGCCACGGCGGTCTGGGCATGTACCGTGCCAGCCATCAGCAGGGCGGCGCCCAGCAAAGAACCTAAAATTGTCGTTTTCATAGTCAAATCCTTGATAGTAAAAAGTCAGTCGGTTGGAGTCGCCCCGCTGCGGTTTTAAGGTGCGCGCTTCAGGGTGAGGTAACTATGCGATTGACCCCTCACTTCTGGAATCGTGCTTTTGACGGATAGGAGCAACCTTTCTTCTCAGTCAAATGATGTAGGGGAAGCGATAACTCAAGGCTTGGCTTCGCCATGTGGCGCCCTCGAAAGAATCAGCCAGAACGCCGCACGTTTGCAATCAAATGGCTGTACCCGCCAGACGCTGAGCGACGACTGCCGCAACCGACCAGGCGGTCAGGACGGACACTGCGCGCGGGGACTCTGCAAGTCCATTCCCATGCACTAACTGGGCAGATCGACCGCAACATTGCGCGGCAGGTGGTCAACCAAGATGCACAGGTGCTACCCCTTAAATTCAGGGCAATTGAGCCACGAGGCGCACTAAGTCAGTTTGCCGACGAACGCCCGTTTTATTAAAAATTGAGAGGACCTGCGAGCGTACAGTTGAAACGCTGGTTCGGTGGGCCTGCGCGATTTGCTTAATCACAGCCCCCTGCGCGAGTTGCACAGCCACGCGCGCTTCTGTAGGGCTCAGGCCGAAACATTTCGCCAAGAGGTTTGGGTCGGCACCTTGCAGAGGATTCGATAAGTCGTGGACCAGCAGGAAAAAATGCGCAGGCGAGCCGAGCGCCCTGAACGATTCAGCCTGGCGCAGCGGGTCAATAAAAAGGCGGACTGTGGGCCGCGGACCTGGTACCAGCTTAACGACCTGGCGTACTTGAAGCGGGGATTGCTCTGCAGCGTGCATCGCCTTGGCAAAGGCCGCTTCCGCGAATTTGGAGGCCCGCACCTCGCCCTCGACAAGGTGCAACACCTTTCCTAACTTCAGCAGCTGCGTTGCGAGAGTGTTGGCGCACTCTAAGTGGCGGCGGTTGTTGACGGCGATGAGAGGATGAGGACACAAGTCCAAAACTTTTTCAACGATGTGGTGCGCAACATGGTTTTGGTGCAGCGAGGCCATATTCCGCGCCGCCGCTTCAAGATGATGGGTCAATGCATCCACATAGCCCTTTTCGGCCTGCTGCTCAATTGTCAGAATGGGCGCCGGCTCTTTCACATCCATCGTGCATAAGTCAAGCAGCTCAACTTTTTCGGACCCTAGGGCGAGGGGATTCACCCCATGGATTCCGAAGGGATCAGACTTGCCCGCCCCGGTTGGTAGTTGACGGGAAGTCAAATTCACGAGCCCTCCTAATGGTTTTTTTTAACGACAACTATTGCAAGGTAAACCAAGGTCGAATGCAAAGTCGGTTGAGTGTGACGCGCATCGGTGTAGGACAGGAAAGATCAAAAGGACCACCACCTGTTTCACTAGCAAGCTCCGTAAGGAACTTAATGCACAGGCATGTGCCCGATGAGTCGTCCTTGAACGACTCAATTAGCCCATGCTCCGAGCGTGATTTGGCGATGATTGCAGCAGAGAATACGCAAACGGAGAGTAAAACGTGCCGGATGCTGGCAGAAATATCGCTCTACGCAGTCCGCAAGAACCCGCAGGAACCCGCGCAAACACGCGGTAATAGGCAAAAAAAAGCCAACCCCGAAGGGTTGGTTTTTCCTTTATTGGTGGCGGTGCGGTGTTGAAAGAGCTCGCCGCCAGTTCTCTCTCAAAAGTGCGTGCGATCAAACGGGCATGATGTTGTCCCGCTGGGCGCAAAAACGGCTGTCCCTCGCTCCCAAGCTGGAGTTTTCGTCTGCTTGTGATGCAGCAGAAACAGCAAATCACTCAGCGCGAACTGCGGAATTGAACCGGCGTCCGCGTCCTGAGTTAGAGCACCCTCAAAGCTCAGCCGTTATGACCCTGAAGGCGCTGTCACCTCTTTTGAATCCTGGACGCGGGCCATTGAACGCTTGTGGCAGGTCAGACAAGCTGAAGATTTCATCAACATGGAACATCTTCCACCCGACGTATTCCCCGGATTCACTTCCACCACTGACCTGGTAGGCCCGCAGTGCTCGATGGCCCTTGGAATCAATGCCGACGGTGTGTGGCTCCACCGTGCGGACAAAACCATCGTACGTGAACGCCAAAAGATGGCGGCTTTGAATAGCTCTTTCGATGATCATTTCAGGCACCTAAATATTAGATTGATACTTCCTTTTCGGAGAATTCACGTCAAACGGTGTGGAGCGATCTCAACTCTCATCTAACGGAACACCCGAGCGCCACAGCGCGGTTTGCAACACCAGCAGCAAACGATTGGTGCCGGGCTTTATGAGTCGCTGGGAGTTACGCTTGCTCAGCTGCGTGATGCCTGACTGGAACAGGGCGATGCATGTGTGATGCGGGTGCTGGGCCGAAGCGTAGACCATCCCATCCAGATGCATGGCTCTGCAGTCGGCGGCAAGTTCCTGTGTTTGTGCCACGCGCAGCGACTGCAACACAGGGTATGGCTCGGCCAAGCCGCGTAAATCGGCAAGCCGCAAAGTGCCAGTGGTCACAAATTCGACCAAACACCTGCGACGCAGCTCTGACAAGCTTCTGCTTACCGTCTCACGCCTGAGTAGTGACTCATACAGCGCCGTGTCTGGGCTGTCGGCCAAATAGGCCACCGGTTCATCTGGCAAGCAATACCGGCCATGCATCAAGCCGACTGGCGGCATGGACACGCCATTCATTTGCACGCTGTTGACTCGGGGTCGAATCAGCTGGGTTCGGTAAAAAACGTAGGGGGCAGCAAGTTCAATAACGGTTGGGTTGAGATCTTTGAATTTCATGGGCAATCAAGCTCAGTGCCCTTCTGCTGCTGCCAAGTCAACGATGCGCTGGCCAGACAAGCCTTGCTCCAAGGCAATCCGTGGTGCCAGTCCGTCAAGTGCCTCGTGCGGCGTTTCCAAAAACGACAGCAGTTGCCACCCATCGGTGGTGCCCAACGCTTCTGACAGTGACTGAATCACCGGAAAAACGTAGGGCTCAAACTGCCATTTCGGCATCTTGAAACCGCGACGCAAATGCGTCACCCCAATGCAGCGACCGCTCTTGATCCACGCATTGATCGTGACGCGGCTCGTCCCGCTCAGGTCGGCAGCTTCATCCGTGGTAATCATGTCCGACGCATTGATGCGTTGACGCCTGTACTCCGCACCACGGCGCAGCAACGCAGCGGTCTGCGCCTCAGTTGCGTAGGGGTCTGCCGTGCTGGTGCGACGTGTGTTGACGGGGTCAAAGGCAACAGAAAAAGGGGAAGTTAATGTGTTCATGGCGATTGAGTCTTGAGCACCTGCTCAGGGTGCGTTGCGCATGTCGAGCTTGCTGCTGCCGAAAAAACGCAAATGCCTAGATTGGGCCTGCTGCGGAGCCATATGAATGGGGCGATCAAGACAAGCTGCACGATCACCTGCATGAGCGCTGACCCTTGATGGTTTGAGTGGGCGCCAAAAGCCGTGGAGCCAACCACTGCAGATGCCCTGGGCAAAAGCCCAGGCACCGTGCACCGCCATGAACGCTTTCATCATGGCGTGGGCTATTTTGTTGGGCTCAAACGGCACGATTGACCCATTACGGCGAACGATCTGATAGTGGGCATAAGCCCCTGTGGTGCCAGGCTCACCCGAAACCGTGGTTTCTTCCCAAGTCAACATTTACGCTCTCCGGCTCACGAGCTGCTCTATTGCAGCTCTTGAATCACATTTTCGTTTACCTGGATCGACTTGTCAAGTTCGTTAAGTTGGAAAACACCTTAGCTCGACCCACTCACCCACAAGCCCAGCCGGACTGCCCGTTGCCCTGGCTATCGCAGAACTGACCCTCAGGGTCTCCCCCCTCCAGTCAACAGTACTGTCAGTTACCGGTCACTCAGCCATATAGAATTGCTCTTCAATTCTTTAACGGCTTGGGAGCAACTTGATGGGCAACTGGTATCTGATCCACACCAAGATGCGCCAAGAACGCGTTGCTCTTGAAAACCTCGAGCGCCAAGGCTTTGAGTGCTTCTTGCCGCTGATCCGTGCTGAAAAGCTGCGTCGGGGGGCCTTGCAGGTGGTGCAAGAGCCGCTCTTTCCGCGCTACTTGTTCATCCGCTTGGGCACCGGGCTGGAGTCCCCAAGCTGGGCCCCCGTTCGCTCCACGGTGGGCGTGAGCCGCCTGGTCACATTTGGGCAGACGCCGGCCAAGATAGACGACGAGCTGATTGCCGACATTCGGGTCCAGTCGGGCTCTGCCGAGGTTCAGCTGCGCCACTTTGAGCCAGGCGAGCCGGTCATGGTGACCGATGGGCCGTTTGTGGGGGTGGAGGCGATCTACCAAATGACCGATGGCGAAGGCCGCGTCATGGTGCTGCTCAACATCCTGAGCAAGGATGTGAAGATGGCCGTGGCGCCTGCCAGCATCCGCAAGGTTCGCTAACAACTCGACCCAAAAAAGCAAAAGGGGGCTCACGCCCCCACTCTGCCATCAAAGAACAAGTCGGGCTAGTCAGCCATTGAGCAGCGCCTGGATGCGGCGCTGTATCGGTTCGGCCACGTTCTCAAAGTGCAGCTGCTCAAAGCCAGAGGCTTTGATCTTGGGCAGATTGCGCTCGATCCAACTGACCAACTCATCCGGCGCAGATCCCACCAGTGCCATATCGCGACTAAGCAGCACGTCGTTGCCCATGGTCAACTGCACTGTGCCCCAGTCGCGCGGCTGAGGAATTTCGTCAATCGACACGTAGAGGGTGTGGGGGTCACGCTGGGGCTGAACCCAGTTTTTGACGCTTTCCATTAGGCCCATGTCTGGCTCCTGTTCTGTTCCGTACTGTAGGGTTTATTCGTTGGCCAGCGCTTCGCGCTCCAAGGCCATGTGTACCCAGTCGACCACCTCGCCGCTGGGTTGATAACCGCTGACGATTTGCTCAAGCATAGCGCGAATGACGGGCACGTCGTTCACGCTCATGGCCATGTTCAAAGCGTTGAGTTTTGCTTCCAGCTGCGGCCAGCTGATGAATTGCTCGTGCGCCTTCATGATGCGTGGGTGCTGGGTGGGCTTGGGGTTGTCGCCAATCAGCAGTTCTTCGTAGAGCTTTTCGCCAGGGCGCAGGCCGGTCACGGTCAGTTCAATGTCGCCACTGGGGTTCAGTTCGTCGCGCACCGTCAGGCCCGAGAGCTCCACCATGCGGCGGGCCAGGTCGATGATTTTGACGGGTTGGCCCATGTCCAGCACAAACACATCGCCGCCCTGCCCCATGGCGCCGGCCTGGATCACCAGCTGCGCTGCCTCGGGGATGGTCATGAAGTAGCGGGTGATGTCGGCATGCGTCAGAGTGATGGGGCCGCCGTTCTTGATCTGCTCACGAAACAGGGGCACGACCGAGCCGCTGGAGCCCAGCACATTGCCAAAACGCACCATCGAAAAAGTGGTCTTTGCACTAGGCGCCCTGCCCCCTTGTGCCACCACGGCCGCATTCACCTC
>CAIMVC010000171.1 GCA_903844825.1 uncultured Burkholderiales bacterium | reverse complement strand
CTGCGCCTGTAGCAAGGCCAGCGCCTCGGCGGAGAGCTCGCTCTGACGCTCGCCGCTTCGGTGCGCCATGTCCTCGCCCAGCACTTCCAGCAAGGCCGGAATGTCAGCGCGACGCTCACGCAAGGGCGGCACCCGGATCGGCAAGACATTGAGACGGTAAAACAGATCTTCGCGAAATTTGCCCTCGCGCACCAGCGCCGCCAGGTCGCGCGAGGTGGCCGCAATCACGCGGGCGTCGAAGGGTTGCAGTTTGTTCGAGCCCAGCGCTTCGATTTCACCTTCCTGCAAGGCACGCAGCAATTTAACTTGCAAGTCCTGCGGCATGTCGCCAATTTCATCGAGGAACAGCGAGCCACCGTCGGCCAGCTTGAATTTACCGTCACGGCCGCGCCGGTCGGCACCGGTGTAGGCGCCAGGCGCCACGCCAAAAAACTCGGCCTCCAGCAAAGCACCCGGCACGGCGGCAATGTTGACGCTGATAAATGGCCCGCGCGCGCGCCGAGGCCGCATGAATGGCATGCGCCAGCAGTTCCTTGCCGGTGCCGGTTTCGCCCAGCAGCAGCACCGGGCTGGAGGTCTGCGCCGCCCGCCTGGCTTGGCGCTTGACCTCGACCGCCGCCGGGCTGGTGCCCACGAAACTCGCAAAGGTGTACTTGGACTGGCGCCGCCCGCTGGCCTGGCTGGCGAGTTCGCGCCGGGCGTCGTCGAGGTCGCGGTGCAGCAAGGCGAACTTGCTGATCAACGGCTGCAGCGTGGTCTCGGGGTGGTCAAACAGCACGATGCCAATGGCCCCGATCACGTCGCCATCGCTAGCACCCTCGCGCCGCAGCGGAATGCGACTGACCACGAAGGTACCCGCGCGGTTGGTCAGCAAGTCGATCAGGTAGGCTTCGCCGGTCTCGAGCACGCGCCGCATCTGGGTGTTGGGAATCACCTCGTCAACCAGGTGGCCGACAAACTGGTCCACCGACGAAAAGCCCAGCGCCGGCAAAAACCGCTTGTAGCCGTCGTTGACCCAGACAATGCGTCCGCTTCGATCGACCAGGAACATGCCCTGGCTGATGCTCGAGAACAAGTGAAACATGGACCGTGCGGCCAGCGCCAAAATGCCTTGAGCATCAAGCGGCAGGCCATCTGGCTGGATATCTTCATTCATGGCGGGATGTTAGCCTGCGCGCGGCGAGGGGCTGGCACGGGCAGGGTTCGACTCGACGGGTGGGAAATGCAAGTGCCAGCAATTGCCATTCGGACAGCGGCACCGCTGGCAGAAGAGCTCCGTGCATCGTGCCGTGGCGCATGGTCGACGGCAAAATCCTGGCGCAGAAGTTTGACGGACCCAGTGCAACGACCGACACCTGCGGCCTGATACACCCCGCGCGCTAGAGCCGTAGCTCTTTGGGGTTGAGGCACTGCCAGTAGCATCGGCAGTACATCGCCAGCGGTGACATCCTGCCGGTAGGAAAAGCGCTGGGTCAGCGCGCCCCAGCGAACGAGCACTGCGTCGGCGATCCAGTGTCCGAGGAAGCTGAGCTCGCGCCAAAGTCCAGCATGCATAACAACCAGGCGCATTTTGGCGTCATAGCGAAATACAGGG
>CAIMVC010000170.1 GCA_903844825.1 uncultured Burkholderiales bacterium | reverse complement strand
TGAGCAAAGACGAAGCTGAGCGCTTGCGGTTTTGGAGCGGACGCAAAAACGCGTTCCCCGCCAGCGGCCGCATCAGCCCGGACTACATGTGCATGGACTCGACCATTCCGCGCAAGCGCCTGGCCGACATCCTGCTGGCGATTGCCCAGATGGAAAAAAAGTACCAGCTGCGCTGCGCCAACGTATTTCATGCGGGCGACGGCAACTTGCACCCGCTGATCCTGTTTGATGCCAACGACCCCGACCAGTTGCATCGCTGCGAGCTCTTTGGCGCCGACATCCTCGAGACCAGCGTGGCCATGGGCGGCACCGTCACCGGCGAGCATGGCGTCGGCATTGAAAAGCTCAACAGCATGTGCGTGCAGTTCAGCGCTGCCGAGAACGAACAGATGTTTGGCGTCAAGCGTGCGTTTGATGCGCAGGGACTGCTCAACCCCGGCAAGGTGATCCCGACCCTGCAGCGCTGCGCCGAGTACGGCAAGATGCTGGTGCGCGGTGGCCGCATCGCGCACCCGGATTTGCCGCGCTTTTGATTTTGAGCTTGCTGCCCGCGCCAGGACGCAGCTGGCACGGGTCTGGCGCCCTGGTGCCGCAGAGGGAAGATCGGGACAGCCGCTCGTAATTTGCAACAGGCGTAAGCAATTGTGCCGCCAGCGCCCGCAGCTCCCGGTTGAGGCGTGAGGACTGCCCGTGGCAGGGTTAAGCTGCAACGCCCGACTTGCCTGCCTTCATGCCTTCTGCCACGACCCCTGTCGCGCTCATACCCCCCCCGCCGCAGCCCGACCGGGCGCTAACGCCCACGCCCACGCCACAACTCGGCGCAGCCAGCCTGCAGACACTGCTCGAGCAGGTGGCCGGCGCTGGTTGCTGGACCTATGACGTGATGCCGCCCAGGCTGTCGTGGAGCGACGCGCTGGCGACGCTGCTGCAGTGGCCGCCGGCCGTGTCGCCGGGCTGGGTACAAGCACTGGACTTTTTCGCACCCGAATCGCGCAGCGCGATGGCCGACGCCCTGCACGCCTGCATGAGCCGGGCACAGCCCTTTGACCAGGAGGTCATGGCCCTGACAGCCAAGGGTCAACGACTCAAGGTACGCGCCGTGGGCCGGGCCGAATGCGACGACAACGGGCAGTTGTTGCGCGTGCAGGGCCTGCTGCAAAACCGCAGCCTGCTGACCTTGGACGAAAAAAATGCCCGGGGCACGGCCATGCAGTTGAGCAGCACTCTGGCCAGCCTGCGCGAGGCCTTTGCCACCGTCGACAGCGAAGGCCGCTTCACCTACGTCAATGCCGAAACGCAGCAACTGCTAAAGCGCAGCAGCAGCGAACTGCTTGAGCGCAGGATCTGGCGCGAGCTCGATGACCAGGGCACCGAGCGCCTGCGTCGCGAACTGCAAGGCGCCCTGAGTTGCGGCCGCAGCACGGAGTTCGAGGCGTTTTACGCACCCATCAACCGCTGGCTTGAGCTGCGCGCGTATCCGTTTGACGGGGGACTGGCCATCTACCTGAAAGACGTCAACGAGCGACGCCGTGCCCAGGAGCAACTGTTGCTGCTGCAAACCAGCATCGCCAGGCTCAACGACATTGTGATGATCACCGAGGCCGGCCGCGGCTCGGCGCCACGCATCGTCTTCGTCAACGACGCCTTCGAGCGTCTGACCGGCTACAGCCAGGCCGAGGTCATCAACCGCACACCTGAGCTGCTGGAGGGCCCGCTGACCCAGGCCACTGAGCTTGACCGCATACGCAAGGCCAGGCGGCGCTGGCAGCCGATTCGTACCGAACTGATCAACTACAAAAAAAACGGCGACATCTTCTGGCTGGAGGTGGAGATCGTGCCGGTGGACGAGTCGCCGCGCGGCGTCAAGCACTGGGTCACGGTGGGGCGGGACATCACCGCGCGCAAGGCCGCCGATGACGAGATCGAGCACCTGGCGTTCTACGACACGCTGACTGAACTGCCAAACCGCCAGTTGCTGATGGAGCGACTGCAGCGCGCCCTCAAAAAATCGGATCGACCGCCGCGGCACGGGGCCTTGATGTTCATTGACCTGGACCATTTCAAGCTGCTCAACGACACCCTCGGACACGCCCGCGGTGACTTGTTGCTGCAACAAGTGGCCGCCCGCTTGATGGCCTGCGTTCGCAGCGGCGACACGGTGGCACGCCTTGGCGGCGACGAATTCGTGGTCATGCTGCAAGACCTGGCCAGCAAGCCCGCGCTGGCCCTGGCCAAGAGCCGCCTGGTGGGCGAAAAAATTCTTCACGCCCTGAGCGAGCCCTACGATCTGGCGGGCCATCCGCACCACGGCACCTGCAGCATCGGCATCACGCCCTTTCATCCGGGCCACGAGAGCATCGGCGAATTGCTCAAGCAAGCCGACCTGGCGATGTACCAGGCTAAAGCCGCCGGCCGCAATGCGCTGTGCTTTTTTGACCCGACCATGCAGGCCACGGCCACCGCCAATGCTGCATTGACGTCGGAGCTGCGGCGCGGTCTGCATGAGCAGCAGTTTGTGCTGCACTACCAGCCGCAAGTCGGCCGCAACAACCAGATGACGGGCGTCGAGGCACTGATTCGCTGGCACAGCGACAAGGGGCTGGCGCTACCGGGCGAATTCATTGCCCAGGCCGAAGAGAGCGGTCTCATATTGCCGCTGGGCCAGTGGGTGCTGGAGACCGCTTGCGCTCAGCTCGCGCAGTGGGCGCTTCGGCCCGAGACGGCCCATCTGAGCGTGGCCGTGAACGTCAGCGTGCGACAGTTTCGTCACCCGGAGTTTGTGGAGATGGTGATGAAGGTCATGCAGGACTGCCACATCCGACCGGACCGGCTCAAGCTCGAGCTCACCGAAAGCCTGCTGGCCACCGACATCGAGGTGACCATTGCCAAGATGGGCGTTCTCAAAGACGTCGGCGTGACGCTGTCTCTGGACGACTTCGGCGTCGGCTATTCGGCCCTGTCCTACCTCAAGCACCTGCCGCTGGACCAGCTGAAGATTGACCGCAATTTTGTCAAGGACGTGCTGACCGACCCGAACGACGCTGCCATTGCCCGCACCATCATCAGCCTGGCCCAAAGCCTGGGCCTGGCTGTCATGGCCGAGGGGGTGGAGACCGAGGCCCAACGCGAATTCCTCAGCCGCCACGGCTGCGACTTCTACCAGGGCTACCTGTACTGCAAGCCACTGCCGATCAACGAGTTGGAAGCCTTCATGAGGGTTGCACAGTGAACCTGAAACCGCATGCCGGTTAAGCCGCTTCAAGCCGCTTCAAGCCGCCAGCAAGGCCGCGTTGCCGCCGGCGGCCGTGGTGTTGATGGTCAGGGTTTGCTCGGCGCAAAAGCGGTACAGGTAGTGCGGCCCGCCGGCCTTCGGGCCGGTGCCTGAGAGCGCCTCCCCGCCAAAGGGCTGCACACCGACCACCGCACCGACCATGTTGCGGTTGACGTAGACGTTGCCCACCTTCGCCTGCGTGGCCAGTGCCTGCGCGCGCGAGTCAATGCGCGTCTGCAAGCCCAGCGTGAGGCCATAGCCCAGGGCATTGACCTGCGCGACAACTGCTTGCGGCGTGGCCAGCTCGCCGCTGCCCCAGCGCACGATCTGCAGCACCGGGCCGAAAATCTCTTCCCGAACGTCAGCAAGACGGGCCACTTCAAAGGCAGCGGGCGGCCAGCTGTGCGCAGGCAGTCGTTTGCCCGGCAGCGGCACGGCGGGCCACAAGGCCCGGGCGCTGGCGTCCAGGCGCCGGACATGCGCGGCGATCTGCTCAAAGGCCTCGCGGTCAATCAAGGGCCCGACGTCGGTGGCCAGTTCGGACGGCTCGCCAAGCGCCAGCTCGGCGGCCGCGCCGCTGAGCATGTCGATCACCGTGTCAGCAATGGCTTCATGCAAGCACAGCAGGCGCAGCGCCGAGCAACGCTGGCCGGCCGAACGAAAAGCGCTTTGTACCACCGCGTCAACCACCTGTTCGGGCAGGGCGCTGCTGTCGACCAGCATGGCGTTGATGCCACCCGTCTCGGCAATAAAGGGCACGATCGGGCCGTCCTTGGCTGCCAGCGCGCGGTTGATGATTTTGGCAACGGCGGTCGATCCCGTGAACACCACGCCAGCCACCTGTGGCGCTGCGACCAGCGCGGCACCCACGGTCTCGCCAGGTCCGTGCATGAGTTGCAGAACGCCTGCGGGCACACCGGCCTGGTGCAAGAGCGCCACCGCCCGGGCCGCCACAGCCGGCGTTTGCTCGGCCGGTTTGGCCAGCACGCTGTTGCCCGTGGCCAGCGCAGCGGCCACCTGGCCGACAAAGATGGCCAGCGGGAAGTTCCAGGGGCTGATGCAGACCCAGGCGCCGCGGGCCGTCAGGCGCAGCGCGTTGGTCTCGCCGGTCGGCCCGGGCAGGCTGATGGGCGCCATGATGCGCTCGGCCTGGCCCGCGTAGTAGCGCAAAAAGTCGATCGCCTCGCGCACCTCCGAGACGGCGTCGCCCCAGGTCTTGAAAGCCTCCTTGACCAGCAAGGCGCAGAACTCGGGCAGTCGCTGCTGCAAGGCGTCGGCAGCGCGGCGCAAGATGGCGGCCCGCTCAGCCACTGGCAAGGCGCTCCAGCGGCGTGCAGCCACCACGGCATCGCCGACGGCAGCCGCCGCGTTACGCGGATCGAACACCGGCACCGCGGGCACGAGCGCGGTCGACAGCGCTGCCAGCAAGGGCGCTCGCACGGTGCGATCAGCCAGGTCCAGACCAGCACTGTTGGCTCGGTCGACAAAGAGCTCGCCCGGCAAGGGCAAGGCCGTGCCGGCGGCCAGTTGCAAGGGTGACGCCAGCAAGACGGGCAGCGCCACCGACGCGTCGGCCAGCTGATGCACAAAGGAGGAGTTGGCCCCGTTTTCCAGCAGGCGGCGCACCAGATACGCCAGCAAATCGCGGTGCGCGCCCACGGGGGCGTAAACACGGCAGCTGATCTGCGGCTGTTTGAGCACCTCACGAAACACGCCCTCGCCCATGCCGTGCAGCCGCTGCAACTCAAACCGGGCCAGCGCGGGCGCTGCCGAGCCGGCGGGTGCCAGTCTATCGGGCGACGACGCCAGTCGCTCGCGTTCGGCCATCTGCAAAATTGCGGCGATCGTGCCCGCGTTGTGGCCAGCAAACTGCGGATAGACCGCATCGGGCGCGGCCAGCAGGGCCTGCGCGCAGGCCAGGTACGACAGGTCGGTGTGCTGCTTGTGCGTAAACACCGGGTAATTCGGCAGCCCCATTTCCTGCGCCCGCTTGATCTCGTAGTCCCAATACGCGCCCTTGACCAGGCGACACATCAACCGCAGCCGGTAACGGCGCGCCAGCGCAATCACCTGCGCCACCAGGTCCAGTGCCCGCGTCTGGTAGGCCTGCAAGGCCAGGCCAAAGCCCTGCCAGCCGGGATGGTGCTTCGCCACCTGGGCGGCCAGGGCCTCGAAGACGTCCAGCGACAACTCCAGCCGGTCGACCTCTTCGGCGTCGATGGTCAGGTTGATGTTGGCGCGAGCGGCCTGCTCACAAAGACCCCATACCCGGGGCACCAGCTCGGCCATCACCCGCTCACGCTGCAACTCCTCGTAGCGCGGATGCAAGGCGCTGAGCTTGATGGAGATGCCGTCGTTTTGCTCGCAACGCAGCCGCTGCGACGCCTTGGCGGCAATCGCCTGGATGGCCCCGCCGTAGCTGTCCAGGTAAGCCAGGGCCTGGGCCTGGGTGCGCGCGCCCTCGCCCAGCATGTCGTAGCTAAAACGCAAGACCCGCAGGTCGGGCGACTTTTGGCGAGCGCTGTCGGCCTGCGCCATGGCCTCGCCGATGCACTGACCCAGCACGAACTGACGCCCCAGCAGTTGCACCGCCCGCACAGTGGCCGCCACCACGCTGCGCGCGCCTAGCTTGCCAAGCAAGCCGGCTGCGCCCTGCGCTGGCTCGGCGGCATTGGCGCCATCGGCAGCGGGAAGCAACTTTTTGGACAGCGCCAGGGCCGACGCCGACAGGCGCGCCAGCACGCCGTCGCCAGCCGCGTCAAAGTCGGCGCGGCCCAATTGATCGGCGGTCAGGGCGACGGCGGTTTCGGCATCGGGGACGCGCAGCAAGGCCTCGGCCAGCCGCATCAGCGCCAGCCCTTCTGCGCTCGAAATCGGGTACTCCCGAAGCAAGCTCTCCATGGCCCAAAAAGGCGGCGGGTTCTCGCGCACTGCAGCCACCCAGGGCGCAGCCACCTGCGCCGCGCGCGCCCAGTCCAGCGCGCCGGCCAGCGTATCGAGCAGTTGCTTGACCCGCGCTGGCTCGGCACGGTAGGCGCTGGGCAGGCGCGGTGCGGGGTCGGCGTGGCAATGGGGAAAAGACATGGCAAACTCTCCGGGATTGGTTGATTGCGCCATGTTGGCTCTTATGAAGACTCATTTTTCACTATATTTTTCATATTTCACCGAATAAAAAACTAGCCAAACCCACCTTCCTGTCTTCCTGTCCTCCTCAGGCTTTCTTCATGTCAGACCCCGACCGCATAGACCTCAAGATCCTTCATCTGTTGCAGCAGGACGGGCGTCTGTCCAACCTGAAACTGGCCGAGAGCGTGTCGCTCTCGCCCACCGCTGTGCTGGCCCGCGTGCAACGGCTCACGCGCGACGACTACATCCTGGGTTACGAAGCCCGGCTCAACCCGCTCAAGCTCGGCGCCGGCATGATGGTGTTTGTCGAGGTCTTGCTGGACCGCACCACGCCCAACGTGTTTGACGCTTTCAAGGTCGCCGTACAGCTGCGCCCCGAAATTGCGGAGTGCCACATGGTCGCCGGCGGCTTTGACTACCTGCTCAAGACCCGCATGGCCGACATGGCCGCCTACCGCGCTTTTGCCGGCACCGTGCTGTGGCAACTGCCCGGCGTGCGGGAAACGCGCACCTACGCGGTGATGGAGGAAGTCAAAAACACCACGCAGTTAGCGCTGGGGCAGTAGCTGCCGGACTGAACAACGGTAAGGCCGCAGAGCCGCTAAGGCCGCCGGCCAAAGGCGGCTTTTTCCGAGGTCCAGGCTCTGGCCTGCTCGCTCAGCGAAAAGCCCAGGCCGGGCCGGTCAGGCACATGCATGCGGCCGGCCTGGAGTTGCAGGCGTTCGTTGAACAAGGGCTCGAGCCATTCGAAGTGCTCCAGCCAGGGCTCCTCGGGGTAGGCCGCGGCCAGGTGCAGATGAATTTCCATGGCGAAATGCGGGGCCAGCTTGCGGCCCTTGAAGGCTGCCAGGTTCATGATCTGCAGAAAAGGCGTGATGCCGCCCACGCGCGGTGCGTCGGGCTGCACAAAGTCACTCGCATGGCCCATGATGAGCTGCGCGTGTTCGCCAAAGCTGGTGAGCATTTCCCCCGTGGCAATTGGCGTATCCAGGCTGGCGGCCAGAGCGGCGTGGCCTTCGAAGTCGTAGGCGTCCAGCGGCTCCTCGATCCAGGTCAGGTCAAGGGGCTCGAAGGCACGGCAGGCGCGCTGCGCCTTGGGGCGGTCCCATTGCTGGTTGGCGTCGACCATCAGCGGGAAGCCCTCGCCGAGCAAGTCGCGCACCGCCTTGACGCGGCGCAGGTCGGTCGGCAGATCGGGCTGGCCGACCTTGATCTTGATGCCGCCTATACCGCTGGCGCGTGAGGCCTCCACGTTTTTGAGCACCTGCTCAAGCGGCGTCGACAAAAAGCCGCCCGAGGTGTTGTAGCACTGCACGCTGTCGCGGTGCGCACCGAGCAGTTTGGCCAGCGGCAGGCCGGCGCGTTTGGCCTTGAGGTCCCACAGTGCGATGTCAAACGGGGCGATCGCCTGCGAGGTCATGCCACTGCGGCCCATCGAGGCGCCGGCCCACATCAGCTTGTCCCAGAGCCTGGCGATGTCGTTGGGATCTTCACCCAGCAAGTTGGGTGCTATTTCCCGGGCATGGGCGAACATGCCGGGGCCACCCGCACGTTTGGAGTAGCCAAAGCCGATGCCGTCAAAGCCGTCGCGGGTGCGGATCTCGGCAAAGGTGAAGACCACTTCGGTCAGCGGTTTCTGCCGGCCGGTGAGAACCTTGGCGTCGCTGATGGGCGCAGCCAGCGGCAGCGTGACCAGCGACAGCTCGACCCATTCGATGCGGTCGGCGCTGGCGCGGGAGTGGGTTGACGAGGACAAGTCGATGGACGGATGCGACACGATGCGGCTTTCTATGGTGTTGACCGGGGATCGGCCAGCGGGCGAGGCCGTCAGGCCGTGCTCGCTGGCCGCCCTGAAGGCGTGCCGGGCTTGGGGGGGGGAGGACCACCGGCGCCGCGCTAGGTCCTTGCGCTAGGTCCTTGCGCTCGGCCCTTGCGCTCGGCATGACTGCGACTTGGTTAATTTGAATTGCTTACTGCGACTTGATGCCCGCCGTCTTGATCACGCGCGTCCAGCGCGCCTCTTCGCTCTTGACGAATTCAGCGTAGGGCTTGGCGCCTTGCACCGGGACCACAAAGCCTTGCGACTCCATGCGCTGCCTGACGGCGGCGGACTGCATGGCCTGGACCATCGCCGCTTCGAGCTTGTCGACCACCGGCTGCGGCGTGCCCTTGGGCGCCGACAGACCGGACCACGACAGCGCCTCAAAACCCTTGTAACCCAACTCGGCGACGGTGGGCACGTCGGGGTAGAGTGGATTGCGCTGGGCGCTGCTGACCGCCAGGGCGCGCAGTTTGCCGGCCTTGACGTGCTGCAGGGCCACGTCCTGGTTGATGAACATCAGCTTGATGGTGCCGCCCAGCATGTCGGTCATCATCGGGCCGCCGCCACGGTAGGGAATGCCCAGCATGAAAATGCCGGCGGTCTGCTTGAACTGCTCCATCGCCATGTGGCCCGACGCGGCCGGCGTGTAGCCGTAGTCGATCTTGCCAGGGTTGGCCTTGGCGTAATCGACCAGTTCCTTGAGCGTCTTGAAAGGCGTGCCCGGATGCACCACCAGCACATTGGGCCCGGAGTGAATTTGCGAGATATGGGCAAAGTCGGTGTTGGAGTTGTACTTGGGCAGCGGATCGAGCCCGTGCGCCACGGCGTTCTGACCGACACCGGTCATCACCAGGGTGTAGCCGTCGGGCGTCGCCTTGAGCGCCCGCTCGGTACCAATCACGCCGCCCGCACCACCAATGTTCTCGACCACCACAGGCTGCTTGAGCAGCCGCGTCAACTCGTCTGCCGCCAGACGTCCCATGATGTCGCTGGTGCCGCCCGGCGGGAAGGGCACGATCAGCTTGACCGGCTTGTTGGGGTAGTCGCTCTGCGCCAGCGCAGCCAGTGGGTTGGCCAGGGCGAGCACCACGAGTGCGGCCAGGCCAGTGAGTTGTCTGCGGTTCATGAGGAGTCTCCTGTAATTTAATTTTTTAAGTCCAGTGGCCCGCGGGATGCCTTGCGCCTGCCAGCGTGCTTATTTTCGGCCCATAAGTGGCCGCTTTAAGTGGCCGCTTGAGGTGGCCACGGGTAAATCCTGATAAGCGGCACGCGAAGCGCCGGGTGGCCCGGCAGCAGCCCGGGACAGGCCGGCGCACGAGACCGCTAAACTGCTCCGCGCCAATCCACTTCGCCACCGACCTTGAGCACGCCATGAACCTGCCTTCCGACTTGACCCTGGCCCAAACGCTGGCGCATTCCCAGCCTGTGCCCAACCCTGCTGCCAGCTTGCTGTGGCATGCCCTGGTCGACATTGGACCGCGCCAGGATCTCGGTACCGGGCCGCTGGGCGCGCGCGGTTTGATTCCGATCACCGGCGGCGTGTTTTGGGCTGGCCCTGCCGCTGGCGCCCTGGCCCTGCAAGGCCGGGTGCTGGCCGGCGGCGCCGACCGCCAGTTGCAGCGAAGCGACGGTGTGCGCGAACTCGACGCCCTGTACGACATGCAGGCCGAAGACGGCACGCTGCTGACCGTGCACAACCAGGTTCTGATTGACGAGGTCAGCACGCCGGGCCAGCGCTACGCGCGCTCCCTGGTCCGCGTGACCGCACCGCAAGGCCCATTTGCCTGGCTGAGCCGGCGGATTTTGATTGGCACCCTGCAGCCGCTCATGCCGGCACGACAAGCGGTGCTGATCCGCGTCTTCGTGATCGACTGACAAGGCGGAGTTATCGGTCCTTGGCCTGCTGCTGCCAGGCACAAGCAGCGGGCCTTGATCAGCCGACAGCTCGCAGCGCTTCAGCCGGGTAGCGAACGGAGTGCCGACAAGTAGTCGGCACCTCTGGCTTCGGCAAAGATGTCCAGCGCCAGCGTAAAGGCAGCCTGCAAGACCAGGCCAGTGCCGATACCGGCAGCCACGTCGTGGCGCTGCAAAAAGGCAATCATGCCGACACCGACGATCAGCAGCACCATTTCGACCGCCTTGTAGATCGAAAAGTTTTTCATGACCGTCTGCATCCGGGCGGTTTCGTTGGCCTTCAATGCCTCGGGCTGTGCCTTCAACTGAGCGCTCAAGGCGAGCAACTGCGTGTCGGTGCGAAGGTAGACCGAAGCCCCCACCACCATTTGCAGCAGCGCAATGACCACCAGCGGATAGGCCATGGATTTCAGACGATGTCCGCTCATCCAAAGCCATGCACTGATGCCAATGGCCACCAGGCCAACGGCTATAAAAATCAAACTCTCCTGCTTTTCTGCGCTGAAGTAGCTGCTCATGGTGTTGATCATGGTGCGGCCTTTAGGCGACAGGTCTTGTCAATATTTTGACCACCTTGGTGGCCAAATTGCGGGGTGTCAGGCGCATGCTTTGCGCCATGACCCAGTTCACCAGGCCAGGAATATAGACCCGCTGCCCGCGTTGCATGGCGCGGTAGCCCAAGGCGGCAACTTCTTCTGAGGAGGGCAGTTTCTTGCCCTTGACCAATGCCGAGTTACCCAGGTCGGCCTTGTTCTGAAAGCCCGATGCCGTCGGTCCAGGACACAGCGCGGTCACGGTCACCCCGGTGTCTTCCAGCTCAGACGCCATAGCCTCCGAAAAACTCAGCACAAATGACTTGGTAGCGTAGTACACCGCCATGTAGGGGCCCGGCTGAAAAGCCGCCGTGGATGCCAGGTTCAAGATCTTGCCGCGCGTGGCCAACAAATCGGGCATGAAGAGCTTGGTCAGCACGACAACCGTGTTCATGTTGAGCTGCATCATGGCCAAGCCCGTCGTCAGCGACGCGTCTTTGAACTCGCCAAAGGCGCCGTACCCGGCGTTGTTGACCAAGGCGCTCAGGACGATGCCGCGCGCTTTGATGTCGGCGTGCAGCTGCGCAGCACCATCGTTGGTTTCGAGATCTGCACCGATGACGGTGACGCTCACCTTGTATCGCTTTTGCAGCTCATCGGCCAAGGCCTGCATCTTCGCTACGCCTCGGGCGGCCAGCACGAGCTGGTACCCGTCTTGCGCAAAGTGATGGGCCAGCGCCTTGCCAATGCCTGACGACGCGCCAGTGATGAGTGCGGCTCTGCGGTGTGTGGGGGGTGCGACCAAGGTAAATCTCCAAAGTGTGTGTGTCAGTCGGGAGATTAAAAACCCGGCACCTAGGTGCCATGTCAAGGATTTTGGTGGCTTAGGAACTCGGCCGCGGCTGACCGGATTTAGCATTGAAATCAGGGCCATTGAAAAGCCTTGACCTGGTACCCCGGTACCGGGTGTAGGATGAATTTAATCCCCATGAAACCCAATCCCAACCCCATTCCCAACCGGTTACCCAGCACGATCCCCCACCGCAACATGGTGTGGCTGGCGGGTGTGCTGGCTGTCTGTCTCGCCATGCTCAGCCCGGCTGGCGCGCGCGACCGCGAAAGCCCGCAACCGGAAGCGGCTTTGGCGCCGCCCGAGCCCGAGTCGCTGGAAGTAGATGCTTCCCTGTTCACCGCCCAGAGCTTCGACTGGTTCGACAGCCAGCGCCAACGCAGGGTTCCCGCAAAACTGTATCTGCCCGCCTCAGGGGCTGTGCCGGGCCTGGTGCCTCTGGTGGTTTTCTCGCACGGAATCGGGGGGTCCAGGGACGGCTACAGCTACCTCGGACGATACTTCGCCGCTCACGGTTACGGCAGCTTGCATGTGCAGCACGTGGGCAGCGACCGTCAGCTATGGTTTGGCAATCCCTTGGCCCTGCCAGGGCGCTTGAGCGATGCCGCGCAGGCTTCTGAGGCGCTCAATCGGGTGCATGACCTGCGCTATTCGCTCGACAAGATTCTGGCCGCCCCAGGCGGTGCACGGTTCGACACCCGGCGGATCGTCGCCGCCGGTCACTCTTACGGCGCCAACACCACGATGCTGATTGCGGGCGCTCAGGTGGGGCAGAACGGGCAAAGCTTGTCGCTGCGAGACCCCAGAATCAGCGCTGCCATTCTCATTTCAGCACCCCCTTTTTATGGCATGGGGGATCCCAGGCAAATTCTCTCCAGCATTGATGTTCCGACACTCCACATCACCGCCACAGAGGACGTGATTCAGATCCCGGGTTACGTCTCTGGCCTGCAGGACCGAATGGACATTTTCAAAGCCATGGGCGGCGATCGTGCGGCAGCCAAGATGCTCGCCGTTTTCAAGGACGGGTCGCACAGTATCTTCACCGACCGCGCCGGCACCGGCGGCCTGAGCTTGAACCCCAAGGTCAAAATTGCCACACGCCAATTGGCGCTGGCCTTTTTGAACGGCATTGCTGCCGGTCACTACCGGGCGATGGACGCGTGGCCGCTGCGCAACGCCGGTCTGGTTGCCAGGTTCGAAAAGCTGGAGCCCTAGCGTCCATGCCTGTTGCCATCGACTGGACTTGGACAGCTGACAGCGGCCAACCATGAAAAACGTCAACACCTTGAAATCTTTCAAGTCTTTGCAGACGACCAGCGCCTTGTGCAAGACCGCCAATGTGACCCGTGGTCAATTGCGCTTGTATGAGGATGCCGGGCTGATTGCGCCCCAGAGTCGCAATGAAGCCGGCTACCGCCAATATGGCAGCGATGCGCCAGACCGGCTCAAGGTCATCATGCATCTCAAGCAACTCGGCTTCACGCTGGCTGAAATCGCCTTGTTGCTGTCAGATCGCGATCAAGGTCAACTCGATCGACAAGCCATTGAGAAAATGGCGGGAGACGTCCTGTCGAAGATCGATGAACGCATCGCCGCTTTGCAGCTAATTCGTGCTTATGTGGCACCGGTTGCCGTCGGCGACATGAGCGTGCTGCAGGACGAAGATTGCAACTTCCTCTTTGAATTCATGACCGCTTTGTCTGCTGACGAAGCCAGGCGACGCGCCTGAGCCTGCGCGTCAGGACAACGCCGGCACAGCCGTTCAATTCATCCACACAGCCGTCGATCTCCCTAGGGGTAGGAGTGCCTGCTAGGCGGACGGTTGAGCAAGGCAGCACGCAAAAAGTAAGTACAAACCCTAGTTTACCGACCGGTAGACATCTAATACCATTCGGAATCAAAACCATCTTTTCGGTACAAACCTCTCCGGTTTCAGGACGTGAGACCCTAAATCGCTACCGCATAGTAACCCGCCACCACCAGGAATCAAGCCATGGTCAATATTCAAAACTCTCCCTACACCCGCCCGGAAATGTTCCTGCCCGACGTGATGGTGGAGGACGAAAAGTGGTATCAGCTGGGCAAGATGGGCATGGTCCGGCCGCTGATGTTTGACGTCACCAATGGCGGCTGGGTCAGCATCCTCAAGGCCGTCGGCCAGGGCACCATCCAGCGCCACCGCCACGCCGCGCCCGTCACCGCCTGGACCCTCGACGGCGCCTGGGGCTACCGCGAGCATGACTGGGTCTCGCGCGCCGGCAGCTTTGCTTATGAGCCGGCGGGCCATATCCATACCCTGTACATCGACCCTGAAGCCGGCAAGATGACCGCGCTGTTCCATGTCATGGGCCCGCTGATTTATCTGGACGAAAAAGGCGAGGCTGTGGACTACGACGACGTCTTCCTGCGGCTGGACCGTTACACCAAGCATTGCCGCGAAGTCGGCCTCGGCGATGACTACGTCAAGTCCCTGATTCGCTGATCCGCTAATTAAGCAGGCACGGCTTCTACAGTCCGACGCGCCGACATTTCCGCCCTTTCATTGCAAGGACCCACACCATGTCATCTCAAATGCATTTGATGCAAATGCTGGTCTCGACGGCCACCACCCACACGCTCATGAGCTGGACCGACCCCAACGACGGGCAGCTCGACGGCTTGCAGGACTTTGCTTACTGGCAGCACGTGGCGCGGACCCTGGAGCGGGGCTGTTTTGACGGCGTTTTCTTTGCCGACAGCCCGGCCACCCACGCGGTCTACAAAGGCAGCGCCGTGCCCTCGGTGCAGTACGGCGTGTCCTGGCCCAACCATGACCCGATGCCCCTGGTGGCGGCCATGGCAGCGGCCACCACGCACCTGGGCATTGGCGTGACGCTGTCCACCACCGGCACCACGCCTTACCTGGCCACACGCCGCATCTCGACCCTGAACTACCTCAGCCGCGGCCGTGTGGGCTGGAACATCGTCTGCGGCTTCAGCGAGGCAGAGCAGTTGGCCAACGGCCTAGGGTTACAAACCCCGCATGACGAGCGCTACGACCAGGCCGACGAGTTCATGGAAATTTGCTACCGCCTCTGGGACAGCGTGCCGAACCAGGCCATTTTGATGGACAGGAAAAACGGCCAGTTTGCCAACCCGGACCTGATCACACCGGTGGACTACCAGGGCAAGTACCTCAGCTGCAAGGCCGTCGGGCCGGTGCTGCCGTCCAAGTATGGTCTGCCCCTGCGCTTTCAGGCCGGCTCCTCCGGGCGTGGCATGGAATTCGCCATGAAACATGCTGAAGTGATCTTTGCGATTCACAACCACGTGCCCGGCATGATCAAGAGCACGCAAAACCTGCACGCCGCCGCTGCCAAGCATGGCGCCAACCCCGATGACCTGAAGATCATTTTTGGCCTGCAGCCGATTGTGCGCAGCACCGAAGCCGAAGCCAGGCAGCGCGCCGAAGAACTGCTCGAGCGCATCCCGCTGGACGCCACGCTGGCGCGCCTGTCAGGCATCATCGGCACCGATCTAAGCAAGTTCGACCCCGACAAGCCGCTGGCCGAGTTGCAAACCCAGGCTTCGCAGGGCTTGCTGGCGGTGTTCATGAACGGCAGCGACGGCAAGACCTTAACGCTGCGCGAAGCGGCGTCAAATTGGGCCTTGTCGGTGGGTATTCCAAAAATCATCGGCACGCCCGAGCAAGTCGCCAGCGAGTTCGAGCGCATCTGGCGCGAGACGGGCTGTTACGGCTTTAACCTGAGCCCCACCACCAACCCCGACAGCGTCGACGATTTTGTCGATCAGGTGGTGCCCCTGCTGCAAAAACGCGGTATTTTCCGCACGGCCTACAGCGGCCAGACTTTCCGCGACAACCTGATGAGCTAAAGAGCGGCCGGAGCGCCTTGAGGCGGCGACTGCCGACAACCGCAGCCGACGACCGCGACCGCCCAAACAAGCCACGCGCAAGACGCCCCGAGCCCGCACCCCGATCTTGACGACCTAAAGACGCCACCACCATGACCACCAACCCCCTTTTGGCGCCCGCCGCGCCACCGCCAGCCATCGACCCGGCCGAGTTGCGTCGCTGCCTGGGCTCTTTTGTCACTGGCGTGACGGTGATCACCACGCTCGATGAGCAGGGCCGGCCGGTGGGCATGACCGCCAACTCGTTTAACTCGGTTTCGCTGGACCCGCCGCTGATCGTCTGGAGCCTGCGCCTGAACGCACGCACCTTCGACGTCTACAGCCGGGCCAAGCGCTTTGTCGTCAACATCTTGTCTGAAGACCAGGTCGAAGTCTCCAACCGCTTCGCCAAGTCCGGCGATGACCGGTTCAATGGCGTGTCCATCACCGCCGGCCTGGGTGGCCTGCCGCTGATCGACGGTTGCGCCGCCTACCTCGAATGCAGCACCGAAGCGACCTACCCCGGCGGCGACCACCTGCTGTTTCTCGGGCGCGTCGAGCGCTTGCTGGGCAGCGCACGCAAGCCACTGGCCTTCGGCGCCGGGCGCTACATGGTGGTGCACCCCTACGACAACACCCAAAAAGGCGAGGTCGGCTCAGGCAATATCGCCACGCTGCGCGCCGTTCATCTGGCCCGCCCCTGCCTGGAGGACCTCAGCCGCGAGACTGACAAGACGGTCGGGCTGGGTGTCTGGGGCAATATGGGTCCGACCCTGATCTGGTGGATCGAGGCGAGCAAACCTCTTGACGTGCGCCTGCGCGCCGGCATGGTGATTCCGCTGCTGGGTTCGTCCACCGGCAAGGTCTTTGCCGCGTTTTCTGACCCGCTGCTCACGGGCCGCTACCTCGACGCCGAAATCGCCGCCTTGCAACACCTGCCCGACTCGCCTTTCAAGACGCGCGAAGCGGTCGATGCGCATCTGGCGCAGGTGCGCCAGATGCGGCTGGCCTCGATTGAAGACGCCGTCATCGCCGACGTCAACGAGCTCGGGGTGAACGCCATGAGCGCCCCCGTTTTTGACGCCTCGGGCGCCATCGTGCTGGCCCTGACCATGATGGGCGATGCCAGCTTCAATGCGGCAGACCCGGCCGTTGCCCGCCTGCGTGAAGCCGCAGAGCGGCTGTCGACCCGCCTGGGCTACAAAGCATGAAAGCGCCGTACACCGACTGCGGCACAGCCAAGACCAAGGGGATGATGTGAGTCAAGACGCCTGGAAACGCTGGGGTGCCGACGACGAACGCGGCGCCATCAACCACATCGGCCCTGACGAAGTGCGGCGGGCCACCGCCCTGGTGCGCACCGGCGAGGTGTTGCGACTGGCGCAGCTGCTGTCGAGCAAGACCCCCGTGCCCGGCCATCGCTGCGGTCTGCAGCACTTCATGGGCCGCGACGGCGGTGATTATGCCGCCGGCAGCAAACGCCCGAGCGGCTTTCAGTTTGCCGAAGACACGGTCGTGATGCCGCTGCACATCGGCACCCATGTCGATGCGCTGTGCCACGCCTGGTATGACGACCAGATGTACAACGGTTTTTCTGGCAACGACGTGCGCAGCGTGCGCGGTGCCGAAAAGCTCGGCGTCGAAAAAATGCCGCCCATCGTCACCCGCGGCGTGCTGCTCGATCTGGTCAAACTGATGGGGCGGATGCTGGCCCCCGGCGAGGTGGTCGGCCGTGCTGATCTGCAAGCCGCCGCCAGCGCCGCCGGCGTGACGCCCGCACGCGGCGACGCGGTGCTGCTGCGCACCGGCTGGCTGGAGTCGCAAAAAGGCGTGGCGCATCCCTCGTTTGACATCGAGCCGGGCATCGACGTCGAAGCCGCCCGCTGGCTAGCCGACGCCGGCGTGGCCATCATCGGCGCCGATAACTTTGCCGTCGAAGTCATGCCCTTTGCTGCGGGCACCGTGTTTCCGGTGCACCAGTTGCTCATTCGCGACTTCGGCATCCCGCTACTCGAAGGCCTGATGCTCGACCCGCTGGTGGCCAGTGACCGGCACGAGTTTTTATTCATCGCCAGCCCCTTGCCCATCGTCGGGGCTACCGGCAGCCCGCTGGCCCCGGTAGCGGTGCTCTGACATGACAAAGAGCCCCAAACGTCCGCTCGAAGGCATTCGCGTGCTGGAGATAGCGTCGATGATTTTTGGCCCGCTGGCCGGGCAGTACCTGGGCGACATGGGCGCCGAGGTGATCAAGCTCGAACCCCCGGAGGGCGACCTCACACGTGTCATCGGGCCGCGCCGCTCGCCCAAAATGGGCGCCTTCTTTATGACCAGCAACCGCAGCAAGCGCAGCATTGTGGTGGACCTGAAAAAGCCCGAGGGACGGGAAATTCTGGCGCAACTGGTGGGCAAGACCGACGTCTTGCTGCACTCCATGCGCAGCTCTGCCGCCACCCGGCTAGGTCTGGACTACGCCAGCCTGAGCGCTGCCAATCCGGCCCTGGTCTACTGCCATGTCAAGGGCTACAGTGACGAAGGCCCTTACGGCGGGCGACCGGCCTATGACGACATCATCCAGGCCGCCTCGGGCCTGGCCATGATGCAAAGCGTGATCAAGGGCGAGCCTCGCTACGTGCCCACCATCATTGCCGACAAGATCAGCGGCGTGCATGCGGCTTACGCCATCGTACTGGCGCTGATGCACCAGATGCGCACCGGCGAAGGCCAGCAGGTGGACGTGGCCATGTTTGAAACCATGGCCGCCTTCAACATGCTCGAGCACCAGTGGGGCCACGCCTTTGAACCGCCGATCGGCCCGATGGGCTACGAGCCGGTGATCACCGCCGCCCGGCGGCCCTACAAAACGCTGGACGGCTACCTGTCGCTGCTGCCCTATTCCGATGCGCACTGGCGCCGCTTTTTTGAACTGGCGGGTCAGGCGCAGATCATGGACGACCCGCGGTTTTCAACCTTCGCCGGCAGGCAAAAAAATGTCGCTGCGGTATGGGGCGAAATCGAGCGCCAGGTGGCACTCAAGAGCAACGCCCAGTGGCTGAGCCTGCTGGGCGCCGAGGACATTCCGTTTTCGGTGGTCAACAGCATCGAAGACCTGACCCATGACCCGCATCTTCAGGCCATTGATTTCTGGAAGATCATGGAGCACCCCACCGAGGGACTGCTGCGCATGCCCATGAACCCGCTACGGCTGCACGCTTCGCCGCCCGACATCACCCGCCTACCGCCCAACCTGGGCCAGCACAGCGAAGAAATTTTGCGCGAATGCGGCTACGACGATGCCCGCATTGAATCCTTGTTGACCCCGGGCGGCGCTTGCGCCCCCGCCACCACCTGATAAAAAACATGATCCCACGCACCCTCTTTAGCCCTGACCACGACACCTTTCGCGACACCGTTCGGCGCTTCATCGCCGAAGAAGTCGTGCCCCACCACGCCGCCTGGGAAAAAGCCGGCCAGGTGCCGCGCGAACTCTGGCACAAAGCCGGCCAGCTCGGCCTGCTGTGCTGCAACGTCCCCGAAGAATATGGCGGCATGGGCGGCGACTTTTTGCACAGCACCATCTTGATCGAAGAGATGGCGCGGGTGGGCGCCACCGGCCCGACCTTCTACCTGCACTCCGACATCGTGGCGCCTTATCTGGTTGACTTCGGCACCGAGGAGCAAAAGCGCAAGTGGCTGCCCAAAATGGCCACCGGCGAAGTCGTTGTCGCGCTGGGCATGAGCGAGCCTTCGGGCGGCAGCGACGTGCAAGCCATGCGCACACAGGCTTTGCGCGATGGGGACGACTACATCATCAACGGCCAGAAAGTCTTCATCACCAACGGCCACAGCGCCGACTTGCTGCTGCTGGCCTGCAAGACCGACCCCAAGGCGCGCGGCAAGGGCGTCAGCCTGATCCTGGTGGAGACCGCGCGCGAAGGCTTCAAGCGCGGCCGCAAGCTCGAAAAAATCGGCTGCAAGGCGCAAGACACCGCCGAGTTGTTCTTCACCGATGTGCGCGTGCCCGCAGACAACCTTTTGGGCAGCGAAGGCAGTGGC
Organism: uncultured Burkholderiales bacterium; assembly: GCA_903844825.1. Taxonomy (GTDB): domain Bacteria; phylum Pseudomonadota; class Gammaproteobacteria; order Burkholderiales; family Burkholderiaceae_C; genus Polaromonas. The sequence continues at coordinate 33,112 of CAIMVC010000170.1, read as the reverse complement.
TTTGTGCAACTCATGACGCAGCTGGCGCAGGAGCGGCTGATTCAGGGCATACGCGGCGTGTCGAGCTCAGAAGCCGCGCTGGAATGGACGATTGCCTACGTCAGCGAGCGCAATATGTTCGGCCAGACCCTGGCCGACTTTCAAAACACGCGCTTTAAGCTCGCCGGCCTGCATGCCGAGGTCATGGCGCAGCGGGTGTTTGTAGACCGCTGCCTCGAGCTGCACCTCAAAGGCCAGCTCGACGCCACCGATGCCGCGACCTGCAAGCTCATCACCACCGAGTTGCAAGGGCGCGTGATGGACGAATGCCTGCAATTTTTTGGCGGCTGGGGCTACATGTGGGAATACCCGATCGCCCGCGCCTTTGCCGACGCCCGCATGTGCCGCCTCGGTGGCGGCACGGCCGAAGTCATGCGCCAGATCATCGCCAATTCGATTCTTCCCAAAGTGCGCAAAGCGGCCTGAGCGCCTGCTTCAGCTTTTACCTATTCGTCCCCACCAACCACCCCGAGGTTCCTCTTGATTTCACGCCGCCAACTCATCCAGACCGCCGTCGCCAGCGCCGCTGCCCTGACACTTCCCATCGCGCAGGCCCAGACCGCCTGGCCCAACGCGCCCGTCAAGATCATCGTGCCGTTCACGGCCGGTGGCGCATCCGACCTGCTGACCCGCCTGATTGCCGAGCGGCTGACCAGCAAGTTCGGCCAGAACTTCGTGGTCGAAAACCGTACCGGCGCCGGTGGCAACATCGGCATGGAAGCGGTTCGCAACGCGCCGCCCGATGGCAACACCATCTCCTCGGCCACCATCGGCACGCTGTCCATCAACCAGTTTCTCTTCTCCAAGATGAGCTACGACCCGGTCCGCGATTTCGAATACGCCTCGATGATCTGGGAGAACTGCAACGTGCTCGTCGTGTCGCCCCAGCACCCGGCCAAAACGGCGCAGGAGTTTCTGGCCTGGGCCAAGAAGCAGCCCAAGGGCGTGACCTTTGGCTCGGCCGGCGTGGGCACCACACCGCACCTGGCAGGCGCGCTGTTCGGCGTGCGCAACGATCTCAAGGCCCTGCATATTCCTTACCGCGGCGCTGGACAGTCCATGCCCGCGCTGATGGCTGGCGACACCGACTTTGCCATCGACAACATCGCCAGCTACATGCCGCTGATCAAGGCCGGCAAGGTCAAGGCCCTGGCGGTGACCTCTACCGAGCGCTGGCCGACCCTGCCAGAAGTTCCGACCATGGCCGAAGTCGGCATCAAGGACTTCATCATCACGTCCTGGGGCGCCTTCGTGCTGCCCAAGGGCACGCCAGCGGCCATCGTGAGCAAGCTGTCTGATGCGATCAAGGAAATCGCTGCCGACCCCGCCATGCAAAAGCGCTTCCTCGAAGGCGGCGCCCGCACGGTCGCCACCTCGCCCCAGGAGACCTTTGCCTTTGCCGAGCGCGAGCGTGTGAAGTGGAAGTCCATGGTGGAAATTTCAGGCGCCAAACTGGACTAAAAAATATGCAGGCGCCTTTTTCCAGAACCCTTATCGAGCTGGTGCGCGAGCAGGCCGCCCGCTTGCCAGAGCAGACTGCGCTGGTCTGCCCGCAGGGGCGGTTCAGCTATCAGGACCTGGCCGACCGCGCGGCAAGGGTGGCCGGCGCGTTGAACCTGCGTGGCGTGCAACGCGGCGACCGAGTCGGCCTGCTGACCAGCAACCGCGTCGAGTGGCTGGACGTCTGCCTGGGCGCTGGCGCTATCGGCGCTGTGGTGGTGCCGCTGAGTTCCTGGTCGACCCGGGCCGAGCTGAAGGTGCTGCTGCAAGACGCCGGCCTGGCGCTGCTGGTAGCCGCGGCACGTTTCGGCGAAAGCGACTTTGAAGCCGACCTGCTGGCCCTGGCCGACGCACCCGGCATGCCCGCGCCAGACAAGGTCTGGCTGCTCGATAGCGAGGCCTCGGTGTTTCCCGACTACGCACAACAGGTGGCCGACGCGCCAGTGCTGGCGGCCCTGCCGCCTGGCGCAGGTCCGAGCGCCGGCGACGACGTGATGGTGCTCTACACCTCAGGCTCGACCAGCGCGCCCAAGGCGGTTCCGCTGCGCCAGTTCGCCCTGATCGAAAACGGCTTCAACATTGGCGAACGCCAGGGTCTGGGCGCGCACGACAAGGTGCTGCTGTCAGCACCACTGTTCTGGGCTTTTGGCGGCGCCAATGCGCTGCCAGCGACCTTCACGCACGGCGCTACGCTGGTGCTGCTGGAAAAGTTCGATGCCGGCCTGGCCCTGCAAACCATTGAGGCCGAGCGCTGCACTGCGCTCTACACCTTGCCCGCCATGACGGCGGCCCTGGTGCGTCACGCCAGCTATGACGTGGCGCGCCTGAGCAGCCTGCGTACCGGTCTGACCATTGGCAGCGCCGAGGATTTTCTCTTCGCTGTCGACAAACTTGGGGCTCGCGAGTTGTGCAACATCTACGGCGCCACCGAAACCTACGGCAACTGCGCGGTGACCTGGCACCACTGGCCGCTGGCACGCCGCGCCCAATGCCAGGGCCCGGCCCTGCCCGGTCAGAGCCTGCGTTTTGTCGATGAAGAAACCGGCGCATTAGTGCCTGACGGAACACCGGGGCTGACCGAAGTGCGCGGCTACATCACACAGGGCTACTGCGGTGCCAGCGCCGGGCAAAACGCCAAGACGTTTACCGATGACGGCTACTACAAAACCGGCGACATGGGCATGCGCAATGCCCAGGGCGACTTTGTCTTTGTCGGCCGTGTCAGCGAGATGATCAAGCGCGCCGGCATCAACGTCTCGCCGGCCGAGGTCGAAGAGGTGCTCAGGCGCCACCCCAGCGTGCAGGAAGCCGCCGTGGTGGGCGTGCCCGATGCCGCCCGCGGCGAGCTGATCTTTGCCTTCGTCGTGCCCGCGGCTGATACGGCTTTTGACGCCCAGGCGCTGATGCAGCATTGCGGCCAGCAAGCGTCCAAGTACAAACTGCCCGACCACATCGAAGCCTGCGCTGGCCTGCCGCTGACGGTGACCGGCAAGCTGCAGCGCAGCGAACTCAAAAAGTGGGCCACCCAGCGCGCTGCCGAGCTGGCCGCCCGCCGCAGCCCGAGCTGAGACATGCCGTTTCACCACCGCACACGCTGTGAGGACGGCCTCATGCCGCCGGCGCCCATCTGCCACGAAAGCCAATTTTGATGACATCCCCCGTGCAAACGAATAAGCGGGTAGCCGTGATCGGCGCCGGGGCCGCCGGCCTGTGCGCAGCCAAGTACCTGCTGGCACGCGGTGCCGAGGTGGTGGTCTACGAGCTCGGCTCCTACGTTGGCGGCTTGTGGGTCTACAACAACGACAGCGGTCTGGGTCCGGCTTACCGGTCCTTGCACCTCAACTCAGAAGCCCGCGTCACGGCCTACCAGGATTTCCCTTTTCCTGAAGGCAGCCCGCTCTACCCCGACCACGCGGCGGTCAGGCGCTACCTGCAGGCCTACGCCGAGCGCTTTGATGTTCTGCGGCATGTCCGTTTTCGCAGCCGGGTCGAGGCAGTGACGCCCGAAGGCGAGCGCTGGCGCGTGCAACTCGCCGACGGCCACAGCGACAGCTTCGACGCCGTGGTGGTCGCCAGCGGGCACCAGGGCACACCCACCCACCCGAGCTGGAAAGACGACTTTGCGGGCGAGTACCTGCATTCACACAGCTACCGGGTGCCCGAGCCATTCAAGGACAAGCGGGTGCTGGTCGTTGGCATGGGCAACAGCGCGGTGGATATCGCTGCTGATATTTGCGTGGTGACGCAGTCGACCACCCTGTCGTCGCGCTCGCCGGTGCTGGTGATGCCGCGCATGCTCTTTGGCGTGCCCACCTCGCGCGTGCTGGCCCGGCTGGAAAAGCGCTGGATGCCGTGGCCGGTGCGCCGCACCATCCGCGAGGTGCTCACGCGCATCGTGCATGGCCGCATGGAGCAGTGGGGCTTTGTCACGCCCAAGAGCCGCACCCACCCGACCAGCCACCCAAGCTTGATGGCGCACTTTGTCTGGAACCGCATCACGGCCAAGCCAGGGATCACCCGGGTTCAGGGCCAGGATGTGCATTTCACGGATGGCAGTGTCGGGACCTACGACGCCATCATCGCCGGCACCGGTTATGCGGTCGCCCTGCCGTTTTTGCAGCCCAGCCTGGTGCCTCTGAACGGTCACCACTTGGCGCTGTTTTTGCGCGTCGTGCATCCGCGGCAAAAAGGTCTTTACTTTGCCGGCATGTTCAACGTGGCGGGCGGCGGCAACATCCGCATGATGGATGACCAGGCGCAATGGATCACCGGCCTGGTCTTTGGGGACGAGGCCTTGCCTGACGAGGCCGCCATGCGCGCGGTGATGCAGGAAGAGCAAAACTTTTTGCAGCGCCACTACCCCGGCAGCGCCCGCTACGCACTCGAGCTCGACCCGACCTTCTACCGCCAGCAACTCGCACGCCAGCGCCAGCGCGGCCGACTCACCAACCACAGCTGAACCCGAGGATGAATCCATGAGCCTGAAAGACAAAGCCTGCGTCACGGGCATTGGCGAGACCGTCTACATGCGCGGCTCGACCAAGACCGCCTTTGAGCTCCAACTCGAAGCCTCCCTCAAAGCCATCGCCGATGCCGGTCTGACGCCCAAGGAGATTGACGGCATCATTCCGATTGGCATCGTCAGCGGCACCGCCGACGACTTCATCGACAACTTCGGCCTGCCCGACCTGCGCTTTTCGGCCCTGATCCCGCACGGTGGCGCCAGCCCCACCATGGCCCTGCAAGCCGCCGCGTCGGCGATTGCGGCCGGCGTTTGTAAGCATGTCTTGATCACCTTCGGACGCAATGTCACGGCCGCCTCGAACAAGGCCGGCGCGCGCATTCACGGCATGCCGCAATTTCATTTCGTGACCGAGTTTGAATACCCGATGGGTGCCATTGCCCCGGCGCAGCTGTACGCCCCCATGGCGCGCCGGCACATGGAGCTCTATGGCACCACCGTTGAGCACTTCGGCGAGGTCGCCGTCGCCTGCCGCCAGCATGCGCTGCTCAATGACAACGCGGTCATGAGAAAACCCATCACGCTCGAAGACCACCGCAACTCGCGCATGATTGCCGACCCCTTTCGCCTGCTCGACTGCAGCCTCGAGAGTGACGGCGGCGCCGCCATTGTGGTGAGCGCAGCTGACCAAGCCGCCGACCTGCGGCACGCGCGGGTCTTTATCTCAGGTGTGGCGGCGGGGCACCCCGACTCGCCGGGCTCGATCACCCAGCGCCCCGACATGACCAGCCTGGGCATTGCCAAGGCAGCGCCGCGGGCCTTCGAGATGAGCGGCTTCACGCACGCCGACATCGACGTGACCGAAATCTACGACTGCTTTACCTACGCGGTGATCCGGCAACTTGAGGACATGGGCTTTTGCGGCAAAGGCGAGGGCGGCGCTTTCGTTGAAGGCGGCAGGCTGCGCCTGGGCGGCGCCTTGCCCACAAACACCCATGGCGGCCTGCTGTCGCAAGCCCATGTCTGGGGACTCAATCACATCGTCGAGTTGGTGCGCCAGTTACGTGGCGACGCCGGGCGAGCCCAGGTGGCCAACGCCAAAGTCGGTCTGGTCACAGGTTACGGCGACATGGGCGACGGCGCCCTGGCCATCATGCGCGGAGAATAATTCCATGGACAAAGTCATGAAACCAACGCCCGCTGTCAGCGACATGTCGCGGCCCTACTGGGACGCTGCGGCCGAAGGCCGGCTCAGCCTGCAGTGCTGCGCGGACTGCGGCAAGATCCGGCATTACCCGCAGCTGCTGTGCAGCCATTGCTATTCGAACGCCGTGCGCTGGGTTGACGCCAGCGGGCGCGGCGCAGTGCACAGCTGGACGGTCGCGCACCACGCCTTTCACCCAGCCTTTGCAGCCGACTTGCCCTACACCCTGGTGACCATTGACCTCGAGGAAGGCGTGCGGGCACTGGGACTGTGGCGCAGCGATCGCACTCCCGTACTAGGCCAGCCGGTCCAGGGTCGGTTTGAGGCCCGCGAGGGTGGCGTCAATCTGGTTTTCGAGGCACTCGCCTGAGTCGCCTCAACGGCACCCGACAGGAGTTCAAGCCCATGTCATCGCTATACTTAAAAGCTATGAAAAATCCAGTCACCTCCAAGCCGGCGCGGCATGCGACGGCGCTTGAAAAAGCCCAGTCCGAAAGAGGCGGCGGGGCGGACGAAGTGGTGGTGGAAGAAGACATTCGGGATGCCGTATCGCGGCTCAAACGCGAGCGCATCATCTCGACGGCCGTGGAGCTTTTTCACAACAACGGCCTGAGCAACACCACGCTTGAAGCGGTGGCCGAGAAGATGAACGTCACCAAGCCGTTCATTTACTCGCACTTCAAGTCCAAGCATGCCTTGCTGGCCGAAATTTGCTCGCGCGGCATCCGCGCCTCGCTCGACGTGCTTAACCGGGTCGTGGCGTCAGAGGGCTCGGCCACGCAGAAGTTGCAGGCCGTCGCTTACGACTTCATGCTGGCCGTGATCGAGAACCAGGGGCATATCGCGATCTACAACCGCGAACAAAAGCATCTCTCGGCCGAAGACAGCGACGCCATCGACGACATGCGCCGTGAGTTTGACCGCAAGTTCTGCGCGCTGCTCAATGAGGGCGTAGCGTCGGGCGAGTTTGTGGTGGACGACGTACAGATCACGTCGCTGGCCATAGGCGGCATCATCAGCTGGTCCTACGTCTGGTACCGGCCCAATGGTCGCCTGAGCCGCACCGAGACAGCCGAAAAAGTCGCTGGCCTGGTGCTGGCCATGGTCAAAGCCAAAACACCCGGCTAGACAGCCGGTAGGCCCCGCCCCCCCTGGCGCAGCGCCTTGATCCGTTTGACCTTTTATTCGGGGGTCAGCGACCAACTGCCGGGTTTACGAGCAGTTCATGGTTGTGCTCACCAAGTGCAGGTGGGGCCCGATAAATACCGGTTGGCTGACCATCGATAAGCAACGGCTGGCGCACATAGTTGCGGATACCCGCAGCTTCGGCGAAGGCCTGGGTCATGCCGCGCAGTTGCAACTGCGGGTCTTGCAGCACCTGCGTCAGGCCCAGCACCGGCCCGAAAGCGATACCCTGCGCCTGGAGCTGCTGGTAAAACGACTCATAGCTTTGCTTGCCGATGGCGCTGCGCAAAAATGGATCAATCTCCCGGGCCCGGCGGCTGCGCTCGTCTTCACCTAGCGCGGCGAACTGCGGCAGCGCCAGCATCTCGCACAGCGCCGCCCACATGCTGTCTTCCCCGGCAATGCTCAGCGTGATTTGACGCTGGTCGGCCGTCAGAAATATCCCGTAGCCCGGATCCGGCGGCGGCAGCTCCCGCGTCGGCAACTGGTTCATGGGCGGCATCAAGAACGGGGTCATCCAGCTCACCAGGCAGTCCAGCATCGACACGTCAATCGACGCCCCCTGCCCCGAGCTCTTTCGGGCATAAAGCGCCGACACCACGCCCATGGCCGCGAACATGGCCGAAGCAATATCCCCCAGGGGCAGCATGGGCAAGGCCAGCTGCGCCTCTTGCCCGACGGGTACCTGCAACATGCCGGCGGCGGCCTGTACGCTCAGGTCGTGCCCTGCGACGCCGGCCAGCGGCCCGTGTTGACCGAACGAGGATATCGACACAAACACCAGACCCGGCTTGCGCGCACGCAGCGCGTCGGCGCCGAGCTTGAGGCGGTCCATCACGCCCGGACGAAAGCCTTCCATCACCACGTCGGCGCTGTCCACGAGCTCCAAAAATGCCGCATGGCCTTCATCGGACTTCAGGTCCAGCGCCACCGAGCGCTTGTTGCGGTTGAACGAAGCAAAGAGGCCGGCAAAACGACGGGACGGATCGCCGCTGCCGGGCCGCTCGACCATGATCACGTCGGCCCCCAGGTCGGCCAGTAACAAGGTCGCATAGGGGCCGGGGTACTGCTCAGCCAAGCTCAGGATCCTGACACCGGTCAGGGGAAGTGTTGCCATGTCCGTTTTCCAAATGGAATAAATATATACCGGCAAGTATATTTGATGCACCGGGGTTGACGATGATTTTGTTTGTCAGATGCCTGCCGCCTGTCGCGCACATGGCAAAAGTCCATGTGTAAGCCTCGAAATGCAGTGTGACAAATTCGAAGTGTGTGTTATGATTTTCGAAAACGCGGAGATATTTTCGAGATTTCGAATTTTAACCAAATCCGAGGCGTCGCTTTTCGCGCCGCAAGGGTTTATTTTTGAAGGGTAACTATGGAAAAACGACCTCAGGTCGGGGTGATCGGAAGCGCCATTTATGCGCCCCGTCGTCCTGAACAGTCTTATCTGGAAGAGTCCTTGCACGCTGTTGTGCAACTGGCTCTGCGCGACGCCGGCATGACGATCGAAGACATTGACGGCATCGTCGTGGCAGGCAACGACCAGCTCGATGGCCGCGCCATTTCGATCATGATGGCCTCGGGCTCAGTGGGTGGCGTGGGACGCGACATCTTGTCGACGCCGTCGAGCGCCGAACACGCCTTTGTACTGGGCGCCCTGCGGGTGCGCTCGGGCATGTACAAAACGCAATTGGTGGTGGCCTGGAATCCGCTGGAGACGGCCGATGTCAACGAGACGCAGCGCCTGAGCAACGACCCTTACTACCACCGCGCGCTGCCGCTTGACGACCTGGCCTCGCATGCGCTGCAGGCCAACGTCCTCGAAGCGCAAGTTCCTGGCCTGCGGGAGGCGGCGCTCAACACCACCGTCAAGAACCGCCGCCACGGGGCCCGGGCTTATCCTCATTTGTCGCCGACTCCCATGGAGCGCGTGAGCATCACCAACAGCAAAATGCTGCGCTGGCCGCTCACCGAAGGCATGGTCAGCCGACCGGACTTCGGCGCAGTGGCCATGGTTCTGGCCAGCGAAGAATGGATCGCCGAGAAGAACAGCCAAAACACGGCCTGGATCCACGGCATGGGCTGGGCCACCGAAACCGCCTTCCTGGGCGACCGCGACCTGGGCCAGGTGACGTCCTTGCAGGCCGCCGCCAAGCAGGCCTACGCCGAAGCCGGCATCACTGAAGCCCGGCAAGCCTTTGAAGTCGCTGAAGTTGCAGACGCGACCGCCTACCAGGAGCTGATCGCACTCGAGGGCCTGGGCCTGTGCGAACGTGACCAATGGGTGACTGCCACGGCACGCGGCGACTTCTCCGAAGGCGGCGTCTTGCCCACCAACCTGTCGGGCGGCGCCACGTCGTACAACCCGATCTTTTGCAGCGGACTGATGCGCATTGCCGAAGCCGCCAACCAGGCACGCGGTCGCGCCGGCTCGCACCAGCTGGCGAACGTTAGCCGCGCTGTGGCCCACGGCGCCAGCGGCTTTGCCATGCAATACAACACCGTGGTCGTGTTCGGCCGCGAATCCAAGGAGATGACCCAATGAAAGTGCCACGCGTTGGAATCGTGGGGATCGGACAATCCCAGTTCAAGGCCAAACGCCCTGACGCCAACTACCCCGAGCTTGTGCGAGAAGCCGTGACCCTGGCATTGAACGACGCCAGCATGCAGCTCGACCAGATTGAAGCGGTGGTCTATTCGCTGGCGCCGGATGCGCTGCTGGGCATCGGCAATGCCGAGCGTCTGGGCGTTGATGCGGTGGGTGCGCGCAACAAGCGCTTCATGCGCATCAACACCGGTGGCTCGACCGGCCTGTCTTCGCTGGCTGCAGCCCATTCGCATATCGCCGCAGGCGCTTGCGATGTGGCGCTGGTGGCCGGTGCCGACAAGGTCGGTGAGTGCGGCGACTCGCAAACCATCCTCAACAAGATCTGGGACCCGGCCTACGAGCGCTCGCTGCCGTTGGGGACCATCACCATGCTGGCGATGTCGGCGGTGCGCTACATGCACAAGTACGGCATGACCGAGGAAGACATGGCCAGCATTGTGGTGAAAAACCGCTTTCATGCCTCGCTCAACCCGAACGCGCATTTGCGCAAGCTCACCACCATTGAAGAGGTGATGGCCTCGCGCATGGTCTCCTGGCCCATCAAACTGTTTGATGCCTGCCCGCAATCGAGCGGAGGCTGCGCCATGGTGCTGGCGTCTGAGGCCTATATCCGCGACAACAAGCTCGACGCGGTCTGGATCACCGGCGTGGCGCATAACTCCGAGAGCTACTTCATTGGCGACCGCATGGGCAACGGCTACACCGCCGACCACGCCGATGCCAAGGCGCTGGGCGAGGCCTGCCAGGCGGCGTACCGCATGGCGGGTGTGACCGACCCGGTCAAGCAAATTGACGTGGCCGAGATGTACTCGCCGTTTAGCAACACCGAGTTTCACGCCATTGAAGCCGCCGGCCTGGCCAAGATCGGCCAGTCACCCAGGATGCTGCGCGAAGGCTATTTCAAGCTGGGCGGCCAAAGCCCGGTCAACCCCTCGGGCGGCACGCTGTGCTCCAACGCCATCGCCGTGACCGCCATGGTGCGGGTGGCCGAAGTGGCGCTGCAGGTCTGGGGTCGTGCGGGCGGTCACCAGGTCCAAGGCGCAAAACGCGGCATTGCCAGCGGCAACGGCGGCGATCACCAGTTTTTCGGCACCATGGTCGTCGAAGCCTGAAGCTTTCAAACACATTCAATTACCGAACTTAAAAACGAGGACACGAACATGGAACTGATGACCCGCACCGAGCAATGGAACATCACCTACAACCACGCGTTGGGTGAGACCGCCAGCTACTTCTTTTCACAAATCCGCGACAACCAGCAGATCTACGGTCGCCGCGACCCCAAGTCGGGCCGCGTGCTGGTGCCGCCACGCGCTTTTTCGGACGAAACCCTGGAGCCGACAAAAGAGTGGGTGCCCGTCGGCCCCGAAGGCACGATCGAGTGCTTCACCATCGTCTACGAGGCTTTCAACAACCTGCCCGATCCCCCTTATGCTTTCGGCTACGTGTTGCTCAAGGGCGCAGACACCGCCATCGGTGGCTACTTCAAGGGCCTGGACCTGAGTGACGGCGCCAAGGCTGCCGCACAACTGGCTATTGGCACGCCGGTGATCACGCGCTTTGCGCAAAAGCGCACCGGCGACGTGCTCGACTTCTGGTTCGAGCTGGTCCGGTAAGCAGCCCTGCTTTCACTGCAGTCGGCACCCGCCGAAGCAGGGCCCTGCAAGCCCCCTGGCCCTGTGCTCAGGGGGCTTTTCCGCCCCAGTCTTTTTAAAAAATCTCGGAGATCCACACATGGCCAATCCAACGCAATTTCAAGGCAGCAAACGACAACTCATGCTGGGCGGCGCACTGGCGCTGGCCAATGCCACACTGGGCCTGGGTCCGGTGGCCGCGCAAAGCAATGACGCCACGCTCAAAATTGCGGTGGGTTTTCCGCCTGGTGGCTCTGGCGACTTGTTCGCGCGGATTCTGGCCGACGGCCTGCGCGAAGAACTGGGCCGCACCGTGATCATCGAAAACAAGCCCGGTGGCGGCGGCATGACCGTGGCCATTGGCTTTTTGCGCAGCCCCAAAGACGGCAGCCAGCTGATGCTGGCGACGGGCTCGACCGCCATCTCGGCGCCCATTTCCCGTGCCAAGCCCCCCTACAACCCGGTCGAGGATTACACCTGGATCGCCCTGCTGTCCAACGCACCTTTCGTCATCGCCGTCAACCCGACGCTGCCCGTGACCACCCTCAAGGAGCTGGTCGCCTATGCCAAGGCGCGGCCAGGCAAGCTGTCTTACGGCCACGCTGGTCTGGGCACCACGGTGCATCTGGCCGCCGAACTCTTCAAAGACATTGCCGGCATTGATGTCGTCGACGTCCCTTACGCTGGCAGCGCTGGCGCCATCACCGACACCATCGCCGGCAATGTTCAGTTCATCGTCGAGACCTCAGGCACGCTCTTGCCCCACCACAAGGCAGGCAGGCTGCGCATCATCACCACCATGGCTGAAGCCCGCGAAAAAATCGCCCCTGAAATTCCGACCTCGCGCGAGGCCGGCTACGACCTCCTGGCCGGCACCTGCAATTTGCTGGCCGCACCGCTGGGCACACCGGCCGAGGTGATTGAGCCGATTGCCAAGGCGGTGTCGCGCGTGATGAGCCGTCCGGCGATTCAGGAGCGCCTGTCGCAGCTGGGCATCCAGAGCATCACCAACTCCACACCAGCGCAGGCACGCACCTACGTCGCCGGCGAAATCGCACGCTGGACCCCCGTGGTCAAAAAACTGGGGATCGCGCTTTAATGACTGTGCCATCGGACCCCACCGCCGACACGCTCGCTGAAGAACAGGCCCAACGCGAAGCCGTCGCGCGCCTGCTGGCGCCTAAGTCGGTCGCCATCATCGGCGCGTCAGACCGCTCGCGCTGGTCGGCCACCGCTTTCGAAAACCTGCGCAGCGGCGGCTTCCAGGGTGCGGTGCATCTAGTCAATCCCCGCGGCGCACTGGCACATGGTCAGCCAACAGCGGTGTCTTGCGCTGCCGTGGGCGCGCCGATCGACCTGGGTCTGGTCATGGCCCCACCGGCTGCAGTGGCCGACGCGCTGAGGGATCTGGCGGCCGCGGGTGCGAGCTCAGCGGTGATTCTCACAGCCGGTTTTGCCGAGCTTGGCGCCGCCGGCCAGGCGCAGCAAGATCATTTGAAGGCACTGGCCGCGCAGCACCGGATTGCCCTGCTCGGGCCCAACTGCCTGGGCTTTATCAACTTCGTCAACCGGGCCTATGTGTGGACCACGCCGGTGATGGCGCCGTCGCGCAACTCGGGCGTGGCCATCGTTTCGCAAAGCGGCGCCACGGCCTACTTCTTGTCGACACTGGCGCATCAGCAAGACGTCGGGCTCAGCCACGTGGTGTCCACCGGCAACGAGGTCGATCTGGACGGCAGCAGTTTCATTGACTACTTTCTGGACGATCCGCAGACCCGCTCAATCGCCGTGTTTGCCGAGACTTTCCGGCACCCGCAGCGGTTTTTGCGCGTGGCCGAACGTGCCATGCGCCTGGGCAAACCGCTGGTGATGCTCAAGGTAGGCGCCAGCGAAGTCACCGCCAAATCTGCCATGGCGCACACCGGTGCGCTGGTCGGCGACGACCGGGTCTTTGAAGGCATCTGCCAGCAGTTCGGTATCGTGCGCGTGCACTCCTTAGAAGACCTGCTGGCCACCGCTGACGTGATGGGCCGCACCGGCGTGCTGCGCGACGGCGGTCTGTGCGTGATGACCAACTCGGGCGGCGTCGCCGAAATCGCTGCGGATTCAGCCGACCTGCGCGGCATGGCGCTGCCCGAGCTCGGCCCCAGCCAGGTGCAAGGCTTGCTGGGCACCCTGCCCGAGACCGCCGCAGCCCATAACCCGCTGGACATGACCGGCTCGGTCACGCCCCAGCAGTGCGAAGACACGCTGAACATCCTGGCCACGCAGGCCAACTACGCGGCCATCTTGTGCCCCTGGTACGAGATTCCCACCAGCGCCGAGGGCATGAGCGAGCGCCTGACCGAGTTGCATCACCATCTCGCGCGCGGCCTGGCGGCAGCGCCCATCCCCGGCCTGCTGGTGAGCTACACCAACACGCGCATCAATGATTTTGCGCGCGGCATCATTGCGCAGACCGGCGCCGATTACCTGGCCTGCGGCCTGGACCGCGCTCTGACCGGCCTGCAGGGGGCCTTCTGGTGGTCAGCACATCAGCGCGCCTTGACAGCGTCCGCAGGCGCTGCCGTTTCAACGGCCGCGTCGACTTCGCCCGCTGCGGCCATCGCAGGCCCTGCGCGCCCACGCTCTGAACATCAGGCACTGCGCTTTCTGGCCGAACAGGGCGTGCCCGTGGTGCCGACCCAACTCGCTGGCAACGCGCAGGCCGCGGTGGCCGCGGCACGCGCGCTGGACCGCGCGGTGGTGGTCAAGATTGCATCAGCCGATATCGCCCACAAGAGCGACATTGGCGGCGTGGCGCTAAACCTGCGCGGCGACGACGCCGTGCGCGAAGCAACCGAACGCGTGCTGGCCGCAGCCAGGGAAAAATGCCCCGAGGCCAAAATCGACGGCGTCATCGTCGCGCCCATGCGCGAACGCGGGATCGAGCTTTTTGTCGGCTATACCCGCGACCCGCAGTGGGGCCCTGTGCTCGCCGTCGGACTCGGCGGCGTGTGGGTTGAAGTGCTGCAAGATGTGGCCCTGCGGCCCCTGCCCGTCGATGCGCGCGAAATCAAACGTATGCTCACCAGCCTGCGCGGTGCCAAGCTGCTGAGCGGTCAGCGCGGTGTGCCAGCGGCCGACCTCGATGCGGTGGCCCAGGCGATTGAGCGCATCGGCCTGGCCATCGTGCGCCTCGGGCCTGAGCTGGAAGCGCTGGACGTCAACCCGCTGTGGGTGCGTGGCAGCCAGGTCGAGGCGCTGGATGCGCTGTTCGTTTGGCAGGGCGATGCGCCACAGGCCGCTGCGGCCCACTGACAGCACGCTAAATTTTCCCCCTTTCGGAGCCACACCCATGCGTACCCCTCTTTGTGAACAACTCGGCTGCGAACTGCCGATCTTTGCCTTTTCCCATTGCCGCGACGTGGTCGTCGAGGTCACCCGGGCCGGCGGCTTTGGCGTGCTGGGCGCCTCGACCTTTTCGCCCGAGCAACTCGAATCCGAGCTGCGCTGGATCGATGACCACGTCGACGGCCGGCCCTACGGCGTGGACGTGATCATCCCGACCAAGTACGACAAGGAGGCAGAGACCACCAGCGCCGACCTCGAGACCATGATTCCGGCCGCGCACCGGGCCTTCATGGACGATTTTTTGCAGGCCGAAGGTGTGCCTGAGCTGCCACCGGGGGAGCGCGAGCGCATTCACCGCGAGATCATCGACGGGCGCGGCAACATGACGCCCGACGGCGCACGCCGGCTGCTGGCCGTGACGCTCAGGCACCCGCAGGTGAAGTTGGTGGTCAGCGCGCTGGGCTCGCCGCCGCCCGATGTGGTGGCGCAACTGCGCGAACACCAGGTGATGATTGGCGCCATGTGCGGCAAGGGTGAACATGCCGCGCGCCACAAGGCAGCCGGGGTGCAATTGATCGTGGCCCAGGGCACCGAGGCCGGTGGCCATACCGGCGAGATCGCCACCATGGTGCTGGTGCCGCAGGTCGTCGAGGCCTGTGGTGACGAAGTCGCCGTGCTGGCCGCTGGCGGCATTGCCAAGGGCAGCCAGATCGCCGCGGCGTTGGCGCTGGGCGCGCAAGGCGTGTGGTGCGGCACGGTCTGGCTGGGCACCACCGAGAGCGAGCTCGACCCCTTTGAAAAAGAGGCGCTCTTTGCCACCCGCGCCCAGGACGCCGTGCGCCGCAAGGCCCGCACCGGCAAGACCGTGCGCATGATCAAGAGCCGGCTGTCAGAGGCCTGGGAAGCACCCGGCGCGCCCGAGTACCTGCCCACACCTTTGCAAGGTATCCTCTACAACGAAGCCCATGCGCGTGTGGTGCGGGCCAAACGAAAAGACCTGTACTCCTTCCCGGCAGGCCAGGTGGTGGGGCTGCTGCACGAAGAAACCAGTGTGCGCGACGTGATGTACCAAATGCAGCTTGAGTACCTGGAAACCATGGACCGGCTGCGCAAGCTCAGCCCCGCCGAGGACTGAGCAGCGGCTCAAGGAGAAATGACATGACAACTGCTGAAGTTCTGGTCGAACACCTCGATGGCCTGGTGGTCGTCACCATCAACCGTCCCGATCAGCGCAACGCGGTCAACCGGGCGGTGTCTTACGGCGTGTGCGCCGCCATCGACGAGCTGGACCACCGCAGCGATTTGCATGTCGGCATCCTGACCGGCGCGGGCGGCACGTTTTGCGCCGGCATGGACCTCAAGGCCTATTTGCGCGGCGAAGTCACGCGGGTCAAAGGTCGCGGCATTCTGGGGCTGGCCATGACACCGCCGCGCAAGCCACTGATCGCCGCCGTCGAAGGCTACGCGCTGGCCGGTGGTTTTGAAGCGGTGCTGGCTTGCGACCTGGTGGTGGCCGCCCGCAACGCGCAGTTCGGCCTGCCCGAAGTCAAGCGCGGCCTGGCCGCTGCGGCCGGTGGCCTGATGCGCCTGCCGCGCCTGATACCGCAACGCATCGCCATGGAGGCGGCGCTGACCGGCGACATGATTTCGGCCGAGCGCCTGCACCAGTACGGCCTGATCAATGCCCTGGTCGAGCCCGGTCAGGCCCTGGAAGAAGCCAAGACACTGGCCCGCCGCATCATGGCCAATGCGCCGCTGGCGGTGGCGGCCAGCAAGCAGGTGATCATCGAGCAACGCGACTGGCCGCTCGGGGAGATGTTCGCCCGCCAGGAACCCATCACCGGCCACTTGCTGGGGTCGGCCGACGCCCGCGAAGGCGCCACCGCCTTTGCGGAGCGGCGCGCGCCCAAGTGGCGCGGGCAGTAGGCGCCAGCGCCCTCAGGCCACCCGTATCCCCATCTCGCCGAGCAGGCCGGCGGCCTGGTTCAGCGAGATCGTGGCGCCGCGAAACAGCCTGGCATCCTCGAGCTTCAAGCCACCCAGGTCGGCCTCGCGTAGGTCGGCGCCTTCAAAGCGGGTCAACTTGAACAGAGCGTCTCGAAGACTCCCGCCGACAAAGACCGCGTCCCTGAAATCGCAGCCGGCCAGGTCGGCGTCGGAAAAATCGAGTTGCTGCAGCTGCATTTTCCGAAAGGACATCCCGCGCAGGTTCGCGCCAATCAGCAAGCTGTCTTCCAGCACCAACCCAAAGTGCGCGACTTCTTCGAAATTGGCGCCGGTCAGCTTGCTGGCCTTGAAGTGCGCCGAGGACAACCTGGCACGGCGCCAGTTGGTGTTGTTGAGGTCACAGCTGTCAAATCGCGCATCTTGCAGCTGCGCCGCCTCAAAGTCGGCCTGCCTGCCGCGGCATCCACGCCAGACGCTGCCCGAAAGCACCGAGGCATACAGCGAAGCCTCGATCCAGCTGCAACTGACAAACTCAAAGCCCTGCATGTCCAGCTGCGACAGGTCAAGCCCTTCAAAATCGCAAGCCTCAAAAACCAGCGGCGTCGGCGCGCTGGCGATGAGTGCTTGCATTTCAAGGCGTGTGAGCGTCTGACCCACGATCGCTGCGGCGGGGGCTGGCGTGCTAGCCGTATCTGTCATGCGGAAAATTCAGGGATCAAGCCATCGCTGGCGGGGAAAGGGATTCTGGCACGCCTGCCCGGGCTCGCCTGCAAACCTCACTCGGGGCCCTGGTAGACCAGCACCTTGAGCGAGCGCTCGGCTGAGACGTCAGCAAAGGCTGGCGGGTTGGGCAGGCGCTGGAGAAATGTCAGGTCAGGCGCCAGCGACTGCATCTGTGCCTGCAGAAAATCCAAACCCAACTCGGGGGCGTTCAGGCACAGCAAGGCGTGTCCGCCCGGGGCCAGCAGATCAGGCAAACGCGGCATCAGGCGTGCGTAGTCCTTGCTGGCAATAAAGCTGCCTTTTTGGTAGCTGGGCGGATCGACAATGATCAGGTCGTACGGGCCGCCTCGGTTGATCTTGCCCCAGGTCTTGAAAACATCGTGGGCCATGAAGCTGGCGCCCGCCGTCAGGCCATTGAGCGGATGGTTTTGCTGACCGACGGCCATCGCGCCCTGGCTCATGTCCACATTGAGCACGTGCCTGGCACCGGCCTGCAGCGCCACCACCGAAAACGCGCAGGTGTAGGCAAACAGGTTCAGCACCTTGAGCCGGGGCCGGGCAGCGACATGCTCGCGCACCCAGCGCCGGCCTTCGGCCATGTCCAGAAACAGCCCATGGTTCTGGCCCTTGAGCACGTGAACCCGAAAGCGCGCGCCATGTTCGGTCACCACGTGCTGCTCGGGCACGCTGCCGGCCATCAGCTGCGTCTGGACCTGGCCCTCGTGCCGGCATTGGTAGACCCAGTTCAGCGGCTGTTCGGTTGCCAGTTGCTGCCAGCGCTGTGCCAGCGCCTGCCCAACGCCAGCGAGTTCGTCGTCGCTAGTCGGCCGAAAACTGGTGAGCACCAGCACCGGCGGGAAGGCGTCGAGCACCCAGTGCTCGCAACCGGGGTAAAGACCGCCACGGCCATGGAAGATGCGCTGGGCAGCCTCGGGCATGGCCATGGTGGCGATGGCGTTGAGCAGGGCTTGCATGGTGTGCGCAGTCTCTAGGGGTAGGTGGAGCGGAGGTGGCGTGAGGGTAGCGCGGGCGTGTGCGTGTGGGGGCGTGTGGGGGCGTGTGAGCGCCCGCCAGGGGCGGCACTGGCACGCAAGCCGCAAGTGTAGGGGCCAGCCATGGCGCTGCGACCCGACTGGGTGTCAGCGCGGTGCCATGGCGCTGGCCGATAGGGCCGAGCGCCGGTGTGCTGGCCAGACCGCCAGGCGGGCGCCTTTGGGCCGATCAGTCCGCCCGACGCGCCAGGGCCAGCAGCAGATCAGCCAGCGCGTCGGGCGCCGTGATCATGGCGTCGTGTCCGGTCTTGAGCTCCACCGTCGTCATGCCGCTGGCACGGACCCAGTCACGCGAGCTCTGCAGTCCGGCAAAGACCGGGTCGGTGCATTGGATGTACACAGCAGGCAGGTCATGGCCGATCGGGTGTCTGAGCTTGAGTGGCGAGGTGTAGGTGCCCAGAGGGTGCGGCGTCAGGCGGGACGCCAGGTCGCGCACCTGCTCTGGTGTCTTCAGGCCAAACATCTCGGCGGGCGGCGGATCAATGCTCAGGCCGCCGCTGGCCTGCGCCGCTTTCAGGCGGGCTTGCACGACCTCAGGACTGAGCTGGTCGAACATGGACTGGCCGCTTTGCAGCATGATGGCGTCCAGGTACACCAGTTGCCGGATGCGCTGCGGCAGGCGGTCCGCCACGCCCGAGACGGCGTTGCCACCAAAGCTGTGACCCACCAACACCACGTCGTGCAAGTCCTCCCAGATCAGCACGTTGGCGATGTCGTCAATGAAAGTGTCGAGCGTGATGTCGGCCGTGAGCAAGTGCGAGCGTTCGCCGCAGCCGGTCTGCGTTGGGGTGTAGACCCGGTGGCCGTGGCCTCGCAGCCGGTCGGCCACCTCGCGCCAGCACCAACCGCCGTGAAAGCCACCATGGACCAACACAAAGCACAGGGGGCCGTCCGTTGCCTGGCGCAGGGGCGCGAGTGGCGCTGAGCTCATCGCCGGACTCAGACCTCGGGTTCCAGCGCGGCCAGTGGGAACTGCAGGACCATGATTTCCAGGCCGTCCGGCCCGGACTCGATGTCCGGCATCTCATCCGGGGAGAGATAGACCGTTGACCACGCGGGCATCAGCTCCTGCTCGACCCGCGCCGACCCTTTGGCCACCACATAAAAGCGCCCCCCCCCTTGCGCCTGGCCGGCAGGCGCGGGCACGCGGGTGTTGGGCGGCAGGCGCAGCAGCCAGGCCGCCAGGCCGCTCTGGGCGGGCGCGATCAGCACCTGCTGCCCGGGTTCGGTCAGACCCAGCAACGCGTGCGGCTCAATGTGCGTCTGCGGCTCGGCATGCACCTGCTGCTTTTTGATGTCGGTCCTGATCTTTTCGCGGGACTCGGGGAGCAGCCAGGCGCCGGTATCGCTGAGCGCGCGCAAGGTGAAATACGAGATGCCCTCGGCACCCGACACCAGCGGGCCGTAGCCGGTGTGACGGGTGGCAAAGTGCACCGTCATGGGCTCAATCGGGGTGCGCCCGAGAAAGCCGCTACCGGCAATAAACACCTGAAACTGCTGCTCCACATGAAAGTGGGTCGGCAGCGTCCAGTTCGGGGACTGCTCGACCAAGAACGACTGCGGCCGGGGGCCGGTCGCTGCCTTGCCTTCAAACAGGTCGGTCACCCGGCCCACGAAATGCGGTTTTTGCACAGACCGCGTTCCCGCTCTGGCCGTGTCCAGCCGTTCCTTGTAAACCATCGGGTCTTCCTGATTTTCGATATTGCGAAATTTATTTCGAACAGCAAAGCAATGTAGCACCGGCTCGCTCCGGGGTCAAACGGCGTCGTGGTGTCAACGCCATTTCTCCCAGATTTTGCCTAACAGCGGGTGTCATCCAGCCCAAAAATTAAGGGTAAACCCTATAAATTAGGAGAGTCATCTCTGGGTATAGTTTCGAAAAATCAAATTTATTTTCTTAAATTCGAAATTACCCCCCCCCCGGCCTGTGGCACCGATGCAGATGTCGGCCGACCAGCCCACAGCCCACGCAAACGATCAGCCCCCGGCGAAAGACCACTCGCATGCCCATTTTCGATCCAGACGTCCAGATCCTGCTTGAAATCGGGCGCAAGGCCGCTCGCCCTCCCTTTGAGGCGCTGAGCCCCGAGGCCGCCCGCAGTGCCTATGCCAGCAGTTGGGACGTGATGCAGTCGCCGGCGCAGGCCGTTGCATCCACTCGGGACCTGAGCATTGCCGGCCCGGCCGGGCCACTGGCGCTGCGGGTCTACCGGGGCAGCGGCACCGGGCCCGATGAGCGGCTGCCCTGCCTGGTTTTTTTGCACGGGGGAGGCTGGATCCTCGGCAACCTCGAGAGCCACGACCGGATGTGCCGCCAGCTCGCCAACCGGGCCCGCATCTGTGTGGTGGCGGTCGATTACCGGCTCGCGCCCGAACACGTTTTTCCCGCCGCCCTGCAGGACTGCGCCAGTGCCTGGCGCTGGGTGAGCGGGCACTGCGACGAGCTGAACATTGCGCCGGACCGGGTGGCGGTAGGCGGCGACAGCGCTGGCGGAAATCTGGCCGCTGTGCTGGCCCTGATGGGCCGCGACGGCGAGCTCGCGCCAGCGGCCTACCAATTGCTGCTCTACCCGGTGGTCGACCTCACGGCGCAAAGCCCCTCTTACAGCCGCGTCACGTCGGGCGTGCCCCTGACGGCGGCGACCATGGCCTATTTCATTTCGCACTACACGCCCAACCCGGCCGACCG
The DNA here is from genome assembly GCA_903844825.1 of uncultured Burkholderiales bacterium. Taxonomy (GTDB): domain Bacteria; phylum Pseudomonadota; class Gammaproteobacteria; order Burkholderiales; family Burkholderiaceae_C; genus Polaromonas. Next base: position 12,233 of record CAIMVC010000170.1, on the reverse strand, counting down.
GCTGGACTGGCGGGCTTCACCGCTGCGGGCCCCGCAACTAGCCAGCACGCCGCCGGCACTGGTGCTAACCGCCGGCAACGACCCGCTGTGCGACGAGGGCCGCGCCTACGCGCAGCGGCTCGAAGACGAGGGCGTGCGCGTCACCGCGCTGCACCTCAACGATCAGTTGCACGGTCTGCTGACACAGGGTAATTTTGTGCGCGCCGGGCATTTTGCGATGGACTACATCGGCGCCGTTCTCGGCGACGCGCTGCACCGCGGACCGCCTGCACCAACATCAACAGCCGCACCGGTCGCACCGGCACAGAGCATCTGAATTTTTTCCAGGAAACTGACACCATGACCCATCCCGCCGGCTCCAGCCCGAGCGAAACCAAGGACTACGACGCGATCGTGATCGGCGCCGGATTTGCCGGGCTTTACATGCTCATTCGCCTGCGCCAGCTCGGACTGAGCGTACGCGTCATCGAAGCCGGCGACGGCGTCGGCGGCACCTGGTATTGGAACCGCTACCCCGGCGCGCGCTGCGACGTCGAAAGCATGCAGTACTCGTATTCTTTTTCCGAGGAGCTGCAGCAAAGCTGGCAGTGGAGCGAGCGCTACCCACGGCAGGAAGAAATCCTGCGCTACATCAACCACGTCGCTGACCGCTTTGACCTGCGCCGCGACATCTGCCTGAACACCCGCGTCACCCAGGCCCGGTATGACGAAGCCGCCGACGACTGGCACGTGCAGACCGACGGCAAGCAAACGCTGAAAGCGCGCTTTCTGATCTCGGCAGCCGGCTGTCTGTCGGCCGCCAAGGTGCCCGACATGGCCGGCCTGGCCGACTTCAAGGGGCGCTGGTACCACACCGGCAACTGGCCCCACGAGGCGGTTGATTTCACCGGTCAGCGAGTCGGCGTGATCGGCACCGGCTCGTCGGGCATTCAGCTCATACCGACGATTGCGCGGCAGGCTAAGGAAGTGGTGGTATTTCAGCGCACCCCCAACTTCAGCATCCCAGCCTGGAACGGCCCCCTGCCCGAAGACGACCAGCGCGCCTGGAAGGCGCAGTACGCCCAGATGCGAGCCAAGGCACGCAACACACGCTCGGGCGTTTTGTACGACTACAGCCAGCGCTCGGCCTTTGAGGTGGACGAGGCGGAGCGCCAGGCCGAATTTGAACGACGCTGGCAGCGCGGCGGCGCCAATTTCACACACGCCTTCAACGACATTTTCACCAACCCAGCGGCCAACGAGAGCGCCGCGGAGTTCGTGCGCCACAAGATCCGCAGCACCGTCACCGACCCGCGCAAGGCGGCGCTACTGGCACCCACCGACCACGCCATTGGCACCAAACGCATTTGCGTGGACACCGACTACTACGCCACCTTCAACCTGCCGCATGTCGATCTTGTGGACCTGCGTGCCACGCCCCTTCAGAGCCTGGTGGCAGAAGGCATACAGACCACTGCTCAGACCTACGCTTTGGACAGCATCGTATTTGCCACCGGCTACGACGCGGTGACGGGCGCACTGGACCGCATTGAGCTGCGCGGTCGGGGCGGCCTGGCGCTCAAGGACAAGTGGGCGCAGGGGCCGCGCACCTTCCTGGGACTGATGGCCGCGGGCTTTCCCAATTTCTTCATCATCACCGGACCGGGCAGCCCGTCGGTGCTGACCAACGTGATCGTCGCCATCGAGCAGCATGTGGACTGGATTGCTCGCTGCCTGGCCCACATGCAGGCCAGCGGCAGCACCCATATCGAGCCCCTGGCGAGCGCCGAAAACGACTGGGTCGCACACGTCGACCAGGTGGCCTCGGGCACGCTGTTCACCCAGACCGACTCCTGGTACATGGGCGCGAACATCCCGGGCAAACCCAAGGTCTTGCTGCCCTACGTCGGCGGCCTGCAGAACTACACGGCCATCTGCGAGAAGGTCATCGCCGATGGCTACCCGGGCCTTCAATTTGATGCCCCGACCCATCAGCCGGCCTGATTTCAATCGACTCAAGGAGGCCAGCATGGCAAGTTTCAAAGACCAGGTGTTTCTGATTTCGGGCGGCGCCCGCGGGCTAGGTGAGGCGCAGGCGCGTCAGCTCGTGGCCGCCGGCGCCAAGGTCGTCATTGGCGACGTGCTCGTCGATGCGGGCCAGCAACTGGCCGCCGAGCTGGGCGCGGCCTGTGTCTTCCAGCCGCTGGACGTGACCGAAGAGGCCGCCTGGGCCGAGGCCGTCGCGCGCGCCGAGGCCCTTGGCCCGCTCAACGGTCTGGTCAACAACGCGGGGGTCTACACCCCGATGTCCATGCTCGACACCGACACCGCGCAGTTCGAACGCCATATCCGCGTCAACCAACTCGGCACCTTTCTGGGCATGCGCGCGGCGGTGCCAGCCTTCGAGCGTAGCGGCGGTGGCGCCATCGTGAACATGTCCTCGACCGTGGCCCTGCGCAGCGCCCCCAACTCGATTGCCTACACCGCCAGCAAATGGGCGGTGCGCGGCATGACCAAGGCCGCCGCGCTGGAACTGGTGGACCGCCACATCCGGGTGAACTCAGTGCACCCCGGGCCGATCGACACCGACATGCTCAGCGTGCGCAGCCGCGAGGACAACCTGCGCCGCGTGCAGCAAGTGCCCATGAAGCGCCTCGGCACCAAGGAAGAAATTGCCCGGCTCGTGCTCTTTTTGCTCAGCGAAGACAGCAGCTACATGACGGGCTCGGAAGTGGCTATGGACGGCGGTGCAGCGCTCTGAAAGCACGCCATAAACTCGGGTAAACCCGGGGGTTACTGGCCAGTAGCAGTGCTAGAATTTTCGAAAACCAAGATAGTTTTTCGATTTTTCGAATATTTAAACCGAACTCGACACGCTGTTTTCACCCCCATGCCGACACAGGCAATTTCAACGGTGCAAGCCTGCACCTCAACCACAGCCCGCCCGACACGGCGGGTCTATCAAGGAGACATCATGACCCTCGCAAACGCATTTCCCCCCCAGAGGCGGCAAGCCCAGCTCAAATTGGGCCAAGTCGCCGCCACTTTGGCGCTGAGTTCCCTGGCGTTTGGCGCAGCCGCGCAAGACGCCCCGGCCGACGGCGTCTACAAGGACCGCATTGACTGGGGTCTGCTGATGGACATGAGCGGCCCCACGTCAGCCTCGCAGGGCATCTGGGTCAATGGTTTTCAGGACTACATGCGCAAGGTCAACGAGGCTGGCGGCATCCATGGCCGCAAGATCAACGTGCTGGCTGAAGACAACCGCTACAACGCAGCGACCGACAAAATCGCTTTTGAAAAGTTGACCGGCCAGACACCGGTGATCGCCATTTCAGGCATGGGTACCTCGGCCTCGCAGGTCGGCCTGGCACAGACCATTCGCAACGGCAAGGTGCCCATCGTCGGCACCTACACACCCACCAAGGCTCTGTCCGAGCCGGTCTCGCCCATGGTCTACAACGGCTTTTGCAGCTACAAGGCCATGGCACAAACCGGCATCGGTTACGTGGCCGAGATAAACAAGCTCAAGGCGCCCAAGGTCATGACCGTGGCCATCGAAAGCACGGGCGGCAAGGAATACCACGAGTTCGTCTCTGAAGTCGCCGCCAAGCTCGGCGGCAGCGCCGTCTCGGTGACGATGAAGGTCACCGCCGCAGACGTGACGCCCCAGGTGCTCGAGATCATCGCGGCCAAACCCGATATCGTGACCATCTACGGCGTGTCCAACACCGCCATCCTGACCATGAAGGCCATGGCGCAGTACGGCCTGAAGATTCCAACTTTCGGCATCTCCTACCTCGGCTCGCCCCAGGTGTTTGGCGCCATGGGCCCGCAAGCCGGCGCCAATTACAGCTTCGTGAGCTGCTTCACGCCGGGCGGCTCTGACCAGACGCCGGGCAACAAGGAGTTGTCGGCTTTCGCCGACAAAGTGAACCATGGCGTGATGAAGGAAGACATCAACTACGTCGCCGGCTGGGTCGTCGCCCAGATGGCCGCCGAGTCGCTGGCCAAGATTGGCCCTGCGCCAACCCGGGCCAAACTGGTGGAGTACATGGGCAAGGGCTTCACGGTTGACAGCAAGGGCCTGGCCGCGCCGTTTAGCTACACCAAGGACAACAATACCGGGCCGGCCGTGCTCAAGATGTTTGGCTACGACTACGCCACCAGCAAGTTCAAGCCTTACGGCGAGTACAGCGACTACTCCAAATACACCAAGTAATCGCCACCAGACCGTCTGAGTCTTTGTAAGACAAACACACAACCCAAGGTCCATCATGCTCGCACAAGTACTTTTCAGCGGCCTCGCACTGGGGAGCATTTACGGGCTGGTGGCCCTGGGTTTTGCGGTGGTCTTCAAAGCCACCGAAGTCTTTAATTTCGCCCAAGGCATGCTGGTTGTCAGCGGCGCATTTTTTGCCGTGACTGCGCTGTCTTTGCTGAAGCTGCCATTTCCCCTGGCACTGGTGTTCATCGTGGCCGCTGCTGCCCTGCTGGGCGTGGTCATCCACGTGCTGCTGATTCAACCGCTGTCAGGCCGGCCCATGCTGTCGGTGATCATGCTGACGATTGCGCTGTCCATCGTGATGCGCGCGGCCATCGAAATGTTTTATGGCCCGCAAGGGCGCAATCTGGCCACACCGTTGCCAAGCGGCATTTTCATCATCGGCAATGTGCGCATTTCCCAGCTGCATTTAACCGCCGCCTTGGTCAGCTGGGCCTGCATGGCGGGCTTTGGCGCCTTCTTCAAATTCACGTCGGTCGGCCTGCTGATGCGGGCCACGGCCGACAGCCACGAGGCCGCCGTGGTCTCGGGCGTCAACGTCAACGTGATGAACCGCCTGGCCTGGGCCATTGGTGCCACGCTGGCGGCCATCGGCGGACTCTTTCTGGGGCAGCTTCAGATCGTCTCGACCGAGCTCGAAAACATCGGTCTGCTGGCCTTGCCGGCCGTGGTCATCGGCGGCATGCAGAGCATTCCGGGCGCCATCATCGGAGGCTTGCTGGTGGGCCTGATCGAGCAACTCGCGGCGACTTATATTTCGCCAAAATCCAGCGACATCATGATTTACGGGCTGCTGCTGCTGATCCTGATGGTTCGGCCCTGGGGCCTGTTCGGCCAGCGCGAACTCGGCCGCGTCTGAACTGCAGGATAAGTTTTTTCCATGACCTCCAACACCCTACCGCTCACCGCCAAATCCGGCCCAGGCGCCATGCGCTGGCTCTGGCTGATTGCCGCCGTCGCCGTGCTGGCCTATGTGCCCACGGTGCTCACAGAGCGCGCCATTTTCGGCATCCCGCTGTCCAACATGCAACTGCTCAATCTGGGGCTGACGCAGGTCAACCTGATGTTGATCGCCATGCTGGGCGCCATGTCGCTGAACTACCTGACCGGTTGCGCCGGCCTGATCTCGATCGGCCATGCCGCGTTTTATGCAGTCGGCGCGATGACGGCGGCCATCACCGGCTCGCAGTGGGGCTGGCCGTTTCCGCTGGTGCTGCTGTCGGCAGGCCTGGCGGGCGCCGTCGCCGGGGTGCTGGCCGGTCTGCCGTCGCTGCGGGTGCGCGGCCTGTACTTTGTGCTGTCGACCTTTGCGGTGCACTACATCGTGGTGTTTTTGTTTCTCGAATACCAGTTCAAATTTTTCGACGTGGTGGGCGTGCCTTACAAGGCAGCGACGCTGGGGGCTTTTGAGCTGAGCACGCCGACGCGCTGGTATTTTTTCCTGCTGCCGCTGGTGGCCCTGATCTACCTGGCCCTGCGCAACACCTTGCGCTCGCGTGAAGGGCGCGCCATGATGGCCATGCGCGACCACGAACTGGCCACCACCTCGGTGGGCGTTGACGTGCGCATCCTGCGCCTGAAGGCTTTTTCGTTCAGCTCGGCGATTGCTGCCATGGCGGGTGCTTTGTACGCCTATTACCTGACCAACGTCACCTCCGAGGCCTTCAATATCAGCTTTGCGATCCAGTTCATCGCCATGATCATCATTGGCGGCATGGGCTCGTTGCCGGGCTCGCTGATCGGTGCGGCGCTGTGGTTGCTGCTGCCCTCGGTCATCACCGGCTTCGCGTCGCAAGCCAGCGACTCCACCGGCCTGGTACGTAGCATCCTGGTGGACCACAAGGCGCAGCTGGTGCAGCTGATCTTTGGCATGCTGGTGATCTTGCTGCTGATTTTTGCGCCTGGCGGTATCGCCGGCATGGGTCGCCAGCTGCGCAACCGTCTGGCTGCATGGCGAGGTCAATCATGAACATGCTCGAGGTCAAAGGCCTGTCGGCCGGCTACGCCCGCAAGGGGCTGGCTCTGGATGACGTCAGCCTGGCGGTGCCCAAAGGCAGCATCGTGGCCCTGCTGGGTGCCAACGGCGCCGGCAAAACCACCTTGATTCGCGCCGTCACCGGCTTGCTCGACCTGCACCACGGCCGGATCACGCAGGGCAGCGTCAGCTTCGATGGCCAGTCGGTGCTGGGCCAGCCTTCGCACCGCTTGATTCGCCTGGGCATGGGTCTGGTGCCGGAGGGGCGCCTGGTGTTCAAGCAGTTGAGCGTTGAAGAAAATCTGCATGTGGGCGCCGCCATCTTGCCGCGCGCCACCTTGCAGGAGCGGCTGGACGCGGTGTATACCTTGTTCCCGCGCCTGCTGGAGCGGCGTCAGCAGGCGGCCGGCTGGCTCTCTGGCGGCGAGCAGCAAATGCTGGCCCTGGGCCGCGCACTGGTGGGCCGACCCAGCCTGCTGCTGGTGGACGAACTCTCGCTGGGCCTGGCGCCGCTGATCGTCGAGTCCATCTACAAGCAGTTGCGGGTGGTCGGCCAGACCTTGGGCACCTCGATGCTGATCGTCGAGCAAAACGCCCGTCTGGCACTGGAGTTTGCGGCGACCGCCTACATCCTTGACCGCGGTCGCATCGTGCTGTCCGGTCCCTCGCAGGAGGTGGCCTCTAACGAAGCCATGAAAGAGTCCTACCTGGGCGCCAAGCGCAACACCACAGCCCCCGCGCAGGAGCCACAACCATGAGCACCTTGCTCGACATTTCGGCGCTGCAAATGCGATTTCAGGGCCTGACCGCGCTGGACAGCGTCTCGTTCACGCTCGAGCAAGGCTCGATCACCTCGCTGATCGGGCCCAACGGCGCCGGCAAGACCACGCTGTTTAACTGCGTCACCGGCATGTACACGCCGACCGACGGCCGGGTCAGCTTTGACGGCGCCGACATCACCGGTCAGGCGGCCCATCTGGTCTCGCGTCATGGCATTGCCCGGACCTTTCAAAACCTGGCGCTGTTTGGCGGCTTGAGCGTGCTGGAGAACCTGCTGGTGGGCGCCTATCGCCAGGGCAGTTCGGGTCTGCTGCAAGGCGCATTTTTAACGCCGCGCGCCCGCGCCGAACAACGCGAAGCCGTCGCTGCGGCGACCGAGGTGCTGGAATTTCTGGGCATGCCCGAGACCGCTCATCTGATGCCCGGCGAAATGTCCTATGGCCGGCAAAAGCAGGTCGAGTTTGCCCGGGCCTTGATGCAAAAGGCGCGTCTGGTGCTGCTGGACGAGCCGATGGCGGGCATGAGCGCGCCCGAGAAGTCCGCCATGACGGCCCTGATCAAGCGGGTGCAGGACAAATTCGGCATGAGCTTTTTGATCGTGGAGCATGACATCCCGGTGATCATGGACATCTCCGACAAGATCGTCGTGCTCGACTTCGGTCGCAAGATCGCCGAGGGAACGCCCGCAGAGGTGCAAAGCAACGAGGCGGTGATCGCCGCTTATCTGGGCACCGCGCACGACTAAGCGGCGCTGCCTAACTTCACCCTCTATTGGCAACGTCGTGTCACCCCTGACCAGATTCTGACCAGCAACCGCCAAGACCGCCTGAACCACGACGCCACACCATGACTGCGCCAACCTCGCCTGCCAACGACGTCCTGATCATCGGTGCCGGCTTTGCCGGACTGCATATGCTGCACCAGCTGCGCAGCCGCGGCTACAAGGTGCGTGTGATTGAGGCCGCGGGCGATGTCGGTGGCGTCTGGTACTGGAACCGCTACCCGGGTGCGCGTTGCGACGTGGAGAGCCTGCAGTACTCCTACTCTTTTTCGTCGGAGCTCGAACAGCAATGGGTGTGGACCGAGCGCTACGCGGCGCAGCCTGAAATCCTGCGCTATATCGAGCACGTGGCCGATCGCTTTGACCTGCGCCGCGACATCAGTTTCAACACCCGGGTGCTGCGCGCCTGCTTCGACGAGACGCAGGACCAGTGGCTGCTCGACACCGACACCGGCCTGCATATCAGCGCGCGGTTTTGTGTGATGGCCACCGGCGCGCTGTCGATTCCGCGGCTGCCCGACATCCCGGGTATCGACGGCTTCAAGGGCAAGGTCCACCACACGGGCGCCTGGCCGCACGAAGGCGTCGACTTCAGCGGCCAGCGCGTCGGCGTGATTGGCACCGGCTCATCAGGCATCCAGGCCATCCCGGCGATTGCCGCACAAGCCGCGCAGTTGGTGGTCTTTCAGCGCACCGCCAATTTTGTGATCCCGGCCCACAACGGCCCGCTGCATGACGCAGAGCAGCAAGCCTGGAAACAAGACTATGCCTTGCACCGCGAGCGCGCCCGCCAGCTTGGCACGCTCTACGAGTTCAGCGACAAGGCGGCCGCACAAACCAGCGCGTCAGCGCGTCAGGCCGAGTACGAAAGGCGCTGGCAAAAGGGCGGGGTCAACTTCATTCACGCCTTCAACGACCTGATGGTCAACCCGCAGTCCAACGAGACGATTGCCGACTTTGTTCGCGCCAAGATCCGCAGCATCGTCAAAGACCCTGCGGTGGCCGAGTCGCTGTGCCCGAACGACCACCCGCTGGGCACCAAACGCATTTGCGTGGACACCGGCTACTTTGAAACCTACAACCGGGCCAATGTCCGTTTGGTGGACCTGAAAAAAACGCCCATCCGCCAAGTGCAGGCCGCTGGCGTGCTCACCAGCGAAGGCCTGCACGAACTCGACGCGCTGGTCTGCGCTACCGGCTATGACGCCCTCACCGGCGCGGTGCTCAACATCGACATTCACGGCGTTGACGGTCAGTCACTGCAGGAGAAATGGGCCAACGGGCCTCGCACCTACCTGGGCCTGATGACGCAGGGCTTTCCCAATATGTTCATCATCACCGGTGCCGGCAGTCCGTCGGTGCTGGTCAATATGGTCGTGGGCATTGAGCACCATGTGGCCTGGATCAGCGATGCGCTGGCGTACCTGCGCCAGCGGGGTATGACGCGCATGCAGGCCAGCCGCGAGGCCGAAGACCGCTGGGTCGAGCATGTCAACGAGGCTGCCAACCGGACCTTGCTGCCACAGGCCAACTCCTGGTTTCTAGGCGCCAACATCCCGGGCAAACCTCGCGTGTTCATGCCTTACGTGGCCCGGATTGGTGTGTATCGCCAGGAATGCCAGGACGTCGCCGACCAGGGCTATGCCGGTTTCGTGCTCGGCACCGGTCCGGCCGCGACCGCGAGCAGCCACAAATTTTGAAGACTTGACAAGGAAAAACACCATGAAACTCGGCTTTTTCACCATGCCCATGCACCCCATTGGCAAAGACTGGCAGCAGTGCCTGCGGGAGGACCGCGAAGCCTTTGTGCTGGCTGACGCGTTGGGCTTTGTCGAGGGCTACGTGGGCGAGCATGCCACCGACCCGGAAGAAAACATCACCTCCGCGGCCTTGTTCCTGGCGACGCTGGTCGACGCCACCAAGACCATCCGACTGGGCACGGGCACGACCAATATGCCCAACCAGCACCCGGCCACGATCGCTGCCAACATTGCCATGCTGGACCACCTGCTGGGCGGTCGTTTCATCCTGGGCATCAGCCCTGGCGCCCTGCCGTCGGACGCCGAAGTGCTGGGCAACATGGACATGGCGCGGCCGGCCATGTTCCTGGAGTGCATCAACCACGTTCTGGCCCTGTGGAGCAGCGAGCCGCCCTACAACATCAAGGGGCAGTTCTGGAACATCAGCACCGAGCGCACCCATATTCCCGAGACCGGCATGGGCACCATCCCCAAGCCACTGCAGCGCCCCCACCCGCCGATCGTGGTCACGGCGGTAGCCCCTTTTTCTCCAGGCATCACCGAGGCGGCCGCGCGCGGCTGGGACCCGATCTCGGCCAACTTCTTGTTGCCGCAGTGGGTCAAGACGCATTGGGCCAAGTATGTCGAGGGCTGCGAGCGCATCGGGCGCCCGGCCGACACGGCCAACTGGCGCGTGGCAAAGACCGTGTTTGTGGCCGAGGACGACGCCACGGCAGCGGCCTACGCGTTGGGCACCGATGGCCCTTACTACTACTACTACCGCACGCTGTTTTCCAAGCTCAAGCGGCGCGGCGCGCTGGGCGTTTTCAAGACCGACTTCAAGCAGCCCGACGACAGCGTCACGCTCGAGCAAGTCATGGCCAAACTGGTGATTCACGGCTCGCCCGCCAGGGTAGCTGACCAGTTGCACGCGCTCAAGGAGGAAACCGGCGAGTTCGGCACCTTGCTGTATGCGGGCGTGGACTGGAAAGACCGCAGCCTGGCGCGTGGCTCCATGACCTTGATGGCCGAAAAAGTATTGCCCCTGATGAACGCTTGAGATGACTGAGCTGCGCGAGCCACGCGATGGGCAGCTGTTAGAATTTTTTTGCCAGCTGAGCGCATGACCCGGCACTGCCGTCATGGACCTTCAAGCTCGGCGACCCACGCCTTCCCTGCGAAGCATTCGACAGTTCCCCGACAAGCCGACCTGGCTGAGGTTTTAAGTTGATATGAGTCCAGACCGCTACCTGCGCACTTTCGACGTCCTGAACCTGCTGGTGCAGCGCAAGGAAGGCCTGCGCTTGACCGAGATCAAGGACGCTTTGGGCCTGCCGGTGAGCAGCGTGCACAACATGCTGCAAACCATGGTCAGCGCCGAAGTGGCCACCGTCACCGACGACTTGCGCTACTCAGTGGGTCCGCGTACGGTGGCGCTGGCCTTGCAAACGCTGCAGTCGCTCGACATCCGCGCCATTGCGCGGCGCTACCTGCAGGACCTGGCCAAGGACATCGGTGACGACGTGTACCTGGCCATGCAGGTGGGCAAGCGCGTGATCTACGCTGACCGCTGCCTGGGCACCCAGCGCATCTCGCTGGACATCCGGCTGGGGGAGTCGCTGTTTTTGCATTGCACGGCTACCGGCAAACTGTTCGCAGCGCACGACGCCAAGCTCGGTGACATGGCGCTGGCCGGCCGCCTGCCCAAGCTGACGGCGGCCACCATCACCGATCCGGTCGAGTTGCAAAGCGAGTACGAGCGCATCCGCACGCAAGGCTATGCCAAGAGCGACGAAGAGTCGGTCGACGGCATCGTCGGCTATGCCGTGCCCATCCTCGACGGCTCGGGGCATCTGGCCGCCGCCATCCATGTGTCGGTGGTCGGCAAACGTGCCACCCGTCCTCACGAGCGCAAGCTGCTCGACTCGGCGCGCGAATGCGCCAAACAAATTGAGCGACAACTCGGCCGCGCCACCGACAAGGTCTAAGCCTCAACCCGGATTGAGGCTAAGCAGCCAAGCCTGCGCCCCAGGACTGAGGATGCGTAACAATCAGTCGATAAGCTCGCTATTTTTTGCAGCCGACTTTCGGAGAAGACCGTGCCTTTACCACCCGCCGCGCCGCGCAGGCAGCTTCATACACGTCGCATCACTTTTCGCGGTTTTCAACGGGAGGACGGTGACTGGGACATCGAAGGCGATTTGCTGGATACACGCACCTACACCTCCCAGGCTCTCGAGAAGGGCAGCATGGCACCCGAGACGCCGATTCACGATATCCGCGTGCGCGTGACGGTCAACGACGCGCTGGAGGTCAAGGACATCGCAGCGCAGATGTCCAGCGTACCGTTTGTCGCCTGCCAGCCCGCGCTGGCGCCCTTGCGCGGCTTGATTGGCGCCACACTGGGACCGGGCTGGCGCCGGTCCATCGATACACATCTGGGCGGCACCGCGTCGTGCGCGCATCTGCGCGAGCTGCTGTTTAACGTCGCCACCGCCGCGTACCAGACCGTGCCGGTCTACCTGGCGCAAGTGGCCGGACAATCGGCGCCGACCTCAAAACTGACGCCGCCGCTGCACATGGGCAAATGCACCACCTGGGCGTTCGACGGCCCCCTGATTCGGGACCACTACCCCCAGTTCATCAACTGGGTCGACCCCAGGAGGACAAAGGCCTGACGCCCTCGCTCACCTG
>CAIMVC010000169.1 GCA_903844825.1 uncultured Burkholderiales bacterium | reverse complement strand
GCTATCGGCCAGACGGGCGAGATCCGCATCGCCCACATCTACAGCAAGACCGGTCCGCTCGAAGCCTATGGCAAACAAACAGCCGTCGGTTTCATGATGGGTCTGGATTACGCCACTGGCGGCACCATGACCGTGGCCGGCAAGAAACTGGTGGTCATTGAAAAAGACGACCAGGGCAAGCCCGACCTGGGCAAATCTTTGCTGGCAGCGTCTTACTCTGACGACAAGGCCGACCTGGCGGTGGGCCCCACCTCATCGGGTGTGGCGCTGGCCATGCTGCCCGTGGCTGAAGAGTACAAAAAAATCTTGCTGGTCGAGCCTGCCGTGGCGGACTCGATCACCGGCGAGAAGTGGAACAAATACATTTTTCGCACCGGCCGCAACAGCTCGCAGGACGCGATTTCAAATGCCGTGGCCGTTGACAAAGCCGGGGTGAGCATCGCTACGCTGGCGCAGGACTATGCTTTTGGCCGCGACGGCGTCAAAGCCTTCAAGGGCGCCATCAAGAAAGGCAAGCTGGTCCACGAAGAGTACCTGCCGACCAACACCACCGACTTCACCGCTGGCGCGCAGCGCCTGATCGACAAGCTCAAGGACCAGCCCGGCCGCAAGATCATCTTCATTTTCTGGGCCGGCGCCGGCAACCCTTTCAAGATTGCCGACATGGACTTAAAGCGCTACGGCATCGAGATCGCCACCGGCGGCAACATCCTGCCCGCCATGGCCTCGTACAAAAACTTCCCCGGCATGGAAGGCGCCGCCTATTACTACTTCGGCATCCCAAAGAACCCGGTCAACGAAGCCATGGTGGCGCGCCACTACAGCCAGTTCAAGACGCCGCCCGACTTCTTCACGGCGGGCGGTTTTTCTGCCGCAATGGCGGTGGTCACCGCACTCAAAAACAGCAAGGGCGACGCCAGCGCCAACACGCTGATCAAGACCATGGAAGGCATGAGCTTTGACACGCCCAAAGGCAAGATGACCTTCCGCAAGGAAGACCACCAGGCCATGCAGAGCATGTACCACTTCAAGATCAAGGTCGACCCGGCCTTTGCCTGGGGTGTGCCGGAGCTGGTCCACGAGATCAAGGCCGAAGAAATGAACGTGCCGATCACCAACAAGCGCTAAATCTGCCTCTGCTGAGGTCAATGCCTGGCCCAGCGCACGTGCTTCAGTCACGCCAGCGCGGCCAGGCAAGCGCTTGTTTTTTTGATCTCCTCAGTGGCCCTTGAGCACTTGTATCGCCCTTGTCGAAAGCACGCACAGCGCCGCCCCCATGCTTGAAACCAAAGAATTGACGGTCCGCTTCGGCGGGCACGTTGCGGTCAATGCCGTGAGCTGCGCCTTTGCGCCGGGCACGCTAACGGCCATCGTCGGGCCCAATGGCGCCGGCAAGACCACCTACTTCAATTTGATGTCGGGTCAGCTCAAAGCCAGCAGCGGTTCGGTCTGGCTGGGCGGGCGTGATCTGTCCGGCCTGAGCGCCTCGGCGCGCACGCGCGCGGGTCTAGGCCGTGCCTTTCAGCTGACCAACCTGTTTCCCAATTTGAGCGTGCAAGAAAACGTGCGGCTGGCGGTACAGGCCACCCGAGAAGGTGCGCACTGGCGCGGCCTGAACTTGTGGAGCATCTGGAGTGACCACCGCAGCCTGGTGGCGCGCGCCGATGAGATTCTTGAGGTTGTGGCCTTGCAAGCGAAGGCGCAGATGCCGGTGGCCAGCTTGCCGCATGGCGACCAGCGCAAGCTGGAGGTGGCTTTGTTGATGGCACTCGAATCGCAGGTCTTCATGTTCGACGAGCCGACTGCCGGCATGAGCACCGATGAAGCGCCTGTGATCCTGAACTTGATTCGCCAGCTCAAGCGCGACAAGAGCAAAACCATTTTGCTGGTCGAGCACAAGATGGACGTGGTGCGCGAGCTGGCCGACCGCATCATCGTCTTGCACAACGGCTCGCTGGTGGCCGACGGCGAGCCCGCCGCGGTGATCGCCTCGCCGATTGTTCAGCAAGCCTACCTGGGCGTGAATCCCGACGCGACGCCGGCCACAGCGCAATCCGTATGAACTCACCCGCAGCTTTGCTCACGCTCGAGGGCGTGCACACCCACATTGGGGCCTACCACATCCTGCACGGGGTGGACCTGGTCGTTCCTCGGGGGCAGGTGAGCCTGCTGCTGGGCCGCAATGGCGCTGGCAAGAGCACCACCTTGCGCACCATCATGGGCCTGTGGCGAGCGTCGCAAGGCCGTGTGCGTTTTGGCGAGCGCGACATCACGGCCATGGGCACGCCCGAGATCGCTGCGCTGGGGCTGGCCTATGTGCCAGAGAGCATGGGGATTTTCTCGGACCTCACGGTCAAGGAAAACATGCTGCTGGCAGCGCGCAGCGCCAGCCGCGCCAGTCAGATGGACGAGACCCGGCTGCAATGGATTTTTTCGCTGTTTCCCGCAGTTGAAAAGTTCTGGAACCAACCCGCTGGCAAGTTGTCTGGTGGCCAAAAGCAAATGCTGGCCGTCGCGCGCGCCATCGTCGAGCCGCGTGAGCTGCTGATCGTTGACGAGCCCAGCAAGGGGCTGGCGCCGGCCATCATCAACAACATGATTGACGCCTTCGCCCAGCTTAAAGCCAGTGGGGTGACGATCTTGCTGGTCGAGCAAAACATCAGCTTTGCCCAACGCTTGGGTGACAGCGTTGCCGTGATGGACAACGGCCGCGTGGTGCACAGCGGCAGCATGCAGGCGCTGTCGCAAGACAAGGCCTTGCAGCAGTCACTGCTCGGGCTGGCTTTATGAGCATCGACATGAAAAATAGCGACTTCGACTGGAAACCGCTGGCCCTGGTGCCGCTGCTGGCGCTGCTGGTGTTTCCCTTCATCGGCTCAGCTTCGACCTGGCTGACGCTGACCGTGGCCGGCCTGGCCATGGGGATGATCATCTTCATCATTGCGTCCGGGCTGACCCTGGTCTTTGGCCTGATGGACGTGCTCAATTTCGGCCACGGGGTGTTCATTGCCCTGGGCGCCTTTGTGGCCACCAGCGTGCTGGGCGGCATGAGCGATTGGACCAGCTCCCAGGAGCTTTGGCGAAACCTGGCTGCGGTGCTTCCGGCCATGCTGATCGCCATGGCGGTGTCGGCAGCGGTTGGCCTGGCCTTTGAGCGCTTTATCGTGCGACCCGTGTACGGCCAGCACCTCAAGCAAATTTTGATCACCATGGGCGGCATGATCATTGGCGAAGAGCTGATCAAGGTGATCTGGGGTCCGCAGCAAATCGCGCTGCCGCTGCCAGAGGCCATGCGGGGCGCGGTCCTGCTCGGCGATGCTGCCATTGAAAAGTACCGTTTGATTGCGGTGGTGGTGGGGCTGGCCGTGTTCGCCATGCTGATCTGGACGCTCAGCCGTACCAAGGTCGGTCTGTTGATACGTGCGGGTGTGCAGGACCGCGAGATGGTCGAAGCACTGGGTTACCGCATTGGCCGCCTGTTCGTCGGCGTCTTCGTGGTCGGCAGCGCGCTGGCCGGTCTGGGCGGCGTGATGTGGGGCCTGTACCAGCAAAACGTGGTGCCGCAAATGGGCGCGCAGGTCAATGTGCTGATTTTCATCGTCATCATCATCGGCGGCCTGGGCTCCACCGGCGGGGCGCTCATTGGCGCGCTGCTGGTCGGCCTGCTGGCCAACTACACCGGTTTTCTGGCGCCCAAAGTGGCGCTGTTTTCCAATATCGCACTGATGGCGGCAGTCTTGCTGTGGCGCCCGCAAGGCATTTATCCGGTGACGAATCGATGAACAACGCGCCCACACCTGAAAGAGCGCCATGCTGAAGCGACTGCTGTCTGACGACTTTCCGCGCAGCCGCGTACTGGCGGTGCTGCTGCTGGCCGTGTTGCTGGTGCTGGCGCTGACGCCCTTTATTTTCCCGGGCGTCAAGGCGCTTAATGTGGCCGCCAAGGTGCTGGTGTTCGTGCTGCTGGTGGCGAGTTTTGACTTGCTGCTGGGTTACACCGGCATTGTCAGTTTTGCGCACACCATGTTTTTTGGCATTGGCGCTTACGGCATTGCGATTGCCATGACGCGCATGGGTGCGAGCTGGCTGGCGCTGGCCACCGGGCTGGGGGCCGCCTTGCTGCTGTCCTTTGTGCTGGCGCTGGCCGTCGGCCTTTTTTCGCTGCGCGTCAAAGCCATTTTTTTTGCCATGATCACGCTGGCCGTGGCCTCGGCGTTCCAGACCCTGGCTTCGCAGCTGTCGGAGTTCACTGGGGGCGAAGATGGTCTGACCTTCAAGATGCCCGAGCTGCTCTCGCCCAGTTTTGAGTGGTTTGAAAAGCCTTGGCTCGGTGTGAGTTTTGATGGGCGACTAATCACCTACTACCTTCTCTTTGTCGTTGTCCTGCTGGCCTTGCTGGCCTTGCTGCGCATCGTCAACTCGCCCTTCGGCCGGGTGCTGCAGGCGATTCGCGAAAACGAATTCCGGGCCGAGGCCATTGGCTACCGCGTGGTGGTATTTCGCACCACGTCCAGCGTGTTGTCGGCCTTGTTTGCGACGCTGGCCGGTGCCCTGCTGGCGATCTGGTTGCGCTACAACGGGCCGGACACCTCGCTGTCGTTTGAAATCATGATCGACGTGCTGCTGATGGTCGTCATTGGCGGCATGGGCACGGTTTACGGCGCGGCCCTGGGCGCGGCGCTGTTCATGGTGGCGCAAAGCTATTTGCAAGACTTGCTGCGCCTGGGCAGTGAGGCGGCCACCGGCCTGCCGTGGCTGGCCGCCTTGCTCTCGCCAGACCGTTGGCTGCTTTGGCTGGGATTGCTTTTTGTGCTCTCGGTGTATTACTTTCCAGCGGGCGTGGTGGGTCGTTTGCGCCAGGCCGGCGCGCTGCGGCCATCGCGGCACTGAGCCCCCGGTCACTCCTTCCTTTTAGCCACGCTTTGCGTCATGACCCCTACGTCCAATTACCTACGCTGTGCCGGCCGTGAAATTCACTACACCGAGTGGGGGGCCGCTCATCGCCAGACCGTGCTGGCCTGGCATGGCCTGGCGCGCACCGGCCGTGATATGGACGAGCTGGCCAGTCACCTGAGCACACGCTTTCGCGTGATTTGTCCTGACACGGTGGGGCGCGGCCTGAGCCAGTGGAGTGCGCGCCCGGAGCAGGAGTACTGCCTGTCTTTTTACGCCCAGCTGGCGAACGACTTGCTTGATCAGCTCCACATCGACGAGGTGCACTGGGTCGGCACGTCCATGGGGGGCGCGATTGGCCTCGTGAGTGCGTCGGGCTTGTGCCAGCCCGCGCTCGGGCCGCGCATCAAGAGCCTGGTGCTCAACGACATGGCACCCGAAATTTCGGCCGCGGCGGTCGAGCGCATCAAGGCCTACGCTGGCAATCCCCCGGTCTTTGACACTGTGACGGCCCTTGAGGCTTTTTTCCGCCAAGTCTACCAACCCTTTGGCTGGCTCAGCGATGCGCAGTGGCGCCGCCTGACAGAGACCTCGCTACGCCGTTTGCCCGATGGCCGTGTCACACCCCATTACGACCCGGCGATGGTGCAGCAGTTCATTCATCACCCCGCCGACTACGAAATGTGGCCTCATTACGATGCGCTTCAAATTCCCGTGCTGTGTCTGCGCGGCGCCCAGTCCGATCTGGTGCTGCCCGCAACCACCGCTGCCATGCTGCAGCGTGGCCCGGGCTTGCGGGGCGCTGCACGCGTGGTCGAGATCGCCGGTTGCGGCCATGCGCCGGCGCTCAACGTGCCAGAGCAGTTGTCGCTGGTGAGCGATTTCTTAGCCGCTGTTTGACGCTCGTTGGCGGCGCTGCAGGGTGCACGGCAGCACCTGCCCCGGCCCGCGCAGGCTAGTCAGCGCTGGCCCCGGATGACTTGACCACTGTCGACCACTTGCGGATTTCATCGTTGATGAAATCCCGGTAAGCCACATGCCCCAGGCCGGCCGGTTCGGCGCCGACGGCGCGCACCTTCTCGGCAATTTCCGGGTCTTTGAGCGCTGCCACCACCTCGTTGCCCAGGCGCTCCAAAATGGCGGGCGGGGTGCCGGTCGAAGCCGACAGGCCGTACCACGAAAAAACGTCGAAACCGGCCAGTCCCGCCGCTTCCTGCACGGTGGGAACGTCCGGGTAGCCGGGCAGCCTGCGCGCCTGCGTGACCGCCAGTAAACGCAGGGTGCCGGCTTTGACGTGCGGCACGTACAGCGGAAGGTTGTCGGCGCTGAAGGTGATCTCGCCAGCCAGCAAGGCGTTGAGGTTGGCCGCCGTGCCTTTGTAGGGTACATGCGTCAATTCGACGCCGATCGCTTTGCCCAGCATATGGCCGGTCAAATGCGATGACGTTCCGATGCCGGCCGAGCCATAAAAGCCCTTGGCCTTGCCGGATTTGAGCGCGGCAACGAGTTGCTGCAGAGTCTGGATGCCGGAGTCGGCGCGCACCGCAATCGCATTGGACATGGTGGCGATCCGGGCGACCGCTGGCAAGTCTTTCTGCGGGTCAAACGTCGGCTTGGCATACAGCGAAACGCCTATCGCATTGGTCGCCAGATTGCTGACAAACAAGGTGTGGCCATCGGGCGGAGCGCTTGCCACAATGCCGGCCGCCGTCATGCCGCCGGCGCCTGGTTTGTTGTCGATGAACAGCGCCTGACCGAGTCTTTCGCGCATTCGGTTTTCGATGATGCGCACAAAGATGTCGCTGCCGCCACCCGGCGAGCCTGCAGAGACGACCCGAATGGATTTGCTCGGCCAGGCCGCTTGCGCCCAGGCCGCTGGTGCTATGGCTGTGCCAAGCAATGGTGCGAGGATCAGCTGTCGACGTTGGATGCTCATGGTGTCTCCTTGAAATGGTCAGGTGCGTTAACTAACGATCGCTGGTGTTAGGGTAAAGCATGGCTCATCGAAGTGCTTCCCGCAAGTGGCGGCGCAGCAATTTGCCGGTGGCTGTGCGCGGCAGCTCCACCATCAGCTCGATACGCTCGGGGCGTTTGATGCGGCCCAGGTGCTGTAGGCAGTGCGCGCGCACGCGCTCGAGCAGGCTGGCCGGGCTGTTGGCGGATTCGGGCACGATGAAGGCGACCGGTCGCTCGCCAAAGTCTTCATCGGGCATGCCGACTACCGCGCAGTCGTGT
>CAIMVC010000168.1 GCA_903844825.1 uncultured Burkholderiales bacterium | reverse complement strand
CCAGGTGCCCCGTGAGCGAGGCCTGGATGGCGATTTGCGCGGTTTCAAAGTCGCGGATTTCGCCGATCATGATGATGTCCGGGTCCTGCCGCAAGATGGCGCGCAGGGCTTTGGCAAAGTCGAGGTCGATCTTGGGGTTGACCTGCGTTTGGCCGACGCCGGGCAGTTCGTATTCGATCGGGTCTTCCACCGTCATGATGTTGTTGCGGGCGGCGTCGAGCCGGCTCAGGGCCGCGTACAACGTGGTGGTTTTGCCCGAACCGGTGGGGCCGGTCACCAAGATGATGCCGTGCGGCTGCTTGACGAGTTGTTCAAAGCGCTCGAGCGTGTGGCCCTGCATGCCGACGGCTGCCAGCGTCAGCTTGGAGTCGCTCTTGTCGAGCAGGCGCAGCACGGCGCGCTCGCCGTGCGCGCTGGGCAGGGTCGAGACGCGCACGTCCACGGCGCGGGTGCCGATGCGCAGGCTGATCCGGCCGTCCTGCGGCAGGCGCTTTTCGGCGATGTCCAGCTCGGCCATGATTTTCAGGCGCGAGATCAGTGCTGCGTGCAGCGCCCGGTTGGGTTGAACCACTTCGCGCAGGCTGCCGTCAACCCGAAAGCGCACCGCCGAATGGCGTTCGTAGGGCTCGATGTGAATGTCGCTGGCGCCGTCACGTGCGGCCTGGGTGAGCAGGGCGTTGAGCATGCGGATGATGGGCGCGTCGTCGGCCATTTCGAGCAGGTCTTCGACCGCCGGCAGCTCTTGCATCATGCGCGACAGGTCGGCGTCTGACTCCACCTCGCTGACCACCGCCGCCGCGCTCGATTCGCCCTGGGCGTAAGCGCTGCTGATGCGTTGGGCCAGGGCGGCGACAGCGAGCTGTTGCAACTGCACGGGCAACTCGCTCGTGGCGTACTGGCGCAGCAATTCGCCCAACGCCTGGCGGTCGCTGCTGTCGTTGAGCCAGACGGTGAGCCGGCCGTCGGCCTCGCCCAGCAGCAACTGGTGGGTGCGCGCAAAGCCGTAGGGCAAAAGGTAGCGCATGGTCAGCGGGCAGGCGCCTGAGCAGGTGCTTGCGCAGGCGCCTGAGCGGGCGTTGATGGCTCGGCCTGGGTTGCCGCCGGTTTGGGCCTGGTCACAGTCTGGGGCACCGGCAGCACCGGGGCCTCGTTGATGGGGAGCACCTTGCTGGGCGCGGGCTGGGCGCCCTGCTGCAGGTTGCGCATCATGTCGTAGCGGTCCAGCGACAGCGCCTGACTGGCCTGGGCGTCGCGCACCACCACCGGGCGTAAGAAGACCATCAGGTTGCTCTTTTTGCGGGTGCGCGCCTCGCTCTTGAACAGGTTGCCAAAAAACGGCACATCGCCCAATCCCGGCACCTTGTCCTGGTTGCCGGTGTACTCGTCTTGCAGCAGACCCCCGAGCACCACGATGCTGCCGTCTTCGACCAGCACGCTCGACTCGATGGAGCGCTTGTTGGTGATCAATCCGGTCGATGCGCTGGCCGAGCCGGCCTGCACGCTG
>CAIMVC010000167.1 GCA_903844825.1 uncultured Burkholderiales bacterium | reverse complement strand
CGCTGGCTAGGCGCGAGCGCCGGCCGGACGCCATGTCCGGCTGGTGCGAGCAACAACGCCAGCGGGCCGAAGCGGCAGACCAGTGGCCGTGCTGCGCTCTCACCCAGGAGGTGAGGTGCGCCGTGTGCGCAACCCTTTGAATCATTTGACGTTTCTTGCGGGTGCTAGCGGCCAACTGGCGGGTTTAGGGTCATGCCGCTGCGGGATGGCTTGGGCGCTCAAGCCGGCGGGACGCGTCCACCGGTTGCCGACGGATGCTGCAAATCAGCGGCGCCTTGCACAAAGCGGGGCAGCAGCAAAATGGCCTCGGCGTTGGATGGCGAAAAACACTGTTCGGCCGCCGCCTGCCAGGCCAGCCACTGCCAGGCCGTGTGCTCGCGCGGGCTCAGGCGAACCAGAGTGTGCACCGGCACGCACAGGCTAAACACATGCTCGGTGTTGCGCGTCACGCCCGGTGCATAGCGGTGGCGCCAGACGGGGTAGATGTCGTAGCTGTTGGACAAACCCCAGTCGCAAAACTGAGCGGGCAAGGCCTGGATGCCGGTTTCTTCCTCGACCTCTCGGGCCGCCGTGTGCGCCAGGCTCGCGTCCGACGCCTCAATCGAGCCGGTCACGCTTTGCCAGAAGCCGGGGTGGTCGGCGCGCTCAATCAGCAGCACCTTTCCTTCGGGGCTGTGGATGATCACCAGCACGGAAACCGGCAGCTTGTGGCTCACGGCAAGTGTGCCTTCATGCGGCAACAGCGCCGGCGCGCCAATGCGGGGAACGCTGCTGGCAAGAAGCGCCTCACCCCGCTGCCGCCTGCGCCGGTCAGGCCGGTAACGGGTTGCGCAGGCGAATATGCAGTTCACGCAACTGCTTTTCATCCACCGGGCTCGGTGCGTGCGTGAGCAGGCACTGGGCGCGCTGTGTCTTGGGAAAAGCGATCACGTCGCGGATCGATTCGGCACCCGTCATCATGGTGACGATACGGTCCAGACCAAAAGCCAGGCCGCCGTGCGGCGGCGCACCATACTGCAGTGCATCGAGCAGGAAGCCAAATTTTTCCTGTGCTTCTTCAGGACCAATTTTCAGGGCGCTGAACACCTTGCTCTGCACGTCGGCGCGGTGAATCCGGACCGAGCCGCCACCCAGTTCCCAACCATTGAGCACCATGTCGTAGGCCTTGGCAATACAGCGACCCGGGTCGGTGTCCATCCAGTCTTCGTGGCCGTCCTTGGGCGCTGTGAACGGGTGATGTACGGCGCTCCAGCGGTTGTTTTCCTCGTCGTGCTCGAACATCGGAAAGTCGACCACCCACAACGGCCTCCAGCCTTTGGTGAAGAGCCCGGTTTTTTTGCCAAACTCGCTATGGCCAACTTTGAGGCGCAAGGCGCCGATGCTGTCGTTGACGACCTTGGCTTTGTCGGCGCCAAAAAAGATGATGTCACCGTTTTGCGCGCCGCAGCGTGCCATTATTTCGGCAATGGCCGCGTCATGCAGGTTCTTGACGATCGGGCTTTGCAGGCCTTCACGGCCCTTGCTGACGTCATTGACCTTGATCCAGGCCAAACCCTTGGCGCCGTAGATCTTGACGAATTCGGTGTAGCCATCGATTTCGCCGCGACTCATCTCTGAACCACCGGGCACGCGCAAGCCGACCACGCGCCCGCCCAGCGTGGTCGCCGGGGTGCTGAAGACCTTGAAGTCGACGCTGGCCATGACGTCGGTCAACTCGGTGAACTCGAGGTTCACGCGAAGGTCCGGCTTGTCCGAGCCGAAACGGTGCATCGTCTCCTGGTAGGCCATGACCGGGAATTCGCCCAGGTCAGTGGCCAGCACGGTTTTGAAGATGTTGCTGATCATGCCCTGGAACATGTCGCGAATGTCCTGCTCGCCCATGAACGAGGTTTCAATATCGATCTGCGTGAATTCGGGCTGGCGGTCGGCGCGAAGGTCTTCGTCACGAAAGCACTTGGTGATCTGGTAGTAGCGGTCGAAGCCGGCAACCATCAAGAGCTGTTTAAACAACTGCGGGCTTTGCGGCAAGGCAAAAAACTGACCTTCATTGACGCGGCTGGGCACCAGGTAGTCGCGCGCCCCTTCGGGCGTGCTCTTGGTGAGCATCGGCGTTTCTATGTCGATAAAACCATTGGCGTCGAGGAATTTGCGGGTTTCCATGGCCACGCGGTAACGCAGCATCAGGTTGTTTTGCATATACGGGCGGCGCAGGTCGAGCACCCGGTGCGTCAGCCGTGTGGTCTCCGACAGGTTGTCGTCGTCGAGCTGGAACGGCGGGGTGACGCTGGCGTTGAGCACCGTCAGTTCGTGGCAGAGCACTTCGATCTTGCCGCTTTTAAGGTTGTCATTGACCGTGCCCTCGGGACGCGCGCGCACCAGGCCCTTGATCTGCACGCAGAATTCGTTGCGCACGCCTTCGGCGGTCTTGAACATGTCGGCGCGGTCCGGGTCACACACCACTTGCACATAGCCCTCGCGGTCGCGCAGGTCAATGAAGATCACGCCGCCGTGGTCGCGCCGGCGATTGACCCAGCCGCACAGGCTGACAGCTTGGCCCAACAAAGTGTCGGTGACCAGACCACAGTAGTGGGAGCGCATCTGCGAGGCAATCGAGACGGGGGTGAAAGTGGAGACGATGGACATAAGGCTTCTTGCTTTGAAGTGATGGCGCGGGGCGCCGGAAATTATTTGACCTTGGGGCTGGCCGCCGCGCCCGGCACGACCACGCCCATGGAGATGACGTAAGTCAGGGCCTCGTCCACCGACATGGCCAGCTCGATGCAATCGGACTTCTTGAGCATGACAAAGTAGCCGCCGGTGGGGTTGGGCGTGGTCGGCACGTACACGCTGAGGTACTCGCCATCGAGGTGTGTCACCACGTCACCCCCGGGGGTGCCGGTCTGAAAGGCGATGGTCCAGACACCCTCGCGCGGCCATTGCACCAGCAAGGCCTGACGAAAAGCGTTGCCATTTTCTGAAAACAAGGTGTCCGAGACCTGCTTGACGCTGGAGTAAATCGAGCGAACGATAGGAATGCGGCCTAGCAGCGCATCCCACCAGCCCACCAGTTTTCGGCCCAGGAAGTTGCTGGCCACCGCACCAATTCCCAGAACAATCACCAAAGCCAGCAACACCCCAAATCCAGGAATATGAATGCCCAGCAATTTGTCCGGCTGCCAGTCGCGGGGCAAGATTTGCAGGGTCTGGTCCAGGGTGCTGACAACCCAGTTAAGGACCCAGATCGTAATGGCCAGGGGTACCAGTACCAGCAAGCCAGCGAGCAGCCAGCGGCGCACGGCAGCCATCAGTCGGCCTTGGTGGGCGTTGAAGCAGGTGCTGGGGCGGGCGCCGGCGCGGCCGAAGTTTGCGCGCTGGGCGAGGCGGCAGGAGCGGCTGCTGCGGCCGTGCCAGTCTCAGCGGGTGCGCCTGCGCCAGATGAACCCTCTGCCGCCGCAGGCGCTGCTGTGGAACCACCGCGAAAGTCAGTGACGTACCAGCCCGAGCCCTTGAGCTGAAAGCCTGCCGCCGTCACCTGCTTTTTGAAGCTGGCTGCGCCGCACTGAGGACAATCGGTGAGCCGCGGATCGGAGATTTTTTGCAAAACGTCCTTGGTATGCCCGCAGGACTCGCATTTGTAAGCGTAGATTGGCATAGTGCTAGAAGTTTTCGTGAAGAAATTAACGCGGGCCTTGCCCACGATGCAAAGCCCTCGATTATAGGCGTTGCGGGTGAGTTGGCCACCCGGGTTGACTGGCCAGCGGCAACAGCAGGCCTTCGCTAAAAAATCGCCGTGTGCTGCGTCAGTTGCATGAACAACAAGCCCAGGGCGAACCCCAGAGCGCCATAAATCAGGCCCTGAAGCAGGCGATTGGTTCGCTTTTGCTCGGCCAGCAACTCGTCGAGTTCGCGGCGATGACCGCCGTGTGGCGCCTTGAGATATTGGTGCAGCAGCCGCGGCAAGGCCGGCAGCAGTTTGGCATAGGCGGGCGCTTCTGCCTTGAGCTGGGCCCACAGCCGGCTGGGGCCGACCTGCTCGATCATCCACTTTTCAAGAAAGGGCTTGGCCGTGCTCCACAGGTCAAGGTCCGGATCGAGTTCACGGCCCAGGCCTTCGATGTTGAGCAGGGTTTTTTGCAGCAGCACCAGTTGCGGCTGAATCTCCACGTGAAAGCGGCGCGAGGTCTGGAACAGCCGCATCAGCACCATGCCGAGCGAAATTTCCTTGAGTGGACGGTCAAAATAAGGCTCACACACAGCGCGAATGGCCGACTCCAGCTCGTCCACCCGTGTTTGCGGCGGCACCCAGCCCGACTCGAGGTGGAGTTCGGCCACGCGTTTGTAGTCACGCTGGAAAAAGGCACTGAAGTTTTGTGCCAGGTATTCCTTATCGATCTCGGTGAGCGTGCCGACGATTCCAAAGTCCAGCGATATATAGCGCCCAAAGGTGGCGGGCTCCAGGCTGACCTGAATATTGCCGGGGTGCATGTCGGCATGAAAAAAGCCATCTCTGAACACCTGCGTGAAAAAAATCGTGACGCCATCGCGCGCGAGTTTGCCCATGTCCACGCCAGCGTCCTTGAGACGCTGGACCTGGCTGATGGGCACGCCTTTCATGCGCTGCATGACCATCACGTCGGGCATGCAGAAATCCCAGATGATCTCGGGAATCATGACCAGGTCCAGGCCCTGCATGTTGCGCCGCAGTTGGGCGGCGTTGGCCGCTTCGCGCAGCAGGTCGAGCTCATCGTGCAGGTAGGTATCGAACTCGCTGACCACCTCGCGCGGCTTGAGCCGCTTGCCGTCGGCCGACAAACGCTCAAGCCAGCCGGCCATCATGTGCATCAGCGCCAGGTCTTTTTCGATCGCGGGCAGCATGGCGGGCCTGAGTACCTTGACGGCCACCTCCCGACCGTCAGGCAACACGGCAAAGTGCACCTGTGCGATTGAGGCGCTGGCTACCGGGACGTGCTCAAAACTGGCAAAAATCTGTGCCAGCGGCCGGGAAAAGGCGCGCTCAATGATGCCAACGGCCAGCGCCGAATCAAAGGGCGGCACCCGGTCCTGCAAGCGGGCCAGTTCGTCCGCGATATCGGCCGGCAGCAAGTCACGGCGAGTGGAAAGCACCTGCCCGAGCTTGACAAAAATTGGCCCCAGATGCTCCAGCGCCTGCCGCAAACGCTCGCCGCGCGGTGCGCTAAGGTCACGTCCGAAAGACACGATGCGGGTCAATCGCCTGATCCAAGGCCTTTCAAAACTCGACAACACCAGCTCATCGAGCCCAAAACGCAAAGCGGTCCAGACGATGAAAAATCCGCGAAAAAGGCGGCTCATGTGCCCGCCCTGACACCGGTATCAAAGGCGCCGTGTACAGGCGCCGCTGCAGTGCCGGCGGCGGGACGTGGGGCCTTGGCCAGCAAATCCCGCAACCCGCTCAGCAGGCGCCGGCCGGCATCAGCCAAAGCGTGGGCCGGTACATCACCCAGCACCCGCGCGAGGTCTTCCTCAATGTCCCAGCGCAGGTTGTCTGACAGCCAGGCGAGTTCGGCCGCCAGTTGCACATCGCCCTCAATCCGCACGGCCGGACGGGTGCCGTCGATGAGGCTCTGGGCCATGACCCAGGGAGAGTCGGCTTCAAGAAAAAGTGACAGATCCGGCTTGCGGGCCGGCGACGCCCGGTCCGTCAGGCCGGCCGGGGTGATCAGCAGTTCGAGGTAGACCTTGCCCCAGCGCACATGAACCACCCGGCCCTGTTGCCGCTGCAGCCGGCTTTGCGCCTCTTTTTCCTGCATCAGCACATGGTTCAAGACCAGTACCAGCCGCTGCTGGCATTCGGCCTGGAACCATTCGGGCGGCTGCAGCCGGGTTGCGATCGACACCAGAGCGGCGTCCAGAAAAGGAAAAGGGGACGATGTATTCATACGTCCCCGATTTTGACGGATAAATGGCGCAGCGGCAGAGCCAACTGCGCCTGCCCACACAGCTTACTGCAGGGCTTGCACGCCGGCAACCAGCCAGCCAGCCGAGCCATTGCGCGGCTTGGTCATGTTCCAGACCTCGCGGAACGGACTCGGGCCCGCAGACACATCTTCGCGGATCATGCCGGAGAACTCGACACTGGCCATGTAAACGTCCTGCAACTCTTCGATGCCCAACAACTGGGCATCCAGGCGAAGCACGTCCGTCTTGTTGGCAAGGCCGCCGGTGTGGGACTCGCGGTCGGCCAGCTGGGTCTTGATCTGCTCGAGCATTTCGTCGGTCATCATGGCGCGCAATGCACTGATGTCGGAGCGATCCCAAGCATCCTGCAGTGTCACGAAGTTGGTCTTGCAAGCCGCCAGAAAACCGTCGGCATCAAAACCCGCAGGAACACCCCAGGACTGGGTACCGGCGAGGGCCGAACCAATCATTGAGCCCCCCGCAGCGCCACCACCCTGGGGGAGCGACTCGAACGAGGCACCCGCACGCTCCCAAGGACGAGCTGATGCGTCATTACCCACGTTGGCAGGGCTGTAATTCGTCGGAACAGCAGCGTCACCTGACGCGCCCGCGCCCTGCATGGCAAAGGGCGACTGACCCTGAGCTGCGGCGCCGCGGCCGGCTCGCATCTTACGCATCACCAACCCGACGACAACCATCACCACCAGCGCTAGCAAACCAAACATCAGGGCCTGACCAAAGGCCTCGCCCATGCCCAGCGAGTGCGCCAGCCAGGCCAGACCCAGACCCGCTGCCAGACCACCCAGCATCGCGCCCCAGGGCTTCTTGGCGGCCGGCGCAGCGGCCGGAGCGCCAGGCTTGGCTGCCGTGGCCGCGTTACCAGCCGGAGGCGTCGCCTCACGCTGCGTGACGTTGGATGACTGCTTGCCGGTGGAGCCGCCGCCGCCGAGGCGCTTGGCCTGCGCATCGGTGCCGCCCAGGGACAGAGTCAGGGACATGGCCAAAGCCAGTACTGCAGACCAGATTTTCATGACATCTCCTTTTGGATTCTTATTCAACGATTGAAAGACCAGGGTGCCGACAAGCCACTTGCCTGCACTCGCGCGACATTTTTATTCAACACTTGATTCCAACATGCAATGCCACCATCCCGCCCGTGAGGTTGTGATAGTCCACATGGCCAAAACCACCTTTATGCATTAGGGTCTTTAAGGCATCCTGATCGGGATGCATTCGGATGGACTCTGCCAGGTAGCGGTAGCTGGCGTCATCATTGGCGACCAGTTTGCCCAGCCGGGGCAAGACCTTGAACGAATACCAGTCGTAGAGTTTCTCCAGCGGCTTGGCCACTTTGGAGAACTCCAGCACCAGCAATTTGCCCATGGGCTTGAGCACGCGATTCATTTCAGCCAGCGCCTGGTCCTTGTGTGTCATGTTACGCAGGCCAAAGGCGACCGTCACAAGGTCAAAGCTGGCGCTCGCAAATGGCAGCTTTTCGGCATCGCACACCAGGGTGGGCAAGGCCACGCCGGCGTCCAGCAGGCGGTTGCGCCCCTCGCTGAGCATGGCCTGGTTGATATCGGTGTGCACCACGCGCCCGGTGGGACCCACCTTGGGCGCAAAAGCCAGGGCCAGGTCACCCGTACCCCCCGCAATATCGAGCACCGAATGGCCTTCGCGGACGTTGGCCACTTGCACCGTGTAAGCCTTCCAGAGGCGGTGCAGGCCGGCCGACATGAGGTCGTTCATGACATCGTACTTGGGCGCAACGGAGTCGAAGACACCCCGCACACGCCGGGCTTTTTCACGCTCGTCGACCGACTCAAAACCAAAATGGGTGCTGCTCATGACGTCAATGCCTGGGTGAAAACTCGATGCCAAAAATGGGCTTTGATTTTAGTTGCAAGCCCAGGGACCATTCGCTGCGGGCGCTCCAGAGTTGGCGCTCAATGGCTGCTGCAGGCATGACCGCCGGCAGCCAGCATCGGCGCGTCGCGATCGACGCCGGCGGCCTGCAGCCGAGCCTCGTAGTCTGCCCACAACTGCGCTTGCCGGGAGCCCAGCTGGTACAGGTAGTCCCAGGAAAAGAGACCGCTGTCGTGACCGTCAGAAAAAACCGGCTTGACGGCGTAGTTGCCGATCGGCTCGAGATCGACCACATTGACCTCGCGCTTGCCGGTCTGCAAAACCTCTTGCCCAGGTCCGTGTCCCTGCACCTCGGCCGACGGCGAGTACACGCGCATCAATTCAAAGGGAATGCGGAAATGCGCACCGTCAGAAAACCCGATTTCGAGCACGCGCGATTGCCCGTGCACGGTGAGCGACTCGGGCGTGGGGGTGGTGGATGTCAAACCGGCCATGGCTTACTTTCGATCAAACGAGCACGCGCTCAATGCCGCCCGCGTTGGCTACTTTGACGTAGTCGGGCATCCAGTTCTCGCCCAAAATATGCCTGGCCATTTCGACCACGATGTAGTCGGCTTCGAGCAGGCCATTTTGCAGATCGTCCTGGTAACGGTTCAAGCCCATCAGGCAACTCGGGCACGAGGTGAGAATCTTGATATTTTCCTGCGCCTTCACAGCCCCTGAATCGCGCAAGGCCTGCTCGCCGCGGCGAATTTCTTCTTCTTTGCGAAAGCGAATCTGGGTCGAGATATCCGGGCGGGACGTCGCCAGACCACCACTTTCGCCACAGCAGCGGCTGCTTTCAAGCACGCCGTCGCCCAGCAAGGCAGTGACGGTTTTCATGGGCGCCTGCAGTTTCATCGGGCTGTGACACGGGTCGTGGTACAGATAGGCACCCTGGGTCGAGAGCGTGATGCCTTTTTCGAGCAGGTATTCGTGGATGTCCACGATACGGCAGCCCGGGAAAATCTTGTCAAACTGGTAGCCCTGCAGTTGGTCGTAGCAAGTGCCACAACTGACCACCACCGTTTTGATGTCAAGATAGTTCAACGTGTTGGCCACGCGGTGAAACAGCACCCGGTTGTCGGTGATGATCTGGTCGGCCTTGTCGAACTGGCCCGCGCCTTTTTGCGGATAACCACAGCACAGGTAGCCCGGCGGCAATACCGTTTGCACCCCCGCGTGCCAGAGCATGGCCTGGGTGGCCAGGCCGACCTGGCTGAACAGGCGCTCGGAGCCGCAACCGGGAAAATAAAACACGGCCTCGGTTTCGGACGTGGTGGCCTTAGGGTTGCGGATGATCGGGACGTAATCTTTGTCTTCGATGTCGAGCAAGGCGCGAGCGCCTTTTTTAGGCAGCCCGCCAGGCATCTTTTTATTGATAAAGTGAATCACCTGTTGCTTGACGGCAGGCCGACCGATCGACGCTGGCGGCGCCTTGGTTTGCTGGCGTGCCAGGACGTTGAGCAGGCGGTTGCCCAGGCGCTGCGCCTTGAAACCGAGCCGGGTCACCACCTGACCGACGGCGATCGCACTCGGGCTGGTTGTGCCAATGAACCAGGACTGGAACTCGGCCGCCGGACGGAAGGAGCGTTTGCCCATCTTGCGCAGGAGGTTGCGCATGTTCATGGAGACGTCG
The DNA here is from genome assembly GCA_903844825.1 of uncultured Burkholderiales bacterium. GTDB lineage: Bacteria > Pseudomonadota > Gammaproteobacteria > Burkholderiales > Burkholderiaceae_C > Polaromonas. Next base: position 1,446 of record CAIMVC010000167.1, on the reverse strand, counting down.
CCGAAGTCGATGTCGACCGGGCAAGGCGTGAGGCACTTGTGGCAGATCGTGCAGTGATCGGCCACGTCCTCGAACTCTTCCCAATGCTTGATCGAAATTCCGCGTCGCGTCTGCTCTTCATACAAAAAAGCTTCAATCAGCAGCGAGGTCGCCAAGATCTTGTTACGCGGGCTGTACAGCAAGTTGGCACGCGGCACGTGCGTGGCGCAGACCGGTTTGCACTTGCCGCAGCGCAGGCAGTCTTTGATGCTGCCGGCGATCGCCCCGATGTCGGACTGCTGCATGATCAGCGACTCATGGCCCATCAGGCCAAAACTCGGCGTGTAGGCGTTGGTCAGGTCGGCAGGAAATGCAGCATCGCGCAGCAGCTTGCCTTTGTTGAAACGGCCTTCAGGATCGACCCGCTGCTTGTAGTCGGTGAATGGCTGCAGTTCATCGGCAGTCAGGAACTCCAGCTTGGTGATGCCAATGCCGTGCTCGCCCGATATCACACCGTCGAGTGAGCGCGCCAGCACCATGATGCGGGCGACCGCCTCGTGGGCCGTTTGCAGCATGTCGTAGTCGTCGCTGTTGACCGGCAAATTGGTGTGCACGTTGCCGTCGCCGGCGTGCATATGCAGCGCCGCCCAGACCCGGCCTTTGAGAACCCGGGTGTGAATGGCGGTGCACTCGTGCAAGATGGGGCCAAAGGCTGCACCGGTGAAAATCGTCTCCAACGGCGCGCGCAACTGGATTTTCCAGCTGGCCCGCAAGGAGTGGTCCTGCAATTGCGGGAACAGCGCCGCCACATTCTCCAGCCAGCCAGCCCAGAGCTCGCGCACGCCGCGGACCAGGCTCAGGGCCTGGCTGACACGGTCTTCGAGCAGCTCGGCCGAAGGCATGCCATTGGCATCGTCGGCTTTGCCCAGCGGCAGTTGCCCCTTGAGGAAAAAATGGACCAGCTCGTCGCACAACTTGATCTTGTTGGCCAGGCTCAGCTCAATGTTGATGCGCTCGATGCCATCGGTGTATTCGGCCATGCGCGGCAGGGGAATGACCACGTCTTCATTGATCTTGAAGGCGTTGGTGTGCCGCGAAATCGCCGCCGTGCGCTTACGGTCCAGCCAGAACTTCTTGCGTGCATCCGGGCTGATGGCAACGAAACCTTCGCCATGACGCGAGTTGGCCATACGCACCACCTCCGAGGTGGCGCGGGCAACCACATCGGCGTCATCGCCAGCGATGTCGCCAAACAAGACCATCTTGGGCAGGCCGCCGCGCTTGGACTTGGTCGCATAGCCTACCGCCTTGAGGTAACGATCGTCCAGGTGCTCGAGACCGGCCAGAATGGCGCCGCCGCGCTTTTGCTCGGCGAACATGAAGTCCTTGATCTCGACAATGCTGGGCACCGCATCCCTGGCATTGCCAAAAAACTCCAGGCAGACGGTGCGGGTGTGGGCTGGCATG
>CAIMVC010000166.1 GCA_903844825.1 uncultured Burkholderiales bacterium | reverse complement strand
TGAAGAAATTCTCCGCCGGTGGCAAAACCGCCGTGGTCTCCACCATCAACGGTGATTCCAACGTGCCGTTTTACAAGGAGTTGGGCAATGCGGGCCTGAAAGCCAAAGACGTGCCGGTCGTGGCCTTCTCGGTGGGCGAAGAAGAACTGCGCGGCGTGGACACCAAGCCGCTGGTCGGTCACCTCGCTGCCTGGAACTACTTCCAGTCGATCAAGAACCCGGCCAATACCGAGTTCATCAAGAAGTGGTCTGACTACGCCAAGGCCAAGGGTATCGCCGGTCACAAGGACAAGCCTTTGACCAACGACCCGATGGAAGCGACTTACATTGGTATCAACCTGTGGACGCAGGCCGTTGAAAAAGCCAAGTCCACCGAGACCGACCAGGTCATCGCCGCCATGGCCGGCCAGACGTTCAAGGCACCTTCGGGCATCGTCTCCAAGATGGATGAGAAAAACCACCATCTGCACAAGTCGGTCTTCATCGGTGAGATCAAGGCAGACGGTCAGTTCAATGTGGTGTGGAAAACGCCCGGCCCGGTGAAAGCCAAGCCATGGAGCCCGTTCATCGAAGGCAATGACAAAAAGCCTGACGAGCCAGCGAAAGTGGCCGCCAAGTAATTGCAGCGCAGACCGGCTCCGATATCGGGCCGGTCGAGTGGTCCAAGCCGCACCTTGTTCATCGCAAGAGGGTGCGGCTTTTTTACAGGCCGGCGTTGATTGGGGTCGGTGCGGGGAGGTCTCTGGTGTGCCGCAAGTCAGCGGCCTTCGCCCTGGTGTGGCCTGCTTCTTGCACTCATTAGGTGCAAGAGGCTCCCGGTTGCGGGTGGTCAAGATCACATTTTTGTACAGACTGCCTTTCTTTTTTCTTTTTTAAATTTTCATGCACAAAGATCGACCCATTTCAATGCCAAGGTGCTCAGCGATGGTGCGTGTGATGATGGCGTTTGTCCTCTTTTGGGGCGTGGCGAATGTGCAGGCGCTGACGGCGGATCAAGCCAAAGCCATCGCGATCGGCGACACCGAGGCGCGGGTAGGGGCCCTGGTCAAGGCCGCTGCCGAACCGGACGACAAGACGGCCGCGTTTATTCAGGCGCTGGCCGATGATGCGGTCAAGACCGCTGCCGGTCAGGTCTTCATCGTCACGGGCGACAAGGCCTTTGACCCGGTCACCGGTGCGGTGCTGCCCTTGCCGGCAGACGCCGAGGACGTGATCAACAACAACCTGATGCGCGGCGAGATCGACAACGCGCTGGCGGCTTTGAAGTTGTTTGCCAAGGACGAGAAAGTGCGCCGCGCCGCCATCAAGACACTGGCCGGCGACAACGACGAGGCCCGCCTGCCGCTGATTGAGAAGGCTTACGCTGCCGAGGTCGTACCGCAGCTCAAGAGCCAGTTGGGCGTGCTCAGGGCGGCGATTTTGCTGAGCAGTCAGGACCGGGCCAAGCGGCTGGAGGCAGCCGCACTGCTGGCCGGCAGCGGCGACCCGACCACCAAGACGGTGCTGCTAGAGCGCCTGAGCCAGGAGCCGGACCTTGAGGTCAAGGCCGCCTTGGCCGCCGCGCTGCGCAAGGTGGAGGCGGCGCTGGCCTGGGGCGACAAGGCTGCCGCCATCTTCAGTGGCTTGAGCCTGGGCTCGATCCTGCTGCTGGTGGCGCTGGGCCTGGCGATCACCTACGGTCTGATGGGCGTCATCAACATGGCGCATGGTGAACTGATGATGATCGGTGCTTACGCCACCTATGTGGTGCAGGGCGTGTTTCAAAAGTTTCTGCCCGGCTATTTTGATTGGTACTTGCTGGCCGCAGTGCCGGTGGCTTTCATGGCGTCGGCGCTGATGGGGGCGGCACTGGAGCGCAGCGTGATCCGGTTTTTGTATGGCCGGCCGCTGGAGACTTTGCTGGCCACCTGGGGCATCAGCCTGATGCTCCAGCAAATGGTGCGCAGCATCTTTGGCGCGCAAAACGTGGGGGTTGAAAACCCGGTGTGGATGAGTGGCGGCGTGCAGCTGATGGGCAATTTGTCGCTGCCCTACAACCGGCTGGTGATCATTGCTTTTGCCATCGCCGTGCTGCTGGGCATGGCCTGGCTGATCAGCCGGACCCGGCTGGGTTTGTTTGTGCGTGGTGTCACGCAAAATCGCCCCATCGCGTCATGCATGGGCGTGAACACGGCACGCGTTGATACCTATGCGTTTGCGCTGGGTTCGGGCATTGCCGGTCTGGCCGGTTGTGCCTTGAGCCAGGTTGGCAACGTGGGTCCCGACCTGGGCCAGGGCTACATCGTTGACTCGTTCATGGTGGTGGTGCTCGGCGGCGTCGGGCAACTGGCCGGAACGGTCTATGCCGCTCTGGGGCTGGGCATTCTCAACAAATTCCTTGAAGGCTGGACCGGCGCGGTGCTGGCCAAAATCGCGGTGCTGGTCATCATCATCATCTTCATCCAGAAACGTCCGCAAGGCATCTTTGCCATGAAGGGCCGCTCCGCGGAAGCCTGAACTTATGAACGCCACACTGTCTCCTTCCAAGCCCGCCACGGCGGTGCTGCTGCCGGCCAAAGGCCCCTTGCTGACGCGCACGGGCTGGAGTGCTTTCATGGTCGCGCTGATTGCGGTTTGCGCAGTGGCTCCGCTGCTTAATTTGTGGGTGCCGCAGGGCAGCGCATTTCACATGAGCACCTACGTCGTGGCGCTGCTGGGCAAGATCATGTGCTACGCCATTTGCGCGCTGGCCATGGATCTGATCTGGGGCTATACCGGCATCTTGTCGCTCGGCCATGGTTTGTTTTTTGCGCTGGGCGGCTACGTCATGGGCATGTACCTCATGCGCCAGATCGGCATGGACGGCAACTACAAGAGCCTGTTGCCCGACTTCATGGTCTTTCTGGACTGGAAGACCTTGCCCTGGCACTGGACCTTTAGCGCCAGCTTTGTGGCGACGCTTCTTTTGATCGTGCTGGCTCCCGCTCTGGTGGCTTTTGTATTTGGCTACTTTGCCTTTCGCTCGCGCATCAAGGGCGTGTATTTTTCGATCATCACGCAGGCCATGACCTTTGCTGCGATGTTGCTGTTTTTCCGCAATGAGACGGGCTTTGGCGGCAACAACGGCTTTACCGATTTCAAGCGCATTCTTGATTTGCCGCTTGCCACGCCGAGCATGCGCATGACGCTGTTCGTGTTGACCGGCCTGACGCTGCTGGGCTTTTTTCTGTTTGCCAAATGGCTGGTGCACAGCAAGTACGGCCGCGTGCTTCAGGCCATTCGCGATGCAGAAAGCCGAGTCATGTTCTCGGGCTACAACCCGCTGGGGTACAAGCTCAGTATCTGGGTCATCTCGGCCGTGATGTGCGGCGTGGCCGGCGCGCTCTATGTGCCGCAGGTCGGCATCATCAACCCGGGTGAAATGAGCCCGGCCAACTCGATCGAAATCGCCATCTGGGCTGCCGTCGGTGGCCGCGCCACGCTGATCGGCCCGATTCTGGGCGCCTTCATCGTCAACGGCGCCAAGAGCTGGCTGACGGTCGCTTACCCCGAATTCTGGCTTTACTTTTTGGGCACCTTGTTCATCGCCGTGACCTTGTTTCTGCCCAACGGTGTTGTTGGCCTGATCAAAAAATTGAAGGGCGCCAAATGACCCCCGATCTGCTCGAGCAGGGCGCACGCCGCATCGAACAGCGCATGGCCGCCCTGGCCAGTCGCAGCGCTGAGACGGAGTCCGGCGGCCGCAGCGCCGGCATTGGCCGGATTGCCAAAGCGGACGGCGAAGTTGACACCACCCACGGGCGGATTTTGTATCTCGAAGACGTGAGCGTGAGCTTTGACGGCTTCAAGGCCATCAACAAACTGTCGTTGGACATTGCGCCCGGTGAGTTGCGCTGCATCATCGGCCCCAATGGTGCGGGCAAGACCACCATGATGGACATCATCACCGGCAAGACCCGACCGGACGAGGGCACGGTTTTCTTTGGCAGCACTATCGATTTGCTGCGTCACAAGGAAGCCGAAATTGCCCAGCTCGGCATTGGTCGCAAGTTTCAAAAGCCGACGGTGTTTGAGCACCTTAGCGTCTTTGAAAATCTCGAGCTTGCGCTCAAGACCAACAAGGGCGTGAAGGCCAGCATGTTCTTCAAGCTCGACTCCAGACAGAGCGACCGGCTGGCCGAAATATTGCTCACCATCCATCTGGCTGACAGCGTGGCGCGCCTGGCCGGCAACTTGAGCCATGGCCAAAAACAGTGGCTGGAAATCGGTATGTTGCTGATGCAGGACCCCAAGCTGCTCTTGCTTGATGAGCCCGTGGCCGGCATGACCGACGAAGAAACCGCCCGCACGGCCGAGCTGTTTTTAACGCTCAAGGGCAAGCATTCGCTGATGGTGGTCGAGCACGACATGAGTTTTATTCGCACCATCTCGGACATCGTCACCGTGCTGTGCGACGGCTCGGTGCTGGCGCAGGGCACGCTGGATCAGGTACAGGCTGATGAGCGTGTGATTGAAGTCTACCTGGGCCGCTGACACTGCAGCACTCTCAAATTTCATCCCAGGCCGTACTGTGAAAGCGCCAGAGCGACAAAGGGCCAAAGCCCCACCCGAAAATTTATGCTGAACGTCAAAAATATCAACCAGTACTACGGCGGCTCCCACATCCTGCGCGACGTGAGCTTGCAAACCCGGCTCGGCAACGTCACCGTGCTGCTCGGTCGCAATGGTGTGGGCAAGACCACGCTGCTCAAGTCGCTCATGGGGCTGGTGCCGATCAAGACCGGCAGCATCGAGTTTGACGGCAAATCCATTGAAGCGGCGACGCCTTATGAGCGCGCTCGCGCGGGCATGGGTTATGTGCCGCAAGGGCGTGAGATTTTTGCGCGTCTGACGGTGGAGGAAAACTTGCGCATGGGGCTGGCCTATAAAAGCGCCAGCACGCCGGTGCCCGCCGAATTGTTTGAGCTTTTCCCGGTGCTCAAGCAAATGCTCGGCCGCCGCGGTGGCGATTTGTCGGGCGGGCAGCAGCAGCAACTGGCCATCGCGCGTGCGCTGGCGGCCAAGCCCAAATTGTTGATACTCGATGAGCCCACCGAAGGCATTCAGCCCAGCATCATCAAGGACATAGGCCGCGTCATTCGCATGCTGGCTGACCGTGGCGACATGGCGATTTTGCTGGTCGAGCAGTACTATGATTTTGCCGAGGAACTTGCCGACGACTACCTGGTGATGGAGCGCGGCGAGTTCATTGCCCGTGGCCCAGGCAGTGAGATGCAGGCCAAGGGGATCCGGCAGCTGGTGTCGATCTAAATGGGTGGCGCGCGCTTCAATGGATGAGCAAAAACGCCACCAGATGGTGCCCAAGTTACCCCCGTCCCATGTGCATCACCCTGTGGATAAGTTGCCGGCAACAGCCGCCAAGCCCCAATTGGCGCGGCTTGTAACAGACTGCCTAAGAAGCAGGCAGCGCCTCGGCCGACAGGTGAAAGTCCGCAGCAGACCTTGACAAGTCAGAAAAGGCGAAGTGACCTTTGGGATCTTTGACGCCCGCTCAGTTGCTCAGCCGCTCAATGGTGGTGGCCGTGTTCGCCATGCACGTGGCCGTGGGCGATTTCTTCGGCCGATGCGGCGCGCACACCGGTGACTTCCAGGGTAAAGCGTAGTGCCTTGCCGGCCAGTGGGTGGTTGCCATCCAGGATCACGGTATCGCCCTTGATTTTCATCACGGTAAAGGCATGGGCCTGGCCATCTTCGCCGCGCCCTTCAAGCTGGCCCCCGATCTTCACGCCGGGCGGGAACTGCGTCTTGGGGATGGTTTGCATCAGCGTCTCGTCGCGCTCGCCAAAGGCGTCCTGGGCTGACAGGTTCAGCACGGTCTTGAAACCTGCTTCCTGGCCTTCAAGCGCTTCTTCAATCTTGGGCAGGGTGTTGCCGTAGCCGCCATGCAGGTAAACCATCGGCTCCTTGGCATCTTCGATCAGTTTGCCCAGGCTGTCAGCGACTTTAAAGCGCAGGGTAACGGCGGTGTCTTTGGCTATTTTCATGATGAATTTGAAAGTGAATTTAAAAGTAAATTGAAAAGTGTGTGTCCCGTTCTAGCCGCGCCTGGACAGGCCTGAGGCCTTGACCGGCTCCGCCGGAACGCGGTGCAGGGGCGGTGAACTTGCGCCTGCCATTGTCGCCGTACTGGCCCGGCGGCGTCAGGCCGCCCAGATGCGCGGATGCGGCGCCGCTAATTGCCAAAAGTGCAGTCGCCATGCCCGCCAGACCTCTTTGAGCAAGCCCATGGCCGGCTCTACCAGGGGCGCCAGTACCCGCAGCACCACCACCTGGGCATCGGGGCTGGTCACGCCTGCCGTGGCGCTCAGGGCGTGGCCCTGCAAGACCTCGCGGGCCACGTCCAGCGCAGCCTGGCGGCGCCCGCGGTCCAATTTGCTGCCCGCGGCAAAAAACAAGGTGGCTACGCAGCGCTGACCCGCCAGCCCGAGGGCACTGTTCATCAGCAACTCGTCGGAGGCATTCAGGCGGGCGCGTTCCAGCCACACACCGGGCATTTCAATGTGCTGGCAAAAACTTCCGTCCACAAAGGGCAACTGCGCGTTTGGCAAGCCCAGCGCCGTCACATCCCAGCCCATCATCTCGGCGCCCGGCTCAAGCGCCATCGTCAGGTGGTTTTCGGCCAGGCAGGCGCTGTAGCACAGCGCCTCCATGGGCAGCCATTCCAGGCGCGCGCCAGCTTCGAGTTTGAGCAGCGTACGCTGCAAGGCGAGTTCGCCGAGCGAGCGGTAAAAGCGTGTCGCGCCGGGTGTAGTCACCAGCGCATGGGCGCCTGTGGCCACATTCAGCGCGATGTCCAGCGTGTCGCCTCCCACCAGACCGCCGGGTGGGTGCACCAGCACGTTGTGGCACACCGCGTCTCCCTCCGGGTAGAGGCTTTGCAAGATGCGCAGCGGCCCCTGGTGGCGAAAGTGCACTACGCTGCGCCCCGCGCTGAGGGAGTAGTCCAGGGATAAGGAGGCGTGCCAGGTCATGGGCAGAGAGTTTACGGGCTGAATTTCCGCCCCCGTGGCAAGAAGCTCAGCCCGTGCCGCTCGGCCTTCTTGCGTTCATCCCGCCCATTGGCGGATGTCCGCCTGCCTGCGGCGTCAGGCGCCTTGCAGCTTCGTGGCGACGGGCGCCGCCACGCTGCGTTCAGGCTTGCCCAGGGTCTCTTGAATCACGGCACCCACCATGTCGGCGGTGACGGCTGACAAGGTCCAGCCCAGGTGGCCATGGCCGGTGTTGTAGAACACATTGGCCCGGTGGCCCTTGCCCACGCGTGGCAGCATGTTGGGCATCATGGGCCGCAGACCGGCCCATGGCACTACCTGACGGGTGTTGATGCCGGGGAAGCACTTGTTGACCCAGTCCACCAGAGGCTTGATGCGGTCGGCGCGGATGTCCCTGTTGTAGCCATTGAACTCGGCGGTGCCGGCCACGCGGAAGCGGTCCAGACCAAGCCGGCTGGTGACGAGTTTGGTTTCGTCGTCGAGCAGGCTCACGTTGGGTGCGGCCTGCTGGCTGGCGGCGTCGGGCAGGTTGACCGTGATGGAGTAGCCCTTGACGGGGTAGATGTTGACCCGGTCGCCCAACTGTGCGGCGAAGTCGCGGCTACCCACGCCGGCACACACCACCAGTGCGTCGAAGCGGTGGACCTGCTGCTGCGCGCCTTCGCCAATGATCACGCTGGCTTGCTTGTCGTCGCTCGAGAGCCGTGTGACGTCATGGCCGTAGATGCAGCGAACGCCCAGGGTTTGAATGGCTTGCGCCATGCCCACCGTGAATTTGTGGATGTCGCCGGTGGCGTCGCTGGGCGTGTAGTAGCCGCCGTAGTACGTGCCGGCCAGGGTCGGCTCGATGGCGCGCATTTCAGCGGGAGTGACAGCCTGGCGATCCAGACCGCCCGCGGCCAGCAGTTCGGAGACTTTGCCCGCATGCTCAAAGCCTTTTTTGTCCCGGTAAATGTGCAAGATACCTTGCTGCTTGAGGTCGAAGTCCACCCCTTCTGCATCGGCCCAGGCAAACAGGTGCTCGCGCGCCGCGATGGCCAGTCGGGTGGTGTCAATGGTGTTTTGACGGTAGTTTGGCAAGTTGCCAATGAACTCGGCAAACCAGCTCAGTTTGTGCCAGCTCGGTTTGGGGTTGACCAGCAGCGGCGCATCGCTCTTGAGCATCCACTTGAGCCCCTTCAGGAGGGTGCTCCAGTGGTTCCAGACTTCCGCATTGGAGGCCGATAGTTGTCCGCCGTTGGCAAACGATGTTTCCATCGCGGCATAACGGTGTTTTTCAAACAGGGTCACGGCAAAGCCGCGTTTGGCCAAGGCGTAAGCGGTGGTCACGCCGGTGATGCCGCCACCGACAACTGCGATTGATTTCATGAAAAAGGCTCCAGACGTCAAAGGGGTGGAGTGCGGTAGCGCACCATGCGCTTCGCACGCCCCCTCTGTTTGGAACCTGAGAGATTCACGCGCCAGCGGGGCTGGTGCGCTTGCTCCTGCGGTGTGCCAGGAGACGAATCCTGGCAACTCTTCAGAGTTGTTGCGCTTGGTCGGTCCTTTTGCCTGAGAGTTTCCGGGGCGGTTGCTCCTTCGGCGCTGGCGTCTGGCCAGTCTCTCCCGATCAAGTGCTGTTGTGCTTCAGTATTTCAGGAAGTCATCAACGAGCCAAAGTGTAAAGCAAAAGCCGGCGCCAACCAAGACAAAAATCAGCGCTGACCGGAACGGCTCAAAACGCGCGCTTCAAACCCTTGGCAGCGGCAGCGCCGTTTTGTAGCGGACCTGCTTGAGTGCAAAGCTCGAGCGAATTTTTTCGATCCCTTCGATGGGCGAGAGTTGCTCCAAAATGAAGCGCTCCAGCGCCCCGATATCGGGCACGGCCACGCGAATCAGGTAGTCCGAGTCACCGGTCATGAGGTAGCACTCCATCACCTCATCATGCTCGGCGATGCGACCTTCGAAGGCCGCCAGCGATTCCTTGCTTTGTGTTTTCAGGCTGATGGAGATGAAGACATTCAGTCCCAGGCCGAGCTTGCCCGCATTGACCAGCGCCACGTAGCGCTCAATGACGCCGGCCGTCTCCAGGGCCTTGACGCGGGCCAGGCAGGGTGATGGCGACAGGTGCACGCGTCGGGCCAACTCCACATTGCTCAGGGCGCCATCGCGCTGGAGTTCGTCGAGCAGGCGCAGGTCCAAAAGATCAAATTTCATTTGTGCTGAATTTCCTTTATTTTTGGAATTTTATGCTTCAAATAAACCAATTCTGTCTTATAAAAGCAGTTTGTTTGGGGTGTTATTGCCTAAAGTCAAGCGTGTTCTTTACCCTCGCCAGACCGCCATGAACGCTCCGATTTCCCCGCTCTTGTTGCAGTCCTCCAGATCTCTGGGAGATGACCCCGACCCGCAAGAAACTGCCGAATGGCGGGCCGCATTTGCGGCGCTGGTACAAAGCGGCCCCGACGGTGCGGCCCGCGCGCGGCAGATGCTCGACATGCTGGCGGCCCAAGCCCGCTCGCTGGGCACGCACTGGCGGCCCGAGCTCAACACGCCCTACGTCAACACCATTGCGGTTGACCAGCAGCCTTCGTTTCCTGGCGACCTGGCCATGGAGGAGCGTCTGGCTTCTTTGATGCGCTGGAATGCGCTGGCCATGGTGGTGCGCGCCAACCAGGCCTATGGCGATCTGGGAGGGCATATCGCCAGCTACGCGAGTGCGGCTGACTTGTTTGAGGTGGGCTTCAACCATTTCTTTCATGCCCGCAGCCCCGCCTCTTCGGGCCATGGGGGTGACCTGGTGTTCTTTCAGCCTCATAGCGCGCCCGGGGTCTACGCCCGCGCCTATCTGGAAGGTCGCCTGAGCGAGCGCGAACTCGGCTACTACCGCCAGGAACTCGGAGCCGACAAGGCCGGTGTGCAGGGTTTGCCGAGTTACCCGCACCCCTATCTGATGCCCGACTTCTGGCAGTTTCCCACCGGCTCCATGGGTATTGGCCCCATCAGCTCGATTTATCACGCGCGATTCATGCGTTACCTCACGCACCGACAACTGCAGGACTGCAGCCCGCGCAAGGTGTGGGGCGTGTTTGGCGATGGCGAGATGGACGAGCCCGAGAGCATGAGTGCGCTGACGCTGGCGGCCAGAGAGGGTCTGGACAACCTGGTGTGGGTGGTCAACTGCAATTTGCAGCGGCTCGACGGTCCGGTGCGCGGCAATGGCCGCATCATTGACGAGTTGGAAAAGCTCTTTGCTGGCGCGGGCTGGAATGTCATCAAGCTGATCTGGGGCAGTGACTGGGACGGCCTGTTCGCCCGCGACCACACGGGCGCCCTGCGCGACGCCCTGGGCGCCACGGTCGACGGTCAGATGCAGACCTTTGCCGCCAACGACGGGCGTTTTATTCGCGAGCATTTCTTTGGCCAAAATCCCGAGCTGGCGCGGCTGGCGCAGGGCATGACTGACGAGCAGATCGACCGCCTCAAGCGCGGCGGCCACGACATCGTGAAAGTGCACGCGGCCTATGCCGCGGCAGCGGCGCACAAGGGGCAGCCGACGGTCATTCTGGCGCATACCAAAAAAGGCTACGGCATGGGCGCGGCGGGGCAGGGCAAGATGACCACGCACTCGCAAAAGAAGTTTGACGAGGCCGATCTGCTGGAGTTTCGCAACCGATTTAACCTGCCCTTGTCAGACGCGCAGGCGACCCGCCTGGAGTTTTTCAGGCCGGCCGAAGACAGCGCCGAGATGCAGTACCTGCATCGCCAGCGTCGGCAACTGGGTGGCTACCTGCCCGCACGCCAGACGCGCTGCGACCAGCCCGAGGTGCCGGCGATCGACACCTATGCCAGCTTTGCGCTCAAGGCTGCCGGCAAGGACATGAGCACCACCATGGCCTTCGTGCGCATGCTGGGCAACCTGCTCAAACACGCCTCGCTCGGTCCGCGCATTGTGCCCATCGTTGCTGATGAGGCCCGCACCTTCGGCATGGCCAATTTGTTCAAGCAGGTCGGTATTTATTCGAGCGTGGGTCAACGCTATGCACCCGAGGACATCGGCTCCGTGTTGAGTTATCGCGAGGCGCTTGACGGTCAGATTCTGGAAGAAGGCATCAGCGAAGCCGGTGCCATCGCCAGTTGGACCGCGGCGGCCACGGCCTACAGCGTGCATGGCCTGGCCATGCTGCCTTTTTATATTTACTACTCAATGTTTGGTTTTCAGCGCGTTGGCGACCAGATATGGGCTGCTGCCGACCAGCGACCGCGCGGTTTTTTGCTGGGCGCCACCTCAGGCCGCACCACCTTGGGCGGCGAGGGCCTGCAGCACCAGGACGGCAGCAGCCACCTGTGGGCTGCGACCATTCCCAACTGCAAAGCCTACGACCCGGCCTTCGCCGGCGAATTGGCCGTGATCATGGCTCAGGGCATGCAGGAGATGGTGACCGAGCAGCGCGATGTCTTTTATTACATCACCCTCATGAACGAAAACTACGCCCATCTGGACTTGCCCGAGGGCGTGCAAGCGGACGTGATTCGTGGCTGCTATCGCTTTGCACGTTATGGCGGCGCAGACCAGCGGCAAGTGACCTTGCTTGGCTCGGGCGCCATCCTGACCGAAGTCATCAAGGCCGCCGAACGGCTGGCCGCCCAGGGCGTGGCGAGCACGGTCTACAGCATCACCAGTTGGAGCGAACTCGCCCGCGACGGCGCCGCCAGCGAACGCGCCGCCATTGATGGGCAAGCCGACGCCGCCCAGCCCTTCCTGGCGCAGCAGCTGGCCCAATCGAGCGGGCCGGTGGTGGCTGCCACTGACTACGTGCGCAACCTGCCAGAAAGCGTTCGCGCCTGGATTCCCGAGGGTCGCCGCTACCTCACCCTGGGCACCGACGGCTTTGGCCGCAGCGATACCCGTGGCGCGCTGCGCGAGTTCTTCCATGTGGACGCGCAAAGCATCGTGAAGGCCGCGCTTTTCTCCCTTGGACAGTGACCGCGACAGCCCCCGTCGGGAGAAAGCGCCAGCTCAGGCGCAGGTGGCTGCGCGCTCCTTGAGTCAGAGCCGGGCGGGGAGTGTGCGAGTGCGTGATGGCGCGTGCGCGCTCAATGTCCTTGCGAGCCCCGGTGCGCCCAGGCCGTGGTGTGCTTTTCAATCGCACTGAACAGCTCATACATCAGCATGGCCATGGCGCCAATGACGACCAGACCGGCGAAGGCCAAGGCCAGGCGTTGCTGCGAGCCTGCGCTTTGCATCAGGTAGCCGATGCCCGAGTCGCCGGCGGTCATTTCTGCCAGCACGGTACCGACAAAGGCCAGTGTGATCGATACCTTCAGCGAGCCGTAGAAAAATGGCATTGAGCGGGGCAGGCCGACCTTCAGCAGCACGTCCATGCGCTTGGCGCCCAGCACGCGCAACACGTCCTCGAGCTCGGGCTCCAACGTGGCCAGGCCGGTGGCCATGTTGACGGTGATGGGAAAAAACGAGATCAGAAAAGCCGTCAAAATGCCGGGCCCCACGCCAATGCCGAACCAGACGATCAGGATCGGCACGATGGCCGCCTTGGGCACCGCGTTGAAGGCTACCAGCAAGGGGTAGACCGCTGCATAGGCCAGCCGCGACGAGCCCACTAAAAAGCCCAGCAACACGCCCACCACGATGGAGATGCCAAAGCCGACCATGGTGACCCAAAAGGTTTTCCAGGCGGCCTCGGCGATGGGGCCTGAAAATTCCAGCAAGGCCTGGGCAATTTGCGACGGGGCGGGGAAAATGAATTCGGGAATGGCCAGGCCGACGCAGACGGCTTGCCACAAAGCCACCATCAGCGCCAGCAGGACCAGCGGTGACCAGCGTTCGATTTGTTTGGAACTCACAGGGCACCTGCCTTTGCTGCAGCGCCGGCGGCGTTGCTGATGCTGTTACTGCGAATGGCGCCGATGTGGCCCCGCAGCTCATGAACAATGTCTGAAAACTCTTTGGTGTAGGTCACTTCCAGGTCGCGCGGACGCGGCAGGTCGATCTCGCGCTTGACGACAAAGCGCCCAGGGCTCTTGCTCATGACGTACACGGTGTCGGCCAGAAAAACGGACTCGCGCAGATCGTGCGTGACCAGGATCACGTTGAACTGCTGCTCGGTCCAGAGGTCGCGCAAAATGCACCACAGCTCCTCGCGGGTGAAGGCATCGAGCGCGCCAAAGGGCTCGTCGAGCAACAGCATCTTGGGTTCGTGGATCAGGGCGCGGCAAATGCTCACGCGCTGCTGCATGCCGCCTGAGAGTTGCCAGGGAAATTTGTCTTCGTAGCCGGCCAGGCCGACTTTTTGCAGCAGCTTGCGGGCGCGCTCTTCGTATTCTTTGCGCCTGGCTTTGAAGTTGCTGCGGTAGGGCTCGACAATCTCGAGCGGCAGCAAGACGTTGTCAACGGTGGTACGCCAGGGTAGCAGCGACGGCGCCTGAAAAGCCATGCCGGAAATTTTCAGCGGGCCGGTGACGGGCGCACCGTCGATCAAGATGCGTCCTCGGGACGGCATCTTCAGCCCGGTGGTGAGCTTCATGAACGTCGACTTGCCGCAGCCCGAAGGCCCGACGATGGCAATGAACTCGCCCTGGCGGACCTGCAAATCGATGGCTTCGACGGCAAAGTTTTGTTGGGCCAGCAACTCGTCGTTGTAGGCCAGCCAGACATCCTGGAAATCAACGAAGCTGGAGGGGGGCGTGAGCGTCAAGGGAAGGGCCTTTCGATAAATGAAAGGGCCGGCACTCGATGAATCGAAGCACCGGCCCTGCCTGGGCTGAGCGTGGCGACGAATCAGCGCTTGGGTAGAACGTTCAGTTCGGCCACGCTGGGCAGGAAGCTGCCATTCCAGACGGCGTCCGGGTTGACTCGGGTCTTGGTGCCGAAGGCGTCAGACACCTGCGAGGCCATCAGCGACAGGCGCGGGCCCTTGAGCTGGCCAAAGCCTTCGGCGCGTGCGTCGGGGCTGTTGATCACGGTGTCAATGGCCAGTTGCAGACGGCGCGTCTCCAGTGCCACGTTGATGATGCCGTCGCGCGCCTTGACGTCGTTGATCGCAGCGGCGGGGTTGGCCATCACGTCCTTGGCGCCTTTGGTGAAGGCTTTGAGGAAGGCCTTGAGCGCTTCCGGGTTTTCCTTGATCAACTTGGGCGTCGCGATGATCACATTGCCGTACATCTTCACACCGTTGTCGGCGTAGGGCAGGATGGCGACGTCTTCGGCTTTGACACCACGCGCCTCAAGGTTGAGCAAGGAGGTGAAGGTAAAACCGGTGATGGCGTCCACGTCACCGCGCGCCAGCATGGTTTCACGCAGCGGCGGATCCATGGCGGTCCACTGCACGTTGCCGATGCCGTTGGCCTTGGCAAAGATCGGAAAAGCGCGGCGGCCAGCGTCAAACACCGGTGCGCCCAGCTTTTTGCCGTTCAGATCGGTCGGCGTCTTGATGCCTGTCTTCTTGAGTGACATGACCGAGGCGGGGGTGTTGTTGTAGACCACCATCACGGCCACGGGCTTGTTGGGGGCGTCGGGGTTGTTGGCGTGAAATTCCTTCAGCGAGGCGAGGTCGGCAAAACCGATGTCGTAGCTGCCCGACGCCACGCGTGTCACAGCGCCGCCGGAGCCGTTGCCAGCGTCGACGGTCACGTCGAGCTTGGCGTCCTTGAAATAACCTTTGGCCAGTGGTGTCAGGAACAGGGCGGCGGGGCCTTCAAAACGCCAGTCGAGTTGGAACTTCAAGGCCGTCTGGGCATTTGCCAGGCCAAAAGTCATCAGGCCAGCCAGGCCCAAGGTGGTTTTAAGGAGTGTGCGCTTTTTCATGGGGAGTCCAGTTGCGATAAGTGTGAGGGTGCCGTGTGAGTCGTTGAGCAACTTTGGTGCCAAGCCCTGCGGCTGGTGCGTCGATCAAACGTCTATTTTGAGTCAACTTTTAGCGTTAAAAGGCTTTAAAGCCCAGCCGGAACCCCGGAAATACCCTGACCAAAGCGGTGCATCCAAATTTTTACGCCTCCTTTACGCCTCCTTATGGTGCCAAATTACCGTTGGTGGGAGTGAACAGCCCGTCCACTCCCAAGCCACAGCTTGTCAGTGGGCCTCAGCTTGCATGGCGGCTTGCTTGATGGCATCCGTGTCTTCTTTGGCGCCGTTCAGGAAGAGATTGAGCAAGACGGCACTCAGTGAGGCCAGCAGGATGCCCGACTCGATCAGCGGGTGCAGGCCGTGCGGCATCCACTGCTTGAAGTTGGGGGCGATCAGCGGAATCATGCCGATGCCGATCGAAATAGCCACGACCAGGGCATTGAAGCGATTGTTCTTGAAATCGACGCCGGACAGGATGCGGATACCGGTGGCAGCCACCATACCGAACATCACCAGGCCTGCGCCGCCCAGCACGACCGTGGGCAGCGATTCGATCAGAGCCGCCATTTTCGGCAGCACGCCCAGCACAACGAGAATAATGCCGCCGGCGACGCAGACGAAACGGCTGCGCACGCCTGTCACTGCGACCAGGCCGACGTTTTGCGAAAAGCTGGTGTAAGGAAAGGTGTTGAAGAAGCCGCCGATCAGCGTGCCCAGACCGTCGGTGCGCAGGCCGCGGGTGAGCGCTGCGCGGTCAACCGGTTTGCCGGTCATTTCGCCCAGAGCCAGAAACATGCCGGTGGACTCAATCATCACCACGATCATCACCAGCGTCATGGTCAGAATCAGGACCGGGTCGAACACCGGTGGGCCAAATTGCAGTGGCAGCACCACATCGAACCATGCCGCCTTGCCGACCTTGTCAAAGTTCATCATGCCCACAGCAGCGGCCACCGCGCCGCCGATCACGATGCCCAGCAGCACCGAAATATTCGACAAAAATCCCTTGGCGTAGCGGGCGATC
This sequence comes from uncultured Burkholderiales bacterium, assembly GCA_903844825.1. Lineage (GTDB taxonomy): Bacteria > Pseudomonadota > Gammaproteobacteria > Burkholderiales > Burkholderiaceae_C > Polaromonas. Next base: position 28,651 of record CAIMVC010000166.1, on the reverse strand, counting down.
ACCAAAATCGACACCAACACCAGCGCGGCAATGCCTATGCCTGTGAGATCGGCGTATTTAGGGTTCGGCACCGATGGCACCAGCGCCAGTCCCTTGGGGACGGCCGGCAGAGTGGCGCCCGGTGCGGCCGCCGCGGCGGCTGCGTCAGCCAGCCATTTGGCGTGTTCGGGGTTGACCACGCTCGGGGCGGTCGGGCCAAAGGGATTGCCAAAAATCCAGTTGATGCCGATGCGCATCAGGCTGATGCCAATCACGGCAATGATGGTGCCGGTGACCACGGGCGGAAAAAAGCGCAACATGCGGCTGATCAGCGGCGCGATCAATATGGAGATGGCGCCGGCCCCCATGATGGCGCCAAAGATCAGCTGGGCGCCGGCAGCGCCCGGCGTAGCGTTGGCCATGGAGACCATGGGGGCGACGGACGCAAACGTCACGCCCATCATGACGGGCAGGCGAATGCCAAACCACTGCGTGGCGCCCAGCGACTGAATCAGCGTCACCAGACCGCAGCAAAACAGGTCGGCAGAAATCAGCATGGCGACTTGCTCGGGTGAGAGCTTGAGGGCGCGGCCCACGATGAGCGGGACGGCGACCGCCCCCGCGTACATCACCAGCACGTGTTGCAAGCCGAGCGCGGCGAGCTGGCCGCTGGGAAGGCGTTCATCAACCGGGTGGATGGTTTGGCTCATGGGGCATCTCCTGTGTGTGAGTTTTGGGTCAGAAATTCAAGCGCTGGACGTGCCAAGTGAATTCAAATTTGTGGACTAAACTGTATACAAATTGGCGGGGTTCGCTATAGGGAAAACCCGTTTGTGGCTGCTTGCCGGCTATTTCGTGCCAGACGGAAGCAGCGCCGCTGAGCCTACAAACGGCATGATCTGCGCTGCAGGAGTGCATGTGCTCGGACTGTCTTGGTCACGCAGCCGCTCACCCCTGCAGAGTCAAACCTTGCCATTGGGCCCTCCCTGTGCGCCGGCCCGGTTCATCTTCCAAGTTGGCGACTTGCTTTTTTTTGCGGTAAAAACTGTAGACAATCTACAAAAATTGTCTTAAAGTGAAGCAATGTTCGAGCCTCGCAGCAAGTTGTTTGTGTCCGGAGACCGTCTTGACGGGCTCGAGGATGCCCTGCTGTCCAGGCCAGATGCACTGTCCATTGATCTGGAGGACGGGGTGGCGGATCAGTCGAAGGCTGCGGCCAGGGACGCAGTTTCAAATTTCTTGCGCGCCACACGCCTGCCGTGTCAGGTATGGGTGCGGGTCAATGGGCTGAGCAGTCGCCAATTGGTGGCCGATGTGCTGGCGCTGGCGGGCGCGCATGTCGATGTGATCAACCTGCCGAAGGTCGAATCGGCGTCAGATCTGGCGATAGTGGCGCAGCTGCTGGCGCATATTGAAATGGTCGAAGGCGCTGGGCGAACCATTCGCATCGTCCCGACCATCGAGTCCGCGCGCGGACTCAGGAATGCGGCGCGTATAGGCGCGTCATCGCCACGTGTGCTCGCCCTGCAGCTTGGTGCCGGAGATCTCACCGCATCGACGGGCATGGACCGCTCTGGGCCTGGTCTTGACCTGATGCGCGCGGCGTTGAGCCTGGCCGCTGCCGAAGCGGGTGTGCCAGCCCTTGACAGCACGCCCCACGACATGCCCGACCTGACCGCCTTCGAGCTTGATGCGATCAGAGCGCGCGCCCTCGGCTTTCGGGGCAAGAGTTGCATGTTGCCGCAGCAGGTCAGCATCGCCCACCTTGTTTTTGGCGTGCCTCAAAGCACCGCCACCCCGCCATCGGTCTGATGGTTATCCATGAGCAAAGTACGGTAAGTCTGTTTTGACAATCAAGAAGGAGTTAGGTATGCGTATGCGAAGAATTTTTCTGGCCTCCATGGCTGCATTCATGTTCACACCGCTGCATGCCCAGCAGCAACCCTGGAAGATTGGCGCGCTATATCCGCTGACGGGCTCGCTGGCCTTGTTGGGCACCGAGAACCTCAACGGCGCAAAGATCGCTGTTGACATGATCAACGAGCAAGGCGGTATTGCCGGCCATAAGATCGAATTGGTCACGGGCGATGCCTCAACCCCCGACAAAGCACAGTCGGAGGCCGAGCGTTTGTCGTCGCTTGAAAACCTGAAAGTCATCACTGGCACCTACTCGAGCGGTCTGTCGTTTGCGGCCAGCCAGGTCGTTGAACGCCGTGGCGGCATCTATTGGGAAACAGGCGGCATTTCAGATGGCCTGACCAAACGTGGTTTCAAGAACTACTTTCGGGTGGTCTTCACCGCCTCGCAAAATGGGCAGCTGGCGGCCGGACTGGCCAAAGACGTGATCGCCAAGGCCCTGAAAAAAGAGCCCAAAGACATTAAAGTCATGGTGATCCATGAAGACTCGGACTACGGTACCTCGGTGGCTACTGCGGCAGAAATGCGTGCCAAAGAGCTGGGTTTCACCATCGCCGCCAAAACCGCTTACAAGGCGACCACCACGGACTTGTCGCCGCTCATCTTGCGCATGAAGGCCGAGTCGCCCAATATCGTGATTGCCTCCTCCTACGCCAACGATGCCTTGCTCATCCAGCGCCAGATGAAGCAATTGGGCGTGAACGTTGACGCCTTCATCGGAACCGGCGGCATCTACGGTCTGCCAAGTTTTGCAGAAGGTCTGGGGACGGCCGTCAACGGGATATTTGACACCGAGGGCTCCGCCAATATCAATACAGCTGCACTTTCCAAGGACGCGGCCAAACAGTTGGACGACTTCAAGAAGCGCTTCCAGGCGGCCCACGGCAAGCCGCCCTCGTACGTCGGCACGCAAGGCTTTGTTGGAACCTACCTGCTGCTTGACAACGTGCTGCGCAAGGCCGGCTCGCTGGACCCTGAAAAAGTACGCCAGGCCGCTGTGGCCGTGGACGTTCCTGATGGCGGAACCGCGCTGGGTTGGGGTGTGAAATTTGCCGGTGAAACCGACCCCATGCGTGGTCAGAACATTCGGTCCTACCCGGTCGCCCAACAGTGGCAAAACGGCAAGCTGGTGGTGGTGAGCCCGGACAAGACCAAGACGACTGACGCCATCCTCCTGCCGCTGCCGGCCTGGGACAAGCGCTAAGCCGTCAGACCCGAGCCACCCACCGAGAGAGCGAAGCTGTGCTGTCCATACTTCCCCAACTGATTGCTTCGGGCTTGCTGATTGGCGGGGTGTACGCCCTGCTGTCCATCGGCCTGACCTTGATTTTTGGCGTTCTCAGGATAGTCAATTTCGCGCAGGGCGAATTCATCATGCTAGCCATGTTCGGGGCCTTCTGGGCCAACGTCCTGCTCGGCATTGACCCCTATCTCTCGGCGCTGCTGGTGGTCCCGGTGATCTTTGTGCTCGGCATGATTGTCGAGCGCTTCGTCATACAGCGAATTCTCTTTGCCGCCCATTCGATGCAGATCTTTGCGACCTTCGGGCTGTCGGTCTTGCTGCAAAACCTGGCGCTGACCTTCTGGGGGCCGGACTACCGTTCGGTCACGACCTCGTACACCTCGCAGTCCTTCACGGTTGCCGGCCTGTCCCTGTCGGCGACCTCGCTGTTTGCGTTCATCGCAGCGATCGTGATGGCGGCAGGGCTGATTGGCTTTTTGCACTTCACCCGTGGCGGGCGGGCGCTGCGGGCGATGGTGCAAAACCGTTATGCGGCAAGCCTCATGGGCGTGGACACCAAGCGGCTGAACCGGCTGGCGTTTGGCTGTGGGGTCGGGTGCGCCGCCATTTCGGGCTGCATTCTCACCCCGATGTACTACACCTTCCCAACCGTCGGCGTCGACCTGATCATCACCGCTTTCGTGGTGGTCGTGCTTGGCGGCATGGGCAGCGTCGCTGGTGCGGTTGTTGGCGGGCTGATCATTGGCGTGGCGCAGACGTTGACCGGCTTTTACCTTTCAGTGGAGTTCAAGGACGTGATCGCCTTGCTCTTGTTTATCGTCATCCTGCTGGTGCGCCCGCAAGGACTTTTTGGCCGCGCAGGGACCGAAGACATCGGGATGAAGTGATGAACGATTACTACCTCAACATCATTGTGATGACCTTCCTGTGGGCTGCGCTCAGCGGTGCCTGGAACCTGATGGCCGGCTATGGGGGTCTGGTCTCCCTGGGGCAGTCGGCCTTCTTCGGTATTGGTGCCTATACAACGGCTGTCTTGTATGCCACGTTCGGTATCTCCCCCTGGATCGGTCTGGTGGCGGGTGTTGTGCTGACGACATCGACCGCCGTGCTCATCAGCTGGCCCTGCTTTCGTTTGCGGGGCGCCTTCTTTTCCCTGGCCACGCTGGTGTTTCCTATCGTGATGGAAATACTGGCCAACAACTGGACCAGCGTGACCCGTGGCTCCAGCGGCATCGCATTGCCTTTCAAGCCCGGCCTGGCCAATTTCATCTTTGACTCGCGCTGGGCCTACATGGTGGCGGCCTTTGCCTTGATGATGCTGGTCTACGGCATCACCCGATGGGTTCACCGCGGCCGGCTCGGCCTGTATCTTGTTGCCATGCGCGACGATCAGGATGCGGCCGAGAGCATGGGTGTCGAGCCGGTGCGGGTCAAGCTGATCATCACCATGATCAGCGCAGCGCTGACCTCGGTCGGCGGCTTTTTCTACGCTCAATATATTTTGTTCCTGGACCCGCCCAGCGTTTTTTCGATCAACATCTCAGTCCAGATTGCTTTGTTCAGCCTGATTGGTGGTTTGGGTACGCCACTGGGGCCGATCGTCGGTTCACTGATCATGACGCCCCTTGACGGGGCGCTGAGTACCTTTTTGGGCGGTGGGCCGCGTCTGCTGATCTATGGTTCGGTACTGCTGGCTGTTGTGCTGGTGGCGCCCCAGGGAGTCGTAGGGACATACACCGCATGGCGCAAAAAATGAGCAATCTCCCCATGTCACCTCAAGACAGGGCACGATCAGCACCCCTGATGCGGATCGTGCAATTGGTGCGCCGCTTCGGCGGTCTGGTTGCGGTGAACCAGGTCTCGTTTGACGTGCACCCCGGCGAAATCGTGGGCTTGATCGGCCCTAACGGTGCTGGCAAAACGACCCTGTTCAACATCATCAGCGGGCACCTGAAGTCCGACTCTGGCCAATTGCTGTTCGACGGTGTGGACCTGACCCATGCGCGGGCGCCCCGATGCGCGCGCGCAGGTATCGGCCGGACCTTCCAGATTGTCAAACCACTGACCACCCTCACGGTGCTTGAAAACGTGATGGTCGGCGCGCTGCTTAAAAACTCGGCGGCCGACGCGCGTGAAAAAGCCGCCCGCATCGTTGAGCGCGTTGGTATGGCGGACCTGATGCATCGCCTGTCGGGCAGCCTGACGCTGGAGTCGCGCAAGCGCCTGGAGTTGGCCCGGGCCTTGTCGGTCGAGCCCAAAATCATTTTGCTCGACGAAATTTTGGCGGGCCTTAATCCCTCCGAGGTCGAGCAGAGCATCCACCTCATACGGGACCTTGCACAAACCGACGGCCTCGCGGTGATCATGATTGAACACAACCTGCACGCCGTCATGTCTTTGGCCGAGCAGATCGTGGTGCTCGACTATGGCGTGAAGATCGCCCACGACGTGCCGGAGGCGGTCGTGCGCGACCCGAAGGTCATCGCAGCTTATCTGGGGAGTGACGACTGATGAGCCTGGAGATCAAAAACCTGAGCGCTGGTTACGGCGACATTGTGGTGCTCAGGGACGTCAGCTTCACGGTACCCGCAGACCAGATTGTGTCTCTGCTGGGTGCCAATGGTGCCGGCAAGACGACATCGCTCAATGCCATCTGCGGCCTGCTGGCCGATGTGAAATCAGGAAGCATTTTTCTCGATGGCACAGACTTGCGTAGCCTGGCGCCGCATGAGCGGGTCGAGGCCGGCTTGTCTCAGGTGCCGCAGGGCCGCCATCTGTTTCCCTTTATGAGCGTTCGCGAAAACCTGGAGATGGGTGCGTATGCCAAGCGTAGTCATGCCCGCCACGCGGAAAACCTGGAGTGGGTGTTAACCATCTTTCCCAAGGTCAAGGAGCGTCTTTCCCAATACGCCGGCTCGCTCTCCGGTGGCGAGCAACAAATGTGCGCGATTGCCCGAGGCCTGATGTCCCAGCCCAAGTACCTGCTACTTGACGAGCCTTCGCTGGGCCTGGCACCTATCGTGGTGCGCCAGGTGATGTCGGTGATCAAGACCATCTCGGCGCGCGGCATCGGCGTGCTGCTGGTCGAACAAAATGTAGCCCAGGCGCTCAAGCTGGCCAGGTACGCGTACGTTCTGGAGCACTCCGGAATCGCCATTGAGGGTGCCGCCGAGGATCTCGCCGGAGACGATCGCGTGCGCAAGGCCTACCTCGGGCTTTGACCGGCCGCCTGACTCATTGGCTCACCGGCTCAACAGTTAACTCAGGAGATAGATTTGGACTTGCTACTGTCGGGAAAAATTGCACTGGTGACCGGTGCCAGCGTGGGTCTGGGCCGCCAGATTGCCATCCGCTTGGCCAACGAGGGTTGCCAGCTGATCGTGCTGGCGCGGCGCGAAGAATTGCTCGAGGAACTAGCGACGCAAATTCAGGACGCCGGTCGGCCGCGCCCCTTGGTGATTCGCTGCGACGTAACCGACCGCCAGGCGCCGCAAATGGTGCTCAAGAAAGTACTCGATCACTTTGGTCACCTGGATATCCTGATCAACAACGCGGGAGGCTCGCGCCCCTTTGACGGCCTGGGTACCCTGGCGCAGTGGGAAGACGCGATGCTTCTGAATTTCCATGCGGGGCGCGAATTGGCCCACGTATTTCTGGACGGCATGAAGGCGCAGGGTTTCGGTCGAATCGTCAACCTGACCGGTGGCGATGAGCCCGTGGCCATGAACGGCGGCGTTCCACCCAACGGTGCCACCCATATCTGGGCCAAGGCACTTTCGCGGGTTGTCGGCAAGCACGGCATCACCGTCAACAGCATTGCACCCGGGCGCATTCACTCCGAGCAGATTGACCAAAAGATCCTGCCCACCCCGGCGGCGCAAGACAAGTGGGTGGCCGACAACTGTCCGGCAGGCTACATCGGCGAGCCCGACGACCTGGCGGTGCTGGTGGCGTTCCTGTCGTCACCACTGGCCCGCTACATCACCGGTCAGGTGATCTACGTCGATGGTGGTGCCCGCCACGCCTCGCACTAGGGCGAGTGGACTAGTGTTGTTTTTATCGCCAGTTTGAACTTTGCAAGGTAACAATTGATCTCCACTGGACCCCTCGCCGGCATTCGCGTTCTGGACCTCAGTGCCTACATTGCTGCGCCCTACGGCTGCACCCTGCTGGCCGATCAGGGCGCTGAAGTGATCAAAGTCGAGCCGCCCTCCGGCGACAACTTGCGATCCTATCCGTCCACGCTCAAGGCAGAAGGGCGCGCCTTTCTTGGCGTCAACCGGGGTAAGTCATCTATCGTGCTGGACCTCAAGGTTACTGCCGCACGCGATGTGTTGCTGCGCCTTCTTGCCGATGCCGACGTGCTCGTGCACAACTTCAGGCCCGGCGTGGCCGAGCGCCTCGGCATTGGGTTTGAGCAACTTCGCGCAGGCCATGAGCGCCTCGTTTATTGCGCCGTCAGCGGCTACGGTGAGAGCGGGCCCTTGAGTCAAAAAGCCGGTTATGACCAGGTCCTTCAGACGATGTCCGGAATTTGCACACTCCAGGGCTCCAAGGACAATCCGCAAATCGTCTATGGCTCGGTGGTCGACTACTACGCGGCCGCACTCCTGGCTGGTGGCGTCAGTTCGGCGCTGTACCAGCGCGAGCGCACAGGCCAGGGCCAATATGTGGGAATTTCCCTCCTGCGCAGCGCTTTGGCCATGCAGTCGGCCCGTTTCGTCTGGGCTGCCGATGAACCCAGAGACGTCTTTCGGGACATGCGCTCGGGAGGCATCACGGGCTTGTATGGCACGGCTGCCGGCAGCTTGTACATCTCGGCCAACACGGCACATTTCTGGGCCGCATTGTGTGAGTTGATTGACTTGCCCGAGTTGGCCAGCGAGCCCCGTTACGCCAGCGTTCGATTGCGCGCAGAGCACGCCAGCGAACTGGTTCCCCGCGTGACCCGGGCGCTCCAGGCGCACACCGCGCTGGAGTGGGAGAAAATTTTTGGCGACCGTGTTCCTTGCGCCGTTGCGCAGGACATTGAAGACATGTTCGAGCACCCGCAGGTCCTGGCCGAACACATGGTCGGGACCTTCGAACATCCCAGCGTCGGCAGCTACCGGGGTTTGTCCCGTGCCATCAAATTTGGCAACGACGATCAGCCGCCGGCGTGCGCCGCTCCGACCTTTGGTCAACACTCGCAGCAGGTGCTGCTCAGCCTTGGCTACAGTCCGTCAGACATCGAGGCTCTTCGCGCTTCTGGCGCGACGGCCTGACAGGACCGCGCAGGCCAAAAGACAAAGGCTAGACATGAACATCTGGGATTCATTTTTATCACCCGCGGATCGAGCCGTCGTGGCGCGTGGGCGCTTTGGCCGACGCATGGGCTTTGGCGCCCGGCCTGCCGTCGTGGTGATCGATGCGCAAAAGTACATGGTGGGTCAAGCCGGCGCCGACGACCAGTGGCCGTCGAGCTGTGGTGACATCGGTCGGCGGGCGGTCGGTGAAATTTCACGGCTGGTCGCGTCGGCCCAGCGCGCCAAAGTGCCCTGTTTTTTCAGTCTGTTTGAACTCGACCCCCAGGGCCGCGATATCGGCGTTTACGCGCGCAAGCGAGACTTGCTGGACAGCGATCACTGGTGTCTGGCCGGCTCGACTGGCGCCCAGATGGTCTCTGAACTCACGCCTGGCGCGCAGGACATCGTCTTTGTGAAAAAAAAGCCCAGCGGATTTCATGGCACCCCCTTGCTGGGCTATCTGATGGATCGCCAGATTGACACCGTCATCATCGTCGGTGGCGCCACCAGCAACTGCATACGGGCCACCGTTTTTGATGCGTCCTCCTACAACCTGCGAACCATCGTTGTGCAAGAGGCCGTGTTTGACCGCATACCGATCTCTCACGCGATATCGTTGTTCGACATGGACAGGCAGTTTGCCGATGTTGTGTCCATGCAGGACGCGCTCAAGTACCTCGATGAGGTGAGTCCCGGAGCCGCACCCGCATGAGGTCCAAGCTCTTTGTTCCTGCCTCCAGGCCGGAGTTGTTCCCCAAGGCCATGGCCAGTGCCGCCGATGCGATTTCTTTCGATCTTGAAGACGCGGTGGCACCCGACAGCAAGGACATGGCGCGGTCCGCGCTGCAAACCTTCCTGCAAGGCCATGCGTTCAGTACTTCCCCGGCGCCGGCGTCTCATGCCCATCACACGCTGATCGTTCGCGTCAATGCAGTAGACACTACCCATTTCGAAGCCGACCTGCAGGCGGCGGTGTGGCCTGCCCTGCATGTTGTGAATTTGCCCATGGTGGAGTCGGCCGAGGCGGTGCGTCTGGCAGCCCGGAAAATCGAGGAACTGGTGTTGGCGCGGGGCATTGGCCGGCCGGTCGGCATCCTGGCCAACATCGAGTCGCCCCGCGGCCTACGGTTGGCGGCGGAAATTGCCACGGCCCATCCTGCGGTGATCGGCTTGCAAATTGGGTATGGTGACTTATTCGCCCCTCTGGGCATTGTGTCGGGCGAACCTTCGGCCACGCAATTCGTGCGAACCGCCGTTCGCATGGCGGCCGGAGAGGCGGGCATTGCGGCCTACGACGGAGCCTATGTGAACTTCAAGGACCAGGCAGGTTTTCAGCGAGACTCGGCGGCAGCGCGGCAGCTGGGTTTTGCCGGCCGCAGTTGCATTCACCCCTCGCAGATCGCCCTGGCCAACGAGGTGTTCATGCCAACCCAGGCCGAGCTGGCGCATGCCTTGAAGGTGGTGCATGCTGCGCAGGCCCATCTGCGTTCAGGCGTAGGCGCATTTTCCGTCGATGGACGCCTGGTCGACGGCCCCTTTATTGACGAGGCGCACAAGCTGGTGGCGCTTGCAACCCGGCTGGGTATGCTGGCCTGAGCGGACTTGTTTTGCACCTGTCCTGAAACTTCTGAGCAACATCTGCTGGTGACCCTATGACCCAAGTCTGGACCCCCTCGCGCGACTTTATTGGTTACGGCCCAACGCCTCCCCAGCCGCTCTGGCCGGGCGGCGCGCGGGTTGCGCTGCAGATCGTCATCAATTACGAGGAGGGGTCCGAATACAACAACCTGGACGCCGACGGTCGAACCGAGCTGGGTCTGGCGGAAGCCCCCGGTGGTCGTGTCCCTGCGGGTCAGCGTGACATGGCCTTCGAGAGCATGTACGAGTACGGCAGCCGGGTGGGTATCTGGCGCCTGCTGCAGGTCTTGCGTGAGCATGAGGCTCCCGCCACTATTTTTGGATGTGCGCTGGCACTGGAGCGCAACCCGAAAGTTGCCGAGGCCATCGTTGCCGCTGGATTTGACGTCTGCTGCCATGGCTACCGCTGGGAGGAGCAGTTCAAGCTGTCCGCCCAGCAAGAGCAAGAGCGCATGGCCATGGCAATTGAGTCGCTGCAGCGCACCACGGGGACCCGGCCCGTCGGCTGGTACTGCCGCTATGGCGCCAGCGAGAACACCCGGCGCCTGCTGGTGCAAGAAGGCGGCTTCCTCTACGACTCCGATGCTTACAATGACGAGCTGCCGTACTGGGTGGAGGTGTCCGGTCAGCCGCACCTGATCGTTCCCTACACGATGGACGCAAACGATGGAAAGTTTGCCGCGCCGGGCGGTTTTTCAACTCCCTTCGATTTCGAGAATTATTTGACTGCAACGTTCGATCGGCTCTACGCAGAGGGCGAGACTGCGCCTAAATTGATGTCCGTCGGTTTGCATGCCCGCATCACGGGTCGGCCGGCGCGTGCGCAGGCGCTGGCCGCATTTCTTGCGCATGTACGCCGTCATGACAAGGTTTGGCTGTGCCGCCGCCAGGACGTGGCCGAGCACTGGCGAGCCGTTCATCCTTTTCAGTCATGACGAAGGCCATACCCGAGCCCATCCCCTACTACCTGATGAAGAAGATCAGGCAAGGCGTCATCACCGGCCGTTACCCGCCCGGGAGTGCCTTGCGTGAACAGCAGCTCGAGGCTGAATATGGCACCAGCCGAGGGCCCTTGCGGGAGGCTCTGAGGCTGCTGCAGTTGCGCGGTCTGGTGACGCACGAGCCACGTCGCGGCTTTCGGGTTCGCGAGTATTCGGCGCAACTGATCGAGCAGATCTACCGCTTGCGCGCCGTACTGGAGCGTCACGCCGTCGAGGCGCTGGCGGGCAAGCCCCTGGACGGCCTGATCGCCGAGCTGGTGCGGATCAACCAAGCCATGTCGGGTCATTTTCAGTCCAGGAGCATCGAGGCTTACCTGGAGTCCAACATCGCGTTTCACGACGCCATCATGGCCACGGCCAACAACGAGCCGCTTCAAAAAGTGATCGAGCCTCTTAACGAAATGGCACAGCCTGTGCGCTTTTTGCTGCTCACCAAACGCTTCGAAAACAGCACCGCCCTGGATGAACACGCCAAGCTCATCGAGCTTTTGTCGCAGGGCGACCTCAAAGCTGCGGCAGTTTTCATCGAAAACCATGTGATTCGCAATATAGACTCGGCTGCGCAGTTGTACCCCTGCGCGCCATCAGCCGCGAGCGCCTGACCTGGCGCTGGCATCTCGCCAGGTCCGACCGGCCAAGCTGTGTGTCGATATGCGATCCTGAGCGCACAAAAGAGCAACCGGAACAATCAATGGAGCCCCATGGACGATGAGCTTGTCGCGGTGTTGAGCTGGCTGCAGGCGCTGGACCTTCAGTCCGTACCCGAGGTGGAGCGCAAAGCCAGGTGGCTGGTCGCTGACACCCTGGGCTGCGTCATGGCGGGGCGCCGGGCCGCGTCTGTGGCCCAATTTGAGGCGCGGTCCTCGGCGGCTGATCCCGGGGCTTTTCGGTTTTCGGGGGGGCCGGGTTTGTCCGCCACTCACGCGGCCATGGTGCTGGCGATGGCCGCTTGCTGGGACGAGGCCTGTGAGGGTCATGCCGGAGCGCATGGCCGGCCAGGGGTGGCTGCGCTGGCGGCGCTGCTGCCCTTGTCGTCGGCCTTGTCTTACGGCGCTTTTCTCAAGTCATTCGTGGTGGGCTACGAGGTCGGTGCCCGTTTCGGCGCGAGTTTACGCATTAAAAAAGGCATGCATGTCGATGGCAACTGGCCTTCGCTGGGGGCCGCCGCTGCGGTGGCGCATGCCTTGGGGCTCGGGCCGCGCCAGATCGCCCAGGCTGTTCAAATCGCTGCCTGCCAGTTGCCGATGAGCCTGTATTTGCCGGTGCGTTCGGGTGACACCTCGCGCAACACCTACCTGGGGCACTCGGCGGTGCTCGGCCAGAACGCGGCGCTGGCGGCCGCCAGCGGCGTCACCGCGCCTGCGACGGCCGCGCACGAATACGCGATGGTCGGTCTGGGGCAGGGCCCCGCGGACTTTGACAGATCAACACACTTTCACATTGGCGACGCCTACTTCAAACCCTACGCGGCGGTGCGACATGTTCACTACGGCGCCTTGGCGGCGCATCGCCTGGGCCGGCACGTCGACCTGCATCAGGTCGCCAGCCTGGTGCTGGAGATCTACGAAGAAGCCATAATTTACTGTGGTAATCGTCATCCGCAAACCCCTTTACAGGCGCAGTTCTCGCTCAGTTTCGGGGTGGCCGCCATGCTGCGCTGGGGCCGGCTGGACCCCTGGGTTTACCGGGAGCCGCAGTTTCAAGACCCGCTGTTGCGCCAACTCGAAGGCAAGGTCAGCTTGCAAGTCGATGCCGCCTGGACGCAACGCCAGCAACGCGGGGCACGCTTGTCCATGATTTTCAAGGATGGCACTCGACTCGAGCAAGAGGTCACCGCCGTTCCCGGCGATGCGCAGATGCCCTTCACCTTGCAAGCGTTGAGCGACAAGTTTTTTGTTTACTGCGATGGCAGTTTGAGCGTGGACGAGGCAGCCCGCGTGTTGGACCACTGTCTGAACGCGCCGCCCCAAGCCAAACCTTTTTCATTTTGGAATTACCCACAGGAGATCACCCCATGCTGAAAAATGCAGTTGTTCTAAGCGCCTTGATTTTTTCGGCGCTGGCCAGTGGGCCGCTAGGGGCCCAACCCTCGGAGGTCTTTCCCAACAAGTCGGTGCGCATCGTGGTGCCTTTCCCGCCAGGTGGGGCAACCGACATCACCGCCCGTGTGGTGGCTGACAAGCTCAGCGCCAAATGGGGTCAGCCGGTCGTTATCGACAACAAGGCAGGGGCGGGCGGCAATGTTGGCTCCGACCTGGTGGCCAAGTCGGCGGCGGACGGCTACACCCTGGTGCTTGGCGTGACCGGTTCACACGCAATCAATTTGTCCTTGTACAAAAAAATGCCGTACCACCCGCTGAACGATTTCGAGCCGCTGACCCAGGCCACGCTCTACCCCAATGCCATCGTTGTCAATCCGCAGGTTCCCGCGAACAACCTGCAAGAGCTGATCGCCTTGCTGAAAAAGGATCCGAACAAGCTGTCTTATGGCTCTGACGGCAACGGCACGGCCTCCCACCTGGGCATGGAAATTCTCAAATCCCGCGCCGGCGTTCAGCTCACGCACATCCCCTACCGGGGTAGCACGCCCATGATCACCGACTTGCTGGGCGGCAATTTGATGGTCGGCATCACTGGCTTGCCGGCCGTTCAGCCGCATCTCAAAGCGGGCAAGCTCAAGATGATTGCCTTGACCACCCCCCAGCGCGCCCCTGGCACGCCCGACTACAAGACCGTTGCCGAGCAAGGTTTTGCCGGCTACAACGCCGCCCCCTGGGCTGGTTTTTTTGCGCCCAAAGGTACACCCAAAGCGGTGGTTGATAAACTGGCGAACGACCTGATCGAGGCACTCAAGCAGCCTGACGTGACACAAAAAATGTTGGAGTTGGGCAGCACCGTGGTGGCGAATCGGCCAGACGAGTTCCGGGTGTTTGTGCAACGCCAGATCGAGATGTGGGCCGAAGGCGTGAAGATTTCAGGCGCAACGGTCGATTAAATTTACGAACGACATCTACAAACTAAACCTTCAAACGGCAGTTGACCGCTTGATTTCGCGCAGGAAAAGTAAATGTACGCTGACGACTTTGGCCACCAAGCCGATCACGCGTCGGGTGACGACGCCATGCACCCGATCGCAGCCGGTTGGCCGTGCCATGCGGCGTTGTTCGTCCTGGCTCACACAAGTGCGTCGCGTCTTCTGGCTTGGCCTGGCACGCCCATCGGCGCAGGCTCGGGCGTATCCAGCTGCCGCTGCTAGGTCAAGCCATGGCCAAACTGGGCAATTTCCCCCCGAGCGGCGACTACGCCTTTCCGTACCGCGACCTGGTGGGCGCCCAGGTGCTGGTCACCGGCGGGCGGGGGACGCTGGGCGCGGCGCTGTGCCGTGGTTTCGTCAGCCTGGGCGCCAAGGTCTGGTGTCTCGATGTGTCGGCCGTGGGTGATGAGCCAGACACTGCCGGGGTGATTCACCGCGTGGCCGACGTGCGTGAGCGCTCTTCTTTGCAAGCTGTGCAAGCTGAAATTGCACTGGGTGAGCCACTTGACGTGCTGGTCAACGCCCATGGCATCCAGATACGTTCGGATTTTGCCGGCTGCGACGAGGACACCTGGATGACGCTCACCGACGTCAACCTCAACGGCGTTTACCGCAGCTGCCAAGTGTTTGGCGAGCCGATGCGTGAACGCGGCGGCGCCATCGTCAATATAGGCAGTGTCAATGGGGTCGTGGTGTCCGGTAAAGGCACGCCCTACGGTATCCAGAAAGCCGCAGTATCCCACCTGACCAAGGTCCTGGCCGTCGAATGGGCGCCCCTGGTGCGGGTCAATGCCGTCGCGCCCACCGCCATCCCGTCGGGCATGACGCGGGACCTGTTTGCCAACCCGGCCTATGTCAGCAGCAAGGTCCAGAGCATTCCTTTGAAGCGAGCCGGCACCGAAGAAGACATTGTTCATGCCGTGATGTTTCTGGCATCGTCCGCCTCCGGGCTGGTGACTGGCCACACCTTGATGATGGATGGCGGCTTGTCGCTGGTCTGAGCGCTCGCTGTCCGCTCACCTGTCGACCACAGCCGCCTGTGTCGGCTTCGCCAGTCCCATCCGTTTGTTTGCCCAGGCAAATATTTTGCGGAATTGACCAATTTGGCTGCATCCCCCGGATTTCACAAGAGTTTCAGTGAAATCATGGGTAATTAATTGCTACATAATACGAGCCGCGCCTTAAGCTGCCGCTGGCATGGCGGTGCCCGCTGTTTCGCTGGGTTTTTCCTGCGGCCAGGCCGGCGTTTCGGCTCGTCTGGCGGGGCCTTTGGGCTCTCTTAAATGTCTCTGGATCAGATACGAATCTTCACATTAAATGCCTAGTCGTTTGCGAGCTCTTCTTGCCCTGATCGCCTGTGCGTCGGGCGCTCCAGTCTTCGCGCTGGGCATGCCTGACCTGTTGAACATGACGTTCCAGGGCAACCCCGCTTTGCAGGGGCAGGAGCGTCTGGTTCAGGCGTCTCAGGCCGATATCCAGGGTGCTGCCTATCAGTTTTTCCCCACACCCTCTGTCGCCGTTGAAAACGTCAGCGCGGCCAGCAATGACTTGAATTACAACAAGGATAGCCGGGTCACGACCTTGCGCCTGCAGCAGCCGATCTGGACGGGGGGGCGACTCACGGCCGGCTTTGATCGCGCCCAGTCGGCGGCGGCCACGGCCCGAGCTGCCATGGAAGATGTGCGCCAGCAACTGGCGCTGCGGACCATTCAGGGCTGGGGCGAGTGGAAGTCCGCCCAGCAAAAAGCCCTGGCCTTGCAGGACAGTGTCTTGACGCATGAGCGCCTGCGCGACCTCATCGTGCGTCGTGTCAAGGGCGGCCTGTCAGCTTCCGCCGACGAAATCATGGCTCAGGGGCGGCTCGAACAGGCGCGAGCCGAGCAAAACGCTTATGAGTCCCAGGTGGCGGTGGCGCTGGCCCGGCTTGAGCAACTCACCGGCCGGCGTCTGGGCTCTGATGAGCTGGCCGATTTCAGCGTCAGTCCTCAGGATCAGGTGCTGGCCCGACCCGATGCGGTGGAGCGAGCGATTCGCCTGAGCCCATTGCTGCAAAAGCTCGAATCCCAGGTCAAGGTCCAGGAGCATGAAATTCAGGTGCGCAAGGCCCAGGTCTATCCCGAGGTCTATGTCCGTGCTGAACAGCAACGAGGCAGCTTTTCGTCCTCAGGTCTGTCACTGGCCAACCGCTTTTTCATTGGCATGTCGGCGTCGCCCGGCGCTGGCTTGTCGGTGTTCTCTGGTATCGACGCCGCAGTCGCCCGGCTGGAGTCGGCCGTCACCGATGTCGAGTCGGCCAGGCGCAGTGTCGCCGAGCAGGTCTCGATCGAGCTGGCTTCGGCTCGATCGCAAAAGCAGCGCAGTGTCGGCCTGGAGGCCAGCCTGAACTCGGCCGAGGCCATGGTCCGGTCCTGGGATCGGCAGTTTTTGGCGGGTCGTAAAAGTTGGGTAGAAGTCATGAACGCCGCACGTGAACTGGCCCAGTCCCAAACTGCCCTGGTCGATGTGCGTGTCGCCTATGTCGTCAGCACCTGGCGCCTGGCGGTTTACAGCCAGGGCCTGGAGTCTGTGTTGGCTGGCCCAGGCGCCTCGATGGCGCCCGGGCCGCTGGCCCCGCGCCCCTAATTTTCCTCTGAGAGATCGACGAGAAACGCATGCAAAGACTGTTTCCCCTTTTACTGCGCTTGTCGCAACTTCAGGCCGAGGCGCTGGACCGGCTGGCTTTGCAAGGCGCGATCGAAGCACTGGCTGACAGCGGTCTGGCGCCCGCGCCCGCGCTCGAGGCCTTGCAGGCCTCGCTGCAACTGCCCAAACCCCGCTGGATTCGCCCCTCGTCGCTAGACCCCTCCATGATGCCTTGCCTGATCTACAAGGACGATGTCGGCTGGGGTCTGCTGCGCGGCCAGACGCCCCAGGGCCAGTGGGTCACCGAGTGGTACGAAAAAGAGGGTAACAAGTGGGTGGAAACCCCGCTGTCGAACCTGGCCGACTGGCGCATCGCCAAACTCAAGATGGCCCAGCCCTACGACACCTCTAACAGCCAGGTGTTCAGCCTGATCAAGCGTGAGCTGTTTTCAAGCCGGCGCACCTGGGTCGAAGGCACCCTGGCCGGGCTCATGATCAACGTCATCGCTCTGGCGACGTCTTTTTTCAGCATGCAGGTCTACGACCGCGTGGTACCCACCGCCGCCAGCCAGACGCTGTGGGTGCTCACGCTGGGTGTTCTGGTCGCTATCGGCTTCGAGATGGTCGCCAAGTTCGTGCGCTCCCGGATCTACGAAGAGCTGGTCGACAAGGTTGACCGGCAATTGGCCCGCACGGTCTACACCCGATTTCTGGCGGTGCGTCTTGATCAACTGCCGCGCAGCGTGGGTAGCCTGGCGGCGCAGCTCAAAGGCTACGAAATTGTGCGCGGTTTTCTCATGGCCATGAGCTCGCACGTCATGGTGGACATTCCGTTCGCCCTTATTTTTGTGTTTGTCATCGCCGCCATTGGTGGCTGGCTCAGCGCCATTCCCTTGACCTTTTTTGCCATCTCCTTGGTGGTGGGGCTGATGTACCGCAAAAGAATCGAGGCCTTGAGCCAGAAAGCCAATGCGGCCAGTAATTTCAAGACGGGTCTGCTGGTCGAGACCATTGAAGGTGCGGAAACCATCAAGTCCGGCCAAAGTGGCTGGCGCATGCTGTCCAAGTGGATGCACACCACCGACGAGGCGCGTACGGTAGAAGTTGAAATGCGGCGCATCAGCGAAAACTCGCAGTACCTGGTCGGGGCGCTCCAGCAAGTGTCTTATGTGTTGATGGTGGCCGTGGGCGCCCTGCAGATATCCCGGGGCGAGCTGACCATGGGCGGCATGATTGCCTGCTCCATCCTCTCCGGCAGGGTGCTCGGGCCGGTGGCGGCGCTGCCGGGGCAACTGATCCAGTGGTCGCACACCCGCTCGGCCTTGCAAGGGCTGGATCGCCTGTGGGCTCTGCAGGATGACCACCACGGTCAGGAGCAAGCCATCACCCTGGAGTCCATCCAAGGTCACTATGTGTTTGAGAAGGTGAGCAGCAGCTACGGCACCTCGGCGGCTCTGGCCATTGCCGATCTGCAGATCAAGGTAGGAGAAAAAATTGGCGTACTCGGACCGGTGGGCGCGGGCAAAACCACCTTGCTGCGCCTGCTCAGTGGCATGTACAAGCCGCAGACCGGCACCATCAAACTCGACGGCATTGATCTGGCCCATATTTCCAAACCGGTTCTTGCCGAGCGGGTGGGCTACCTGCAGCAGGATGGGCGCCTGTTTGCCGGCACCCTGCGCGAAAATCTGATTTTGGGCCTGATTGACCCAGGCGACGACGCCATCTTGGAGGCAGCCCGCCTCACCGGTTTATTGCAGGCAGTGCTGGCGCCGCATCCTCAGGGCATGAATCAGATGATTTTCGAAGGCGGTAGCGGCCTGTCCTCGGGTCAGCGGCAACTGGTCAACCTGACCCGCGTGTTCCTGCGCAAGCCTCGTATCTGGCTTCTGGACGAGCCGACCTCGTCGGTCGATCAGGCGCTGGAGCAGCAAATCCTGCAGGCCCTCAAGCAAGCCTTGCGCCCCACTGACGTGCTGGTGGTCGTGACCCATAAACCCGAACTGCTCAAACTGGTCGACCGCATTATCGTGGTGGCCAACCACCAGGTGGTCATGGATGGCCCCAAAGATGCCGTATTGCAGCGCCTGAGCGCGCCACGGCAGATCGCACCTTCAGCCGCCGCTTAGGAACCAGCCGCATGACTCCCTTCCCGCCTTCATCAAGTACCCCCGCCTCCGCCGGTCCCCGATTTTTTGCCAAGCTCTCCCTCCTGTGGCTGCTCGTCATCGCTTTCGTCACATTCTTGAGCTGGGCCGCCTGGTTCGAGATCGACCAAACGGTCCGGGCGCAGGGCTTGATGATTGCCAGCGCCAGAACGCAGATCATTCAGGCCGCCGATGGGGGGGTCCTGGCTGAAATTCTGGTGCAGGAAGGCCAGGCGGTGAAAGCCGGCGAGCGCCTAGCGGTGCTTGAAAAGGAGCGCAGTACCGCAGCCTTCGAAGAAAGCCGTGCCAAGGTGGCCGCCCTGCAGGCGGGTCTGATCCGCGCCCGGGCCGAATCGGATGGGAAAAAGCCGGTTTTCGGATCCGATCTCAAGGGCTTCCCCGAATTCGTGTCGGCTCAGCAGCGTCTTTTTGATCAACGTAAAGCCAGCCTACGCGACGCCACCGGCTCGCTAGAGGACACCTTGCGGCTGGCCCGCGAAGAGCTGCAAATGACGCAGGCGCTGCTGACCGCGGGCGACGTCAGCCGGATCGAAGTCATGCGCGCCTTACGACAAGTCGGTGAACTCGAGGCGCGTCTGGCCGAACTGCGCAACAAGTACGTCCAGGAAGCGCGGCTTGAAGTCACGCGCATTGAAGAAGACCTCTCGTCGAACCGCTACAAGCTCGACGACCGCCGCAGCGTGCTTGAGCACTCAGACCTGGTGGCGCCGGTGGCGGGCATCATCAAATACCTCAAGATCACCACCATAGGCGGCGTGTTGCGGGCGGGCGACGAGCTCATGCAGATATCGCCCACTGAAAGCGACATGGTGGTCGAGGCGCGCATCAACCCGGTTGACATCGGTCAGCTCAAGCTGGGACTGCCGGTGCAGATCAAGCTCGATGCTTTTGACTACTCCGTCTACGGCATGCTGCAAGGCCAACTGAGCTACATCAGCTCCGACACGCTGACCGAGCAGGGGGCCAACGGCCAGGCCCAAACCTACTACCGGGCGCACGTCAAGATCACCCCTAAGCAGGACAACCTCATGCTCGCCAAAGTGGTGCTCAAACCCGGTATGACCGCGACCATCGACGTTCAAACCCAGACGCGCAGTGTTCTGCGCTACCTCGTCAAACCCCTGATTAAAACGTTCGGCGGTGCGCTGAACGAACGGTGAACCCCATGCAGCAATTTCGTCCCGCTACAGCTTCGCCGATGTTGATAGGGATCCTCGAGGACGAGGTTTCACTGGCACAACATGTCCTGGAAGTCATTCAGATGCAGGGCCACGGCGGCATCATCTATGGCACGGGGCGGGCTTTCCTCAACGACCTCTCGCGGCAGACCTTTGACCTGCTGGTCTTTGACTGGAAGCTGCCCGATCAAGATGGCTTGAGCGTTCTCAAGCAGTTGCGCACGGTCCATCAATTGACCACGCCTGTGATTTTTTTGACCTCCCTGCATGACGAGCAGGCCATTGTTGCGGCGCTTGAAGCCGGCGCCGAAGACTACTGCGTCAAGCCCTTGCGCCCGGCTGAATTCATGGCCCGTATTTCCTCCCTGCAGCGGCGCGCCTACCCGGCCAAGCAGGGCAGTGGCCCGGTGACCTATCTGGGTTACACCTTTGAGCCTTTGAACCGCAGCATCTCCTGGAGCGGCGGGCAAGCCCAGTTTTCGGGCAAGGAGTTCGAGCTGGCCCGGTTTTTGTTTGAAAACCCAGACCGATCGCTGTCACGCCAGCGGCTGATGCAAGAGGTCTGGGGCCGGGAAGACGACTCCTTCTCGCGCACCCTTGACGTGCATATTTCCCGCATCCGTTCCCGCCTGGCACTCAATGGATCCTCGGCCATACGCCTGCGCTCCATTCATGGCTACGGTTACCAGCTGATCGCCATTCCGGCCGACCTCGACGCCAGCTAGGGTCGGGTCAAGCAGATCACTGCGTCAAGTGAAAATGCAGCGCCACTGGCGGGCTCGGCTATCCGGGGAATGGCTGCTGACCACTGCGCTGGCCCTGGTCGTGCTGAGCGTGCTCGCCTGGACGGACACCGGGCGAGCCATTGGCAATCGGCTCTACGATCAATTCAGTCTTTCCCAGCGTTTTCAGGCCTCGCCTGACATCGTCGTCATTGCCATTGACGAGCGCACCCGCAAGGCCTTGGGGCCATGGCCTATCCCCCGAAACCACTACGCGGCCTTGATCGATCGGCTCGCCAGCGCGGACCGTCCCCCTTTGGTCCTGGGCATTGACTTGCTCTTTTTTGATGCTGGCGTGCACGACGCCAAGCTCGCCATCGAACTGGCGCGCGTGCCGGTGGTCTTGCCCTACGTGCTGGCGCCCGCGCCCAGAACAGCAGATGTCCCGGCCCCAGAGACTCGGAACTGGCAGCTCCCCCTGCCGGCCCTGGCTGCGGCCAGCGCTGGTCAGGGGCATATTCATGTCCGCTTTGATCCGGACGGTGTGATTCGCGGCGTTCAAGCCCGGTTTTTCGGCATGGACCATTTTTCATTGGCCATGCTCAAAGCGGGCGGACGAGCGTACGCGCCGGCCTTGCTGGCTGACGAGTACTTGCGCTTTCGCATGGTCGATCCCTTTGTGGGCTTTACAACCATCTCCCTGCTCGACGCCCTCAACCCGGACTTTGCGCTGCCCGACCTGCGCAACAAGTGGCTGCTGCTGGGCGTCACCGATCCCGCCCTGGGCGACCAGCATGCGACCATTTATTCGGGCGCGTCCGGCTCGGCCACACCCGGCGTCGCCATTTTGGCCAGTGCCCTCAACGCAGGAATTCGGGATCAATGGATACGGCTGGTGCCGCAGACCATGGTGTTTGGCCTGAGCTGTGCTGCCGTGCTGATGCTCCAACTCGCCTTGTACCTGCTGCGCCTGCGGCAAGTCATGCTACTGGGTTCCATTGTCCTGGTCAGCCTGGTGGGCCTGTCTTACCTGCTGCTGCGGCAGGCCAATTGGTGGTTTGACATTGCACCCTTGTGGGTCACGACGGCTTTGCTCTGGCTTTTCTGGGCCTGGCGGCGGCTCGATCGGGCGGTGCACTTCATGCACCAGAAGACCGCCAACTTGCCGGTGGACGAGGTGCGCAATCAGAACTTTGCAATCAACAACAATGCCCCCGGCAACATCGTTGACTACTACACCGACCGGCTGGACCGCGCGATTGACTTGCAGGGCGAGCACCTGCTGCTGCTCGAACAAATCTTGCGGCACATTCCCGAGCCCGTCGCCGTTCTGGACTCGCAGGACCAGCTGCTGCAGGCCAACCAGGCGATGCGTGACCTGTGGAGCCAAGAGGGGGACTCGCTGCCGATGGCACCGGTCAATTCGCTTGCCGAGCTGCTGGGGCGCCTGGGTCAGCCCGTGCAAAGCTGGGAACAGTTCAATCGCACGGCCCTGGCCAATGCCGACACCACCGTGCAGATCCCGACACCGTCGGGTGCGCGCCATGTGTACGTCAAGACGGCCCAGGTCGCAGCCGCAGGGCAACGCTTTTTTCGCTTGCTCACCCTTGTGGACGTGACCGACCTGCGGCGCTACCAGACCCAGCGCGATCAGGCACTGGGCTTTTTGTCGCATGACATGCGCACACCCGTGGCGTCCATCCTGGCGGTCACCAGCCAGATGCGTGGCCAGTCGCAGCCGCAGCCCCAATCGGGCGAGCAGGCCGAGCGCAGCATACAGCGCATCATCAGCCACGCCAATGAGCTGATGCGCCTCATGGACGGCTTTTTGATTGAAAGTCGGGCGCATGGCGAAACCCTGCAACTGTCAGAACGCCTGATTGACGACATCGTCGACGACGCTGTGTCCCAGGCGCAAGACCTCGCGGCACTGCGTGGCATGCAGCTCCATGTGCGCGGCAGCGAGTGCTTTTTCTTTGTTCAAGTGGCCAGCCAGTTGATGGTCAGGGCCTTGCTGAACTTGCTGCTCAACGCCATCAAATACGGCGAGCCGGGCACGGAAGTGTTGGTCGAACTGCAGCAGGGCGGCAGCGTCGAATCGCCCCAGGTGGACATCATCATCAGCAACACGGTAGCCAGCGACAAACTCAAAGTTGACCAAAGCGTCATCACGCAAGGTTTTGGCCTGGGCCTTGATTTTGTCAGCACCGTCATTCACCGGCATCAGGGCCAGCTGCGCCTGGATATTCCCAAGTCCGGCCAGGCCCGGGTGTTCATTCACCTGCCCTGTTTGGTAGTCACTTGAAACCCTGGCTTTGCATCGCCACCAGGGGAGCAAGGCTTGGCTGTGAGCCTGACAGCCAATTACGGAAGGGGGCTCTCTGCCATGCCTCTATGTGCACGAGGTCTATTTAGGCAGCTTTGTTTCAGTGAATACCCTTGATCGTGCCAAGCAAGCACTTAAGTAGCGCCTTTCCAAGCTTAATCAAAGGTACTTAGGCAAGAATAGATCTATTCTAAAAACGAACCCATATGACGCAGTTTGCCCCCGGCGCACGCGCCCTGATCCGAGACGAAGAATGGCTGATTCGCCGTGTTGACCCCTCCGCCGATGGTGGCTGGTTGCTCACCTGCGACGGCATTTCCGACCTAGTTCGGGGGCAGTCGGCCCTGTTTCTGACTGCGCTTGAAGATGACATCGAAATCCTCGACCCCGCCGAAACCCTGCTGGTGCCGGACGAAAGCCCCAACTACAACGCCTCCATGTTGTACCTGGAGAGCCAGCGTCGGCGCACCGTACCGAACGACACGCGCATCCACCTGGGTCACCGTGGGGTGATGAACGTCGTGCCCTACCAGCTCGACCCTGCGCTGCAAGCCCTCCACCAGCCTCGCGCCCGCATCCTGATTGCAGACTCGGTCGGTCTGGGCAAAACCCTCGAAGCTGGGGTTCTCGCCACCGAACTGATTCAACGGGGTCGCGGCAAGCGGATTTTGGTCGTCACCCAAAAAGCCATGCTCACCCAGTTCCAAAAAGAATGGTGGAGCCGTTTTTCCATTCCCTTGGTGCGGCTGGATTCTATGGGCCTGGCCCGTGTGCGCAACCGCATCCCCGCTAACCACAACCCCTTCAACCACTTCGACCGCAGCATCATCTCCATCGACACGCTCAAGAGCAATCTGGAGTATCGCAACTACCTCGAAAACGCCTGGTGGGACATGATCGTTATCGACGAATGCCATAACGTCGCAGCCAGGGCAGGGGAGATGGGCCTGGCCAAGCGTGCCAAGCTCGCCCGCCTCTTGGCCACCCGGTCCGACACGCTCATCTTGTTGTCCGCCACGCCGCACGACGGCTCGGCCCGCAGCTTTGCATCGCTCATGGCGCTGCTCGACCCCACAGCCATTTCTGACCCCGACGACTACACCCCCGAAGACTTCAAAGACAAAGGCCTGGTCATCCGGCGCTTCAAAAAAGACATCAAAGACCAAGTCTCTGCTGACTTCCAGGAGCGCGCCACCACCTGCCTGCGTCAGGCCGCCAGTGCGCAAGAAGAAGCCGCCTACCGTGCCTTGCTGGCCATCCCCTTCACGCAAAACGGCCAACACAAAGGCGGCAAACAGCAGCAGCTGCAACGCGTCGCCCTGCAAAAGGGCCTTTTCTCCAGCCCCGCTGCCGCATTGGAGTCGGCCAATAAACGCATCCAGCTGCTCCAGCAAAAGACGGCCTCCACCGCCGAAGAGGGCAACGAAGTCGCGCACCTGCAAGACTTCATCGTCGCCCTCCACCCGCTGATGCAAGACAGCACGGCCTTCAGCAAATACCAGCGCCTGCTGGCCCACCTGCAAAGCGCCGACTTTGGCTGGAACAGCCAAGACCCTGCTGACCGACTGGTCGTCTTTTCTGAGCGCATCGAAACCCTGAACTGGTTGCAAAAGCAGCTGGCCAAAGACCTCAAGCTCAAAGACAAGCAGCAGGGCATCCTGCACGGTGGCATGCCCGACACCGAGCAACAAGAAATGGTCGAACGCTTTGGCCGTCAGGACGACCCGATCCGCGTGCTCTTGTGCTCCGACGTCGCCAGCGAAGGCCTGAACCTGCACTACTTCAGCCACCGCCTGGTCCACTTCGACCTGCCCTGGTCGCTCATGGTCTTTCAGCAGCGCAACGGCCGGGTAGACCGCTACGGCCAAAAGCACCAGCCGCACATCGTGTACCTGTTTACCGAAGCCGTCACCGAACACATCAAGGGCGACCTGCGCATTCTGGAAATCCTGCAAAACAAAGACGACCAGGCCAACAAAAACCTGGGCGACCCTTCCGCCTTCCTGAATGTTTTTGACCCCGAAAAAGAAGCCGAAAAAGTCAGCAGCTTCATGGCCGAAGGCCTGACGCCCGAACAAGTCGAAACCACCCTCGACCAATCAGCCAGCAACAAACAAGACAACGAAGGCGACTGGTTGCTCACCCTGTTTGGCGGCGACGCGGCCAGCACCACGGCGGGCACCGACAGCGCAGCCAGCGCAACCGCCGCCAGCACGCCAGCCCACACCGGCTCCAGCCTCGACCACATCCACAACCCCAAGTCACTTTTCCAAAGCGACTTCCACTACGCCACCACCGCGCTCACCCAGATAAACCAGGGCGAAACCGTCTGCCAATGGTCCAAGGCTGATGAAGAGTCAATCATCAACCTCACCGCCCCGCTGGATTTGCAAGACCGCCTGCGCCAATTGCCTCGCGAAGCGCAAGCCCAAAACGACCTCTACGCCTTGTGCGCCGACCGCGAGCGCGTGGCCAACGCCATCGAACAAGCCCGTCAAGCCCACGCCGAAGAAGACACTTGGCCCCGTCTGCATTACCTCTGGCCCCAGCACCCCATCATGGAATGGCTGGGTGACCGTGTGCTCACCAGCTTTGGTCGTCACCGTGCACCGCTGTTGCAAAGCGCCAAGCTGCAGCCCGGTGAACAAGCCTTCATCCTCATGAGCCTGGTGCCCAACCGCAAAGGCCAGCCCTTGCTGGTCGAGTGGCAAGTCGTCACCCGCGTGGGTGAGCAAGGCCCATTCAAGCTCGAACCCTTTGAGACCTTTGCCGACCGCGCAGGCCTGCAGGCCAAGGCCATGCCCAACCGGGGGCAAAACGCCGCCTACCAATCGGCCGTCTCGTCCATGCAGTCCGCCTTGCCCGACGCCGTGTCCGCCATGCACAGCTACATGGCACAGCAGCAAACGCAATTTGCAGCGCAACTCGAAGAGCGGCTGACCACCACCTTGGCCGACCTGAAACGCCTGCAAGACAAGCAAATCGTTCAGCTCGAATTGCGCCTCGAAAACCAGATCGAAACCGTCAAGCGCAGCCGCTTTGAAGCCCGCAGCCGCCAGATCGGTCGCGTATTTGACGACTACCGCCAGTGGGTACAAGACACCCTCACCACAGAGCCCAAGCCCTGGATACAGGTGCTCGCTGCCGTGTGCCACCCCACTGCAGGAAACTGACCCCTATGCCCGTACTCGACGCCGTCCAAACCTTCGCTGGCATTGCCAACGAAAACGAGTTTTACAGTCACCACTACCTGGCTGAGGTCTTCAAAGGCGACATCAAAGCCAAGCTTGACGCCTGGGAAGCCACCGAAACCGAACACCCCGGTGTCGAGAACTTTCGCGCGCCCCACAAACGCCTGCAAGCCTGGGCGCAAAAATGGTTTGCCTTGCGCGGCCAGATCAACCGCGCCAAAGACGACGCCGAAAAACTCGCGCTCTTCACCCAGCTGCAAACCGGCTTGCTGCAGGCCCTGGGCTACAGCATCCAGCCTGGTGCTGCCCAGCGCCCGGTAGAACTGGTGGCCGGGCAGGCCATACCCCTGTGGAGCCTGTTGGCCAAAGACGCCAGCAGCCAAACCACTGCACCCCCCAGTGCTGCTCAGTTGGCGATGCAGCCACCACAACTGGCCATCGCCCCCGCCTACCAACCCGGGCAAGAAGCCGAAGATCTGCTTGACCACACACTCACCCGCCTGCACTACGCCGAGGCCGAAGTGCCCACGCTTTTGGTGGGCGAAGGCTGGGACAGCATCGTCTCCGAAGCCCTCTTCGGTGCCGACTTGGCCCCGCGCTACGTGCTGCTGGTGGGCCTGGACCAATGGCTGCTGCTCGACCGCTACAAGTGGCCGCAAAACCGCGCCCTGCGTTTTGACTGGACCGAAATCCTCGACCGCAAAGACTCGGCCACCCTGCAAGCTGCCGCCGCCTTGCTTCACAAAACCAGCCTGGCCCCCGGGCAAGGCAACAGCCTGCTGGAGTCGCTGGACGAAAACGCCCACAAACACGCCTTTGGCGTGAGCGAAGACCTCAAGCACGCCCTGCGCGAAGCCATTGAGCTGCTGGGCAACGAAGCCGCCAACCAGTTGCGACAGCAAGCCAGCGACAGCAAAAAAGGCTTTTTCAGCGGCAAAGACCAGCTCGACCCTGCCGACCTCAGCCTCGAATGCCTGCGCATGGTCTACCGCCTGCTCTTCATGTTCTACATCGAAGCGCGGCCCGAGCTGGGCTACGTGCCCATCGCCAAGAGCGAGGTCTACCTCAAAGGCTACAGCCTGGAGAGCCTGCGCGACCTGGAGCTGAAAAACCTCAATACCCCTGCTGGCAGAGAGGGGCTTTACTTTGACAAGACCCTGCGTCGCCTGTTCAGTCTTGTTGCTCAAGGCTGCGGTCTGTCCGCCCAGCACGATATTCACGCCGTCGCCGGAGCCAAAGACACCTTCGCGCTAGCCCCGCTGGACAGCCGGCTGTTCGACGAAAGCACCATGCCCCTGTTGGCCAAGGTGCAGTTTCCCAACCATGTCTGGCAAACCATCATCCGCCTCATGTCGCTCAGCCGGGGAAAAGGCAAAGGCCAGCGCCGTGGCCGCGTCAGCTACCAGCTGCTGTCTATCAACCAGCTGGGCGCGGTGTACGAAGCCCTGCTCAGCTACCGAGGCTTCTTTGCCGCCGAAGACTTGTACGAAGTCAAACCCGGCAAAAAGAAAGGCAGCACCACAGACGGCGGCGACGGTGATAGCGATGACGAAGACAACGAAGATGACACCCAAGACAGCCAAACCCGTGGCCGCAGCGCCGAGACCAACGGCGACGACAAGCTCGACAACGCCTGGTTCGTGCCCGCCAGCCGCTTGGGTGATTACACCGACGACGAAAAGGTCTACGACGTCAATGAAGCCGGGCACCGACAGTTGCGCAAGCACCCGCGTGGCAGCTTCGTTTACCGCCTGGCCGGGCGCGACCGCCAAAAAAGCGCCAGCTACTACACCCCCCAAGTGCTCACCCAGTGCTTGGTCAAATACGCGCTCAAAGAACTGCTGGGCAGCGACCGCGTCCAGTGTGCCGACGACATCCTCACGCTGACGGTGTGCGAGCCCGCCATGGGCAGCGCGGCCTTCTTGAACGAAGGCGTCAACCAACTGGCCGAAGCGTATTTGGAGCGCAAACAAGCCGAACTCAAAACCCGCATCCCACACGAAATTTACCCGCAAGAGCTGCAAAAAGTCCGCATGGTGCTGGCCGACCGCAATGTGTTTGGAGTGGACTTGAACCCCGTGGCCGTGGAGCTGGCCGAAGTGTCCATCTGGCTCAACGCCATCTATGGCGAAACCGACGCCCAAGGCCAACCCAAACCCGCCCGCGTGCCCTGGTTTGGCTACCAGCTGTTCAACGGCAACAGCCTGATTGGTGCCCGCCACCAGGTCTACAAAGCCAGCAGCCTGGGCAAAGCCAAACCCGCCTGGCACGAAGAAGCCCCGCGCCGCGCCACCGCCCAGCAGCCTCGCCAGCCCGACGAAATCTGGCACTTCTTGCTGCCCGACCC